>JADGQZ010000391.1 GCA_017881345.1 Myxococcaceae bacterium | reverse complement strand
AGGGCAGATCGAGACTGACCCGGTAGCCCGTCGGAAGCTGGCGTGTCTCCAGTGTCGCCGCGCCGCCGTAGAGCACCGCCAGGCGCTCCCGAACCGAACCCACCCCCACCCCGTTGCCTGCCTTGGCGCCGTTGCCCGGGCCGTCGTCCTCGACCGTGAGGAGCAGCCGGTCGTCAGCCACCCGGGCCTGCAACGCAATCCGTCCGCCCTCGGGCCGATCGGCGATCCCATGCCGCACGGCGTTCTCCACCAGCGGCTGGAGGATGAGCGGCGGGACCAGGACCCGTCGCGCGGCGTCGTCCAGCCGGGCGTCGACTCGCAGCCGGGCGCCCAGCCGCAGCTCCTCGAAGGCCAGATAGTCCTGGGTGAACGCCCACTCCCGCCCGAGCGACACCTGGTCTTCGGCCTGGAGCGCGTAACGGAGCAGGTCGCCCAGTCGCTCCAGCGCGCGGTCGGCCTGCGCCGGGTTGTTCCCCACCAGCGCCCCGACCGAGTGCAGCGCGTTGAAGAGAAAGTGGGGGTTCACCTGGGCGCGCAGCGCCGCGAGCTGGGCCTGCTGCGCCAGGAGTCTCGCCTCGGCGGCCGCCGCCTCCACCGCGCGCGTATGTCGCTGGGCGCGGATCGCATAGGAGAACCCAGCCACGAGGAGGTACAGCCACGTACCCATCAGGAGGTTCCAGACCAGGATCGGCGACGTCCGCAGCGTCGCCACCGCAGTCGCGCCGCGCCCGGCGAGGATGTCGGGCCACATCCAGGACGTCGCGTAGACGCCGACGAAGACCACCAGCGCCAGGGCATGGACCGCCAGGAAGCGCGGCGACCGCCAGTTCCACTCCACCCGTCGGCTGATGGCCCACACCCCGAGCCCCATCAGCGCCGCGGGTCCCATCGCCAGGAGGCCGTAGATCAGCGTCTCCCGCGGCGGGCGGTGCGATCCCCAGGACGCTGCCAGCGCCCAGAAGAGCGCGGCGGCGAGCCAGGCGATGCCGTAGGCGACCCACCCCATTCCGGCCGAGTGTGGCACGCGTCGCCCGGCCTCGGCAGCTCCGACGCCTGCCGCCGCCGCTCACCGGCCGGAACCACCCATTCACCGGGTCGAGCGCCTCCCCACGCCCGGATGGCCGTAGCCAAGGATCTGCTCCGCTGCCACGACCTGGGCTTGACCGAGGTCGCCGAACGCGTCGGCTTTGGCTCGGCGAGTCGCTACCCACGCGAGCGCCCGACACCCCCTCGCCGGTCACGCCGAGCTGCGGGAGGGTAAGACGCGGTAAGACGCGGCTCGATGTCGAAGAAGGACAAGTCAGAGAGGCCCCGCGACCGCGCGGGAATGACCCGGCTCGTGCGGGAGCTCCTCCGGCCCTACCGCGGGCGGCTGACCGTCATCTTCCTCGCGATGATCGTCGAGACCGGGATGAGCCTCGCCGGCCCGTGGCCACTCAAGGTCGTGCTCGATAGCGTCGTCGGGCACCACCCGATGCCGCACTGGGTCACGCGGATGGTCGGTGCCGACGTCACGGACCACAAGATGGGCCTCGCCGCGCTGGCGGCGGCGATGATCATCGTGATCGCACTGCTGGAGAACGCCGCGAGCTACGTCGACAACTACTACACCGAGAGCGTGGGCCAGTACGTCGCCAACGACCTGCGCATGCGGGTCTATCACCACCTCGACCGGCTCTCGCTCGGTTACTACGACAAGCAGCAGACCGGAAATCTCTTGTCGACGATCACCACGGACATCACGACGATCCAGAACTTCGCCTCCTCGGCGACGCTCGGGATCCTCGTCGACGTCCTGACGATCATCGGCATGCTCGGCCTCATGTTCTGGCTCAACTTCGACTTCGCCCTGATCGCCGTGGCCGTGACGCCGTTCCTGCTGCTCTTCGTCATGCAGTTCAAGAAGGCCGTCAAGAAGGCGACCCACGAGGTCCGGCGCCGCCAGAGCGACATCGTCGCGGTCGTCCAGGAGGGCCTCGAGTCGATGCGGGTCGTCAAGGCGTACGGCCGCGAGCAGCTCGAGGAGGAGCACCTCAAGGAGGCGAGCCAGGCGGCCGTCGACGCGGCACTCGCGGCCCGGAAGATCAAGTCGCTGCTGTCGCCGGTCGTCTCGGTGGTGGTCGCGTTCTGCGTGGCCTTCGTTCTCTATCGCGGCTCATGGCTGATCCTGCACGAGGCGATGACCATCGGCGCGCTGACGGTCTTCCTTTCGTACCTGAACAAGTTCTTCAAGCCCGTGCAGGACCTGGCGAAGATGACCAACTCGATCGCCCAGGCCGCGGTTGGCATCGAGCGGGTCCAGATGATCCTCGCCGCCGACGAGATGATCCCGGAGAAGCCCGACGCGCGCGAGCCCGAGGGCATCAAGGGCGAGATCACGTTCGAGAAGGTGGCCTTCGCCTACAGGCCCGACTCCCCCGTCCTGAAGGAGATCGACTTCAGGATCGAGCCCGGCCAGCTCGTCGGGTTCGTCGGCGCGACCGGCGGCGGGAAGTCGACCGTCGCGAGCCTGATCCCGCGCTTCTACGACGCGACGTCGGGACGTGTCCTCATCGATGGCACCGACGTCCGCGACTTCAAGATCAAGGCGCTCCGGAACCAGATCGGCTGCGTCCTGCAGGACACCGTGCTCTTCGTCGGTACGATCGCCGAGAACATCGGCTACGGGCGGCCGGGCGCGACCCGCGAGGAGATCGTCGCTGCCGCGAAGCTCGCCAACGCGGACGAGTTCATCTCGAAGATGCCGAAGGGCTACGACAGCGCGGTCGGCGAACGCGGAGCGACGCTTTCCGGCGGCCAGCGCCAGCGGATCGGGATCGCCCGGGCGATCATCCGCAACTCCCCGATCCTCATCCTCGACGAGCCGACGGCGGCGCTCGACACCGAGTCGGAGAAGATCGTCATGGAGGCCCTCGAGAACTTGATGAAGGGCCGGACGGCCATCGCCATCGCCCACCGCCTCTCGACGATCAAGGACGCCGACAAGATCGTCGTCTTCAAGGACGGGTTCGTCCACGAGCAGGGCACGCACGACGAGCTGCTCCGGAACAACGGCCTCTACGCCGAGCTGTACCGCATCCAGTTCCCGTCGGAGTCCGGTGTGCCGCCGGCTCCCCCGGCTCCCCCCGTGGCCGCTCCGGCGGCGAAAGCCTGAGCAGGAGGACATCGATGTCGTCTCGCTCCCTCATCGTGCTGCCCGACGACGCCGCGACGCCGATCCTCGAGGCGATCTCGGCCGCGAAGAAGTCGCTCCGGATCAAGATGTTCGTGTTCTCCGACCCCGCGCTGATCGACGCGGTCATCGACGCGCACAAGCGCGGCGTGAAGACCCAGGTCATGTTGAACCCCGAGCGCCGCAGCGGCGAGGAGGACAACGAGGCGACGCGCCGGAAGCTCGTGAAGGCCGGCGTCGCCGTCAAGGACAGCAACCCGGCCGTGGAGCTGACTCACGAAAAGTCAATGGTCGCCGACGACGCGGTGGCCCTCGTGAAGTCGCTCAACTGGGCGACGAAGAACCTGACCGAGACGCGCGACTACGCCGTGGTCACCGACCACAAGCACGAGGTCGGGGAGATCGTCCAGTGCTTCGAGGCCGACTGGGAGCGCGGCAAGTTCGATCCGGGCACCGAGGCCCGCCTGATCTGGTGCCCGATCAACGGCCGCGAACGGCTCGCCAGGTTCATCGACACCGCCAAGCACACTCTCTTCGTCCAGAACGAGCGGTACCAGGACGCCGTCATCCTCGAGCGCCTCGTGCGCGCCGCCGAGCGCGGCGTCAAGGTCCACGTCATGGCCCGCCCGCCGCACTCCTTGAAGAAGGAAAAGCTCGTCGAGGGCGTCGGCGGCCTGCGGATCCTCGACGACGTCGGCATCAAGATCCACAAGCTGAAGGGTTTGAAGCTTCACGGGAAGATGCTGCTCGCCGACGGGGTGGCGGCGATCGTCGGGTCGATCAATCTCGCCCCGGGCAGCTTCGACAGCCGGCGCGAGCTCGCGATCGAGGTCCGCGACGACGACGTCGTCGAGCGCCTGCACGAGATCGCCAAGCGCGACTGGGAGAACTCGCACCCGCTCGACCTCTCCGACGAGGGGCTGCTCGCCGACCTCGAGGACCGTCAGGAAGGCGCGGTGGAGAAGCTCGCCCTCGTCGTGGTGGAGGAGAAGTCGAAGGGCAAGAAAGCCCGGAAGGACAAGGCGGCCAAAGGCCACAAGAAGGAATCGAAGCAAGCGAAGAAGAAGTGAGGACAGGTTCGCTGGACGCCTGCAGTGCGTCGCGGTGCCGATCGCTCGCCTGTCAGGCGACGCTGCGCTCGGAGACCAGCGGCGCCGGCACCATCACCGGCACCCGCCGCGGACCCCAGGCGCGCGACGGATCCGCCCACAGCCAGCGAGGGGCAATGCGCATCCGCCCACCCTCGTGGGTGAAGATCCGCACCCGTCCCAGCTCGGTGGAGCTCCCGGCGTTGTAGAGCGCCAGCGGCCGGTGGGTGTCGGTGAAGAGGTGGCTCTCTCGCGGCACGTGACGGTGGCCGTGCAGCACCAGGTCGCACCGGCCCCGTACCCGCTCGAGCAGCTCTCGCCCGAGCTGCAGCTCGCTGGAGTAGGGGAGCCGGAGTCGCTCGCTCATTCGCTCGAGCCAGCCCTCCACCGGCAGCGCCACCAGGTGGTGATGCATCAGCACCGCCACCAGCGACCGCTCCGGAGCGGCGTCCAGCGCCGCGTCCACCTCGTCCAGCATCCGGCGGGTCAGCTCACCGTGGCAGGCCCAGTAGCTCCGGTTGTGCTCGCCCGTCGAGTCCACCAGGACCAGGTACAGCCCCGGGTGCTCCTCCACTGCCACCCGGCGGCCCTTCATCAGCGCCCGGCCGGCGTCGTCCCCGATCCGGTCGTGGTTTCCCGGGACCAGCGTCAGCCTTCCCTGACGGAGGAGCGGGGCGAACACGTCGAGGAACAGGGACATCTCCACGTCACGGCCCTTGTTGGTGACGTCCCCGGTGACCACCACGTGCTCGATGGAGGACTCGATGAGGGCCTGGCAGAGCGCCAGCGCCACCGCCTCGCGCGCCGGCCCCTGCCCGAAGTGCAGGTCCGAGAGGTGCGCCAGGGTGTGCAAGCTCATGCCCTGAGATCTGACATCACTGCCACGGCACTGGCGTGGAGTGACGGCAACGTCTCCGAGAAGCCGGTGACATCTGGAATGCGGCACGGCATCGGATCCGCGAGCGGCACGAGCCTGCTCCCCGGGTGCACACGGAGCCGGTTCCCGCGCCAGACCACGGTGCGGGCGAAGAGGCCGTGGACCCAGGTGGCGAAGAGCAGGAGGTCCTTCAGCCACACCACCCCGAACGCCCGCCAGCTGAAGCGCTCCCGGCGGAGGTGGCTGAACGCCACGGCGTCGAGGGTGGGCTTGAGCAGCGCGCAGACCGCGAGGGTGATCGCCGCTCCCGGCGTGGGCCGGAGCGCGTAGCCGATGGCTGCGAGGGGGATCGGGTTCAGCAGCGACTCGGCCAGGTAGACCGGGAAGCTGATCGCGGTGCGGTGGATGACGCTCCAGCGGAGGTAGCGGCGGAAGAAGTGTCCCACGCTCTTCTCGACGGCGATGTTCCACACCGGAAGGCTCGACACCGCCACTCCGGCCCGGAGCTCGCCGCGGATGCGACTGCCGAGCGCGTGGTCCTCGGCGAGCACGTTGGCCACCGACTCGAAGCCGCCGAGCAGCTCGAGGTCGCGCCGCCAGAGCGCCATCGACTTGCCCACCACCAGCGGTCTCCGCGCCACCCGCTCGGCGGCCACCATCCCCGTGGCGACGGAAGAGGCCAGGTGGAGGTTGTCCAGGAGGGCGCCCAGCGTCCGGTGCCCCGCGCCGCCGATCGGATGGGTCACGCACGCCACGCCGGGCCGAGCGAGGTGCGCGGCGATGTCCGCCAGGTAGGCGTCCGGGACCCGGATGTTCGAGTCGCTGACGACCAGCAGGTCATGCCTGGCTGCCCGCGCCATCCCCACCAGCTGGTTCACCTTCGGGTTCAGCCCGACCTCGCCCTGCTGGCGGACGAGCCGCATCCGCTCTGGCCAGCGACGCACCGCCTCCTCCGCCACCGGCCACGCCGCGTCGTCGGGTGAGCGCACGCCCAGGACGACCTCCCACGCGCCGGCGTAGGGGAGCGCGGCGAACGAGGCGATGTTCGCTGCGAGGTCGTCGTCTGCTCCGCACAGCGGCTTCAGCACCGAGATCCCGGGCCAGGCGCTCGGGACCAGCCCGGGCCGCCGCACGTGCCAGACCGTCAGGCCGAGCATGAGAGCGAGCGCAGCGACTCCCACCGCCGCCGCGGCGAGGAGCACCAGTCCGAGGGTCGCCATCGCGATTGCCGTCCGATCTCCCGAGGGCGCCGGGGGCCGCCGGGCGCGTGCCGGTGGCTGGTGGGAGCGCGCCCCACTCCGAGGTCGGGAGACGATTGTTGCCGGAGCGTGGATCGGGTCCGAGGAGCCACGGAAACACCTCGGTGCCACCCGTGGCGAACGCTCTATTTCCGCACGGATGGGGGGCGGCTGGACGGCGGGGTCCGACCTGATCTGGAATCGACGCTGTCTCGCAGGACGAAAGGACGTCTCCCCGGTGCTTCTCGCTGCCACGTCGGTCCTCCCCGTGTCTCCGTCGGACCTCCTCGCTCCGCTCGCCGCTGCCGTGGCGCTGCTGCTGCTGAGGCTGGTGGGCCGACCGGCGCCGGTCAGGGTCCGGCGCAACCGCCGCTGACCCAGCCGCAGGGTCAGCGAAAGGGTCGCAGCAGCTCGCCGCGGTGACCGGCCGCGCGCAGCACCAGCCCTTCCCGGGCGCGCCGCGCCGCCGAGGGTCCGATGAGCCAGCCCACCGGTTCGCTGCGCCGGCAGGTCTTCTTCAACCAGGTGTCCAGCTCGTTGAAGCGCCGCCGGAATCGATCCGGTGCGGCGTCCCGCCGTCCGGTCTGGGGCGTCACGTCCAGCTCGGCCCAGAGCTCCCCCGCCCTGAGCGCGCCGTCCTCGTCCGGCTGCGAGCGCTCCCAGAACACGACCGGTGAGCGCACCTCGTCCGCCCGCCAGGTCCCCTTGTCCGGGCCACGCTTCACCCGGTCCACCAGCACCGGTCCCAGGTCGGCCGCGGCGAGGTAGAGCTCCGGAGGCAGCCGGCCGTGCGTCTCCGGCCCGGCGATGAACGGCTTCCAGTCCGGAGGGACCCGCCGGGGATACACCTCGTAGGGGGTCTGGGCGAGGAAGCGGAGCAGGGCGCGCTCGTCCTCGTCGTCGAGCAACGGTCTCAGCACGTTGGCCATCGGTGCCGCGCACCCTCGCCCCGTTGCCGCGGGGGTGCAAGGGCGCGCACACTCCACACCGTGTCGGAACCAGCCCTGGACGCGCTCCGTGCGCGGATGCACGAGCTCAAGGACCTGGCGGGCGTCCTCGGGCTGATGAGCTGGGACCAGGAGACGTACCTGCCGTCGAAGGCGGGACCGGCCCGGGCCGCGCAGCTGGCCACGCTCCAGGGGCTCTACCACCAGCGGCTCGTCGCCCCCGAGGTGGGGGACTGGCTCGAGCGCGCCGAGCGCGTCGAGCTCGACGCCGAGACCCGGGCAATGCTGAAGGTCTTCCGCCGCGAGCGCGATCACTCGGTCCGGGTTCCCGAGTCCCTGGTCCGAGCCCTGGCGGAGGCCCAGTCCACCGGGCTCGAGACCTGGCGCGAGGCCCGAACCGCACGCGACTTCGCCCGGTTCGCCCCCGCCCTGCAGCGGCTGCTCGAGCTCCGGCGCGAGCAGGCGGACGCCATCGGGCACGGCGGGGAGCGCTACGACGCCCTGCTCGACCACTTCGAGCCGGAGATGACCACCGCCCGGCTCCTGCCGGTGCTCGAGCGGCTGCGTGCCTCGCTGGTCCCGCTGGTCGACGCCCTCGACGGCGCGCTCGGCGGGCCGGAGATCTTCGACGGGCGTTCTTTCGACGCCGAGCGCCAGTGGCAGTTCACGCTCGAGCTGCTGGAGCTCCTGGGCTTCGACCTGCACGCTGGGCGGCAGGACCGGAGCATCCACCCCTTCACCGGGGGGACCCACCCCACCGATGTCCGGCTCACGACGCGCATCGACCCGGTGAACCCGTCGCCTGCGCTCTTCGGCACGCTGCACGAGTTCGGGCACGGGCTGTACGAGCAGGGCTTCGCCGCCGCGCACCACCGCACGCCGCTCGCCGCCGCCCCGTCGATGGGGCTGCACGAGTCCCAGTCGCGGCTCTGGGAGAACCTGGTGGGCCGGAGTCTCCCGTTCTGGGAGTTCCTGTACCCTCGGCTACGGTCGTCGTTCCCCGAGGCGCTGGCGGGCGTGGAGCTCGAGGACTTTCATCGCGCCATCAACCGGGTGCGGCGCTCCCCCATCCGGGTCGAGGCGGACGAGATCACCTACAACCTGCACATCGTGCTCCGGACCGCGCTCGAGGTCCGGCTGCTCCGCGACGAGCTCCGGGTGACGGATCTGCCCGAGGCCTGGAATTCGGAGATGGAGCGCACGGTGGGCCTCCGCCCGCGCGACGACGTGGAGGGCGTGCTCCAGGACATCCACTGGGCGCACGGCGAGTTCGGCTACTTCCCCACCTACGCGCTCGGAAACCTGTATGCCGCTTCGCTGATGCGCACCGCCGAGCGGGCGCTTCCGGTCCTCTGGGACGAGGTGACCCGAGGGGAGTTCGGCGCGTTGCGGGCCTGGCTCGGCCAGCACATTCACCGCCACGGCGCGTGGGGATCGGCCGAGGAGCGGGTGCAGGCGGTCACCGGGCACGGGCTGACGGACACGGATTTCCTCGCCTACCTTCGCTCGAAGTACGGCGCGCTCTCCGGCCGGGCGCTGCCAACCGACCCGCACCGCTGAGCGGGCGGAGCGGACCGGGGGCGGATGCTGGAGCCCCGACGTCACGCTCAGAGCTCGAGCACGTGCTCCCCGCTGCGTGAGGTCCGGGCGGTCACCCGGACCCCGTCGCCGACCTCCGGAGCGCTCGCGGGGACGGGCGAGGTCCGGGAGCGGACCACCCGAACGCCGCTGGCCGGTGCGCCACCCGGGTCCTGGAGCGCGAAGCCGAACGCCCCCGAGCCGCTCTTCCAGCGGGCGACGACGACGCCCCGCACCGAGACGCCCAGCCCGGGGGCCCACCCGGCGAGCAGCTGATGCACGTCGTCCGTGGACGGCGGCGCTCCTGCGGCCTGGCCCTCGGCTCCGTCGAGCCCGTCGCAGCCGGCGAGGGCGAGCACCGAGAGCGATGCGTGCTGCTGCCAGATCCCCGACAGGGACGTCACCCGGGCACCTGCGGTCCAGCGGCTGCGGCAGGCCGGCTTCGCACCGAGGTAGGCGTAGGTATCGACGGCGATGGTGCGCCCCCGGGCGTCCACCACGGCGAAGCCATCGCAGTAGCTGCCGCTCGGCACGACGCAGGGCGTGGTGCGGATCTCTCCGCCGACCTCGACCCGGACCCGCATGTCGGTGAACGGGCCCGGGCCGGCATCTGGCGCGAGCTCGGCCACGTCGGCCAGGTGGGACGAGGGGAGCGGCTGACCACGCTCGAGCACCTCGATGCCGGCGCCGCGGGCAGGAGACCAGATGCCTCCGTCGCGGCTGGCCCCGAGGTCCTCGCCCGGAGACGCTGGCGTCTCCCCGCCCGAACAGCCCGAGCACCCCACCGAGCCGATCACCACCAGCACCGCCCAGATCCGCATCCGCGCCCCCTCCGGGGACGAGCCCGAAGCAAGGACCTCGCCAGTCCCGGTCTCCAGCGCCTAGGGTGCCGCCGGTCAGCTCGATGGGCCCCCCCCACGCATCACGGTCGATCCTCTCCCTGCTCCTGCTCTTCGTCGCGCCGTCGATCGGCTGCGATGAGCCCGGGTCCTCGGTGCCGTCGCGCTTTCCCCCGGCGAGCACGGTCGCCAATCGCTGCGATGACCCAGCGGCGACGTGGCAGTGGGTCCGCAGCACGGTGGACGCGCTCTACCTCTGGGCGGACGACGTCGTCGACGCCGACCCGTCCGCGTCCGCGACGCCCGAGGCCTACTTCCGGGCCCTCCTCGTCCGCACACCCACCGCCTCCGGCCGCCCGCGCGATCGCTTCAGCGAGGCGTACCCCACGGCCCTCTTCCAGGCTGCGTTGCCGGTCTGGCAGGGCGTCCGCTGGGCGCTCCACGGCACCGACGCCCGCGCGCTCTACGTCCGGGACCAGACGCCCGCGGCGCTGGCCGGGGTCCGGCGGGGGGACCGGGTCGTCGCCGTTGCCGGCACGCCCGTCGAGACGCTCGGTGCGGCGGGGCTGTCCGCCGCGCTCTCTCCGCCCCCGGGCTCCGGACCGGTGGCGATCACGCTCGCCGATCCCGCGGGTGCCACCCGCACGGTTGACCTCGGTCTGGTGACCTTCTCCGACCCTGGCGTGCTCCTCACCACCGTCCTCGATCGGCCCCAGGGGAGGGTGGGCTACGTGGCCTTCACCTCACAGCTCGGCGATCCGGTGGGCGACATGACCGCCGCGGTGCGGCGCTTCCTGGCGGCCGGGGTGACCGACCTCGTGCTCGACGTCCGCTACAACCCCGGTGGCATCGCGCCGGTCGTCGCCGCGTTCGGCACGCTCATCGCGGGCGACCGGGTCGGATCGGGCGTGTTCGCGTACTTCACCCCCAATCCGAGGACGCAGCAGGCGCGACGCGCCGAGGGGCAGCCCGCCGACGAGGTGGTCCACTTCCCCGACGCGACGGGCTCACCCACGCTCTCGCTGCCCCGTGTCTTCGTGCTCACCACCGAGGCGACCTGCTCCGCCGCCGAGAGCCTGATCAACGGGCTCCGGCCGTACATGACCGTCGTTCAGGTCGGCACCACGACCTGCGGCAAGCCGTACGCCCTCGACGAGCCCGAGAACTGCGGTACCACGTACGTCCTCATCGCGGCCCGCGAGTCCAACAGCCTGCACCTGGCAGAGTACGACGACGGGCTGGTGCCCGACTGCACTGCAGCGGACGACCTCACCCACGCGCTCGGAGACCCGGCAGAGGGGATGCTCGCCGCCGCGCTCGCGCTCCGCGAGACCCGAACCTGCCCTCCGCCCTTGGCCGCTCCGGTCCGGGCCTCCCCGCGCGACGGGCGGTGAGGCCTCGCCGCCGCGGGCGCGCTCGAACGCTGGATTGACGTGCCGCGGCGTGTGGGTCCCCGAACCCGGCGGGGCAAAACCGACTCACGAGGAATTGTGCCGATCCGTACGACACCGGTACCGCGGATGAGCGAAAGTTCGCGCCTCGCCGGACACGTCTTGAAGACGAGGGGAACACCATGGTGATGACGACACAGCCCACGGGCCGCCACACCGGCCGGCTCGGCGCGGCCCTGCTTCTCGCGGCCGCGCTGGTCGCCACGCCAGCGCGTGCGCAGGAGGCGCTCGGTTACTTCAAGAACTACTTCGTCACCGGCGATTACGTCGCCGCCGGGGTCGGCCTCCAGCGCAAGGGCGTGAACGGGTTTGCGACCGGCAACATCGCCATCGACGCCGCGCAGATCCCCGCCGGTGCCGAGATCGTCGCCGCCTATCTCTACTGGCAGACCATCTCCTCGAGCGACGCGCCCGACGCTTCCGCTCTGCGCGGTGCGAAGTTCAAGGGGAACGACATCAGCCAGATCGCGGTCCTCCTCAACCGGGCGGGGACCGCACCCTGCTGGGGCGAGGGCGGAGCAACGGGCGAGGCGAGGGGCTCGAGGGCGACCTGGTCATACCGGGCCGACGTGCTGCGGTTCTTCCCCCGGGTGCGTCCTTCCGCTCCCAACCTTCCGGTGCAGGTCCAGGTCACGGGCAGCCACCAGGTCACGCTGCCCGACATGGGCAGGAGCAACCGATTGCCCTCCACCCTCGGTGCGGGGCTGGTCGTCGTCTACCGGGTGACCGGTTACGATCCGGCGACCGGGTACCAGGCTCCCCGGCAACCACTCCGGGCCATCGTCCTCTACGACGGCGGCAGCACCCTGGACCGCCGCACCTCGCAGCTCCAGATGCCGCTCGAGGGCTTCTACGAGGCATCGCGTGTCTCGGCCGGCGCGCGGATGACGCTCATGGTGGCCGACGGCCAGTCCAACAAGAGCGAGCGCGTGCAGATCCGGAGCACCTCCTCGAGAGCCGACGACCGGTTGGTTGCCATCAACCCCTTCAACGGGAATACCGGCTTCGACGTCGCCACCTTCCCGGACCTGCCCCTCGAGCCCGGCGCGATGAAGGCCACCGTGACCATCGACCCCGGCAAGAAGGGCTGCTTCGACTGCCTGAGCCTGGGAGCCGCCGTCCTGAGCGTGGTGGTCCAGGACCGCGACGGCGATGGTCTGCTCGACGTCTGGGAGTCTCGCTCGGAGTGGGCCTCCAAGCCCAGCCGCCTGGCGTCGGTGTACCCGAGCTGGCCGCTGGCCGACCCGACCGGGGCGCTGCTCCCGGACCTCGGCGGGATGGGTGCGAGTCCCGACGTCCAGGACGTCTTCGTGCAGGTCGACTACCTGACCGGCAGCGACGGCCACAGCCACCTCCCCGCGAGGAGCGCGCTGCAGGCCGTGGCCACGGCGTTGCAGAACGCAGGGCCGCGACCATCTCTGGTCAGAGCGGGCGTCTGTCTGTCCACCGCTGCGGCCGGGGAGTGCCCGATCCACGTGCACTTCGACGTGGGCTCGAACGACCAGCCTCCGGCGTCCTTCGACCCGGGTGCGTGCGGCTCGCCGGCGACGTGGACGCCCGACTGCGCCATCGTTCCCGCTGCGCTGTCGAAGGGCGGAAACCCGATCGGCGAGACGCCGTGCTCGGCGAGTGGGTTCACTCCCTCGGGCGCGAGCTGCGCCTTCCCCGGGTTCGCAGGCGTGGTGGGCTGGAAGAGCGGGTTCCGGGCCTATCGTGACGCGCTGGTCGATCGCGCCCACGGCTCGGCTGCCTGCAGTGCAGGGCAGGCCGGTTGCGAGCCGCGGATGCCGCGGACGCGGAAGGACATCTTCCACTACGCGCTCTTCGCGCACGCGCTCGGGTACGGGTCGCCCAGCAACCCGGCCGTCCCGCGGCGCAACTCGGGCATCGCCGACTCGAGCGGTGGGGATCTCATGATCACCCTCGGCCTGTGGGACCAGCAGACGGGAACGCCCTTCTTTCAGGGGTCGACCCTGCTGCACGAGCTCGGACACAACCTCGGGCTGCGGCACGGTGGCGTCGTGCCCTCGGGCGCGCTCGAGCCGAACTGCAAGGCCAACTACCAGAGCGTGATGAACTACCTCTTCCAGGTGCGCGGGCTGCTCACCACCGCCGGCGTGCCCACGGTCGACCTCTCACGGCAGCAGCTGCCAGCGCTCGGGGAGGCCGCGCTCGTCGAGTCGGCCGGACTGGGAGTGGCGACGCCGTACCTCACGAGCTGGTACGCGCCGGCCGCGAGCAGCTTCATCGCCACCGCGCTGCACGTCTCCCCGGCGACGCGACGCTGCGACGGTTCGCCGGTGGCGGCCACCGACCCGGCGTACGTCCGCATCGACGGCGATCCGCGGACGGGCGCCGGGCTGGACTGGAACGCCGACGGCCGGATCACCGGCACCGATGCGCAGGACGCGAACTTCGATGGCGTGACCGGGCAGTCCTTCGCCGGCTCGAACGACTTCGCCACCATGGACCTCCGGCAGGTGGGGGCCAGGCGAGCGGTGGGCAGCGAGGCGATGAGCTACAGCGTCATCGACCCGACGACCGGGACCGCTCCGGTTCCACCGGCACCGGCAGTCGGCGGCGGCCTGTCGCTCGACACCGGCTTCGGGGACCTCGGGTTCGGTGATCTCGGCTTTGGCGACCTCGGCTTCGGAGACCTCGGGTTCGGGGATCTCGGGTTCGGTGACCTGGGCTTCGGGGACCTGGGCTTCGGAGACCTCGGCTTCGGAGACCTGGGCGTCCCCGCCGACGAGGCGCTTGGCCCCGGAGACCTCAACCTCGAGACCGCGAGCGGGTTCGGCGCTGCGGCCCCCAGCGTGCTCACCGCGGTTGCACCCAGTCGCGACTGCGGCGGCGTCCGCCTCAGCTGGACCCCCCCCAACCTCGGGACGGTCATCTCCTACCAGGTGTACCGGGTGATGGGACCGAGCGTCACCCCGGAGAACTTCGCCCGGCGTGTGCTCGTGGCGAAGGTCCCCGGGACCGTCACCAGCGTGATCGACTACCACCGCCACGGCGACGACGACGACGAGGACCACGACCGGCGCCGTGACCATGACGAGGGCGGAGTCTTCACCTACTTCGTCGTGGCGACGCTGCCGCCGCCTCCGGGGTGCACGCCCACGCCCGCCTACAACTGCAAGGACAACCAGCAGAGCGGTCCTTCGAACTACGCCACGGTCACCTTCCCGTCGTCGGACCACGACCACGACCATGATCACGACCACGATCGCTAGCGACTGACGGAGGAGTGGGGTCCGCTGGCCAGTCTCCGGCGGACCTCCTCGAGCACCGGGTCCTCGCCGGCAGCACCGCGCAGGTCCAGGTAGCGGCGATACGCGTCGGCATAGCTGGCGGTGCCCAGACCCTCGCGCACGCGGCCCTGGAAGTACTCGAGGGGCGCATAGAAGGCGAAGGTGGGCTCCTCATCCAGGAAGAGCGCCAGCGCCTCGCCGCGGCGGGCGGCGCACCGGTCGAACTCGGAGTCGGCCTGGGCGAAGGCGCCGGCCTCGAGGTACGCCCGTCCGAGCGTGAAGCGGCCGATCCAGGTGTCGAGCAGCCCGTTGGCCTCGCCGAGCAGGGTGATGGCCCCGCGCGCGTCGCCGGCAGCCAGCGCGAGCTCCCCCTCGAGGATCTTGGCGTAGGCCCTTGGCTCGGCGGGAAGCTCGTCGGCCAGCCGCTTGGCGAGGTCGCGCGCGGCCTCGGTCTGTCCCGCCTGGGCGAAGATGCGGCCGGCGAGGAAGCGGATCTTCGTCGTCTGGCTCTCGGCCAGGGCTCTCGTCGCGGCGGCGACGGCCGCGTCCTTCCGGCCCCTGGCGAGCTCCGCGGAAGCCACCGCCGCCAGCTTGGCCGCGGCGCGATCGGGGTTCGCGGCGGCGCGGTCAGCCGCGGCGCCCTCCTCGAGGATGCGTGCCGCCTCGGAGAACCGGCCGGAGTAGCTGGCCAGGTCGCCGAGCCCGGACGCAGCGAAGGAGGCGCTGAGCGGGCTGACCCTGGCGAAGGCCTCGTACGTCCGCCGTGCCTCGTCCAGCCGCCCGTTGCCGACCTGGGCGAAGGCGACCGGCAGATGCCCGAGCGGGCTCATCTGCTGCGCCCGGGCAGCCTCGCTCTGGGCCATCACGAAGTCGCCGGCGTAGGCGGCGTAGAGCGCGAGGTTCACCCGGTAGAGCGCACGGTTGGGAAGGAGCGCGACCACCTCGCGCATCTCGTCGAGGGCCCTCGGCATCTCGCGGAGCCGCGTCAGGCAGAGCGCACGGTTGTTGTGGGCCGCTGCGTCCGAGCGATAGCGCGCCACCAGCGCCCCGTACTCCTTCACGCAGGAGGGGTAGTCGGACGTCAGGTAATAGTAGAGGCCGCGGGCGCGGAACCGCTCGCGCTCGGTCATGCGGTCGACGTGGCGCACCGCCTCGGTCACGTACTTCTCCGCTTCCTGCTGCTTGCCGAGGTTCGCCGAGGCGATCGCCATTCCTGCCCATGCGAGCCCGAAGTTGGGGTCCCGCTCCACCGCAACCCGGAAGCTCGCCAGCGCCTTGTCGAACTGGCTCGAGGACAGCGCGTCCATGGCCACCGCGTAGTCGTGCACCACGTCCAGCGACGTGGCGGTGAGCGTCTCCATCGCGAATCGCTGCTCCGCCTCCGACGTCTCGTCGCCGAGGCGCTGGCGGATCTCGTCTGCCACCGAGCCCACCGCGGCCAGCACCGCGTCTCGCCGGGGGGCGTCCCTCGCGGACTCGACGATCACCGTTCCGGTGACCGCCTGCCGGGCGGTGGCCTTCACCCGGTAGCCGTCCCCCGAGCGCTCGATGGCGCCGCCGATGACCACTCCCAGGCCCTGCTTCACCGCCAGCTCGTTCGCCGCGCGCTCGTCGAACCTCTCCGGCGGCTCCACGTTCAGCGCCCGCCGGACGTCGCTGTGGGCGTAGGCGGTGACGAACGGAGCGCTCTCCAGCGACAGCTTGAGCACTGGCTCGAGCGTCCGGTCCAGCCCGGGATCCCCGGTGGAGTTCGCGAAGTCGCTGATCACCACGCTCACCGGCGCGTGGGCAGCCGGGGGAGCACGGGGGTGGGACCACCACCAGACTCCACCGATGATCGACAGGACGGCCACCGCGGCCACGGCCACCCGGCGGAGGCCGATGGTGCGCTGCATCGGCAGCAGCTTCCCCTCGTCGTCGAGCCGTGCCAGGGCCTCTGCCAGCTCGACCGAGCTCCGGAAGCGCT
>JADGQZ010000390.1 GCA_017881345.1 Myxococcaceae bacterium | reverse complement strand
CCCGCAGGGTCCCGTCCCGCAGGTCCACCACGAGCAGCGTG
Organism: Myxococcaceae bacterium; assembly: GCA_017881345.1. GTDB lineage: Bacteria > Myxococcota > Myxococcia > Myxococcales > Myxococcaceae > RPRB01. The sequence continues at coordinate 2,702 of JADGQZ010000390.1, read as the reverse complement.
GAGTAGGCGGCGCTGACGGCGTAGAGCCGCCCGTCGGCCACCGCGGTCCCGGTGACCAGGTAGTCGGCCAGCGACCGGCCCGCCCGCAGGGCCAGCGCCGCCGCGAGCCGCGGCTGGGATTCCGAGGCCAGCACCATGTCCGACCGCGCGAACCGCGACACCACCAGCTGGCGGTGGCGCGGGTTCGGCACGCTGACGGTGATGAGCTCCTGCGCCGCCGGATCGAAGGCGAGGGACCGGACGTACATCTGGCGGGCCCGCACCGTCGCGAAGCGGCCCAGCCCCAGCTCCCTCACCTGTCCGTCGGACGTGAGGAAGTGCCGCCACTCCTCCCGCTCATCGGCCTTCGGATCGGGCCGGAGCAGCGCCCAGCTCTTGTTGATCCCCACGACCGCGACGGTGTCGCCACCGAGGAACGCCGCGCCGGCGAGGGGCGAGAGGTCCACGCTGAAGCCGGGGTCGATGATCGCGTGGTGCAGCACCCGCGCGAGGGTGCTGTCCAGCAGGTAGACACTGAAGCGATCGGTGATCGCGGCGAAGCGGCCCGACGCCGGGTCCCGGGCCAATCCGCTCAGCGTCCCCTCGAGGGGCACCGCGATCCGCTCCCACGCCGAGACGGCGAGCGCGGGCAATGCGGCCAGCGGCCCGTGCGCGGGGTCGGGGTCGGCGGAGCCCGGGTCGGGCTTCAGGACCGTCCAGCCGCCGCGCAACGACACGTACGGCGGATCCAGCTCCTCGAACGACCAGACCCAGTGCTTCGGGTTCCACGACAACCGCACCGGGTCCCCCTGCCCGATGAACGGCGGCGGTCCCGTGGAGGCGAACGCCTGCAGCGCGTTGGCGGCCGCCACCACGATGAAGAGCCCCATCGCGAAGCGACCCGCGCGCCCGGGCTGGCGCACCCCCTCCGCCGGCGCGACTTCGCGCAACAGGAGGAGCAGCACCCCGATCACCGCCAGCACCGAGAAGTGGATGACCCACGACCAGACATACGTGTGGGCGCCGAAGAACGCGCCGCTGAATCCCTGGCCGATGTCGCGGGCCAGGTGGAGGGCCGAGTGGCGCAGCGCCATGAAGGTGCCCCAGGCGCCGAGCAGCACCACCATCCCGACGTACCTGGGGCGCGGCCCGTACCGGATGACGAACAGCCCCACCAGGCCGATCAGCACCATCGACGTCCGTTGCGCCCAGCACAGGATGCAGGGCGAGTCGCCGGCCAGCACGCCCAGGAGGACCGCTCCCGCGACGGGGCCGCCCACGAGGACGATCACCACCCAGGCGAGTATCGCCCGCAGCCGCTCCTCGGAGAGCCTCATCAGAGGTTCACGCCCGGCACCAGGGAGCCGTGCGTGCCGACGAGGAAGAGCAGCGCCATCAGGAGGCAGCTCGCCACGAGGAGGCCGAACGCGAGGCGCTCGCGCTCCGGCCGGCGCCAGACGAGCCACGCGGCCCAGAGGATCAGGAGGAAGTTGAGGAACTCCATCGCGCGGATAATTGACCGCCGGGGGAGCCGCCGTCGCAAGTGGCCCGGTCCACCGCCGCACGGGGGCCGACCGGGTTCCGGGGCGGCTGGCCGCGAACCGGAAGTGGGCCCGCCTGGCGCTCCGGCCCTGCCCATCGGATGTTTCCCGCATGAGAATCGGATTGGTGGGCTTCGCGGGCTCCGGCAAGACGACCGTCTTCAACACCCTCACCGGCCTCGCCGTCCCTACCGGCTTCGGCGGTGAGGTGCACCTGGGCACGGTGAAGGTCCCCGACGCGCGGATCGACAAGCTCAGCGGGATGTTCAAGCCGAAGAAGACCACCTACGCCGAGATCGTCTTCAGCGACAGCCCGGGTGAGCACGGCGCCGAGCACAAGGGGCTCTCCAAGAAGGCGCTGCGCCAGATCGCGGACCAGGACGCCCTCTGCCTGGTCCTCCGCGCCTTCCCGAATCCCGCCGTCGACGCCGCCGCCGATCCCGCCGCCGAGCTGGACGCCTTCGCCACCGAGTGTCTCCTCGCCGACCTCGACGCCGTCGAGCGGCGCCTCGACCGCGCCAAGAAGGACAAGCCCGACGCGAAGGAGATGGAGGCGTTCGAGCTGATGAAGGAGACCCTGGAGCACGAGCATCCGCTCCGGGCCCTCTCCGAGGACGTGCTGCACCGGGAGGCGCTCCGCGGCTACGGGTTCCTGACCGACCGCCCACTCCTCGTCGCCCTGAACCGCAGCGAGGCGGAGGCGGCGCAGCCCCTGCCCCCGGCCATCGCCGAGCGGCTCGGCGCCCTCCACGCCGCGGGCCTCGTCCTCTCGGCCAGCGTGGAGGCGGAGATCGCGGCGATGGAGCCCGCCGACCAGGCCGCCTTCCTCCAGGACCTCGGCCTCGCGGAATCCGCTCTCGCCCGCTTCATCCGCACCGCCTACGGCCTCCTTGACCTCATCTCCTTCTTCACCGTGGGGCCCGACGAGGTGCGCGCCTGGCCGATCCGCCGCGGCACCCGGGCCCGCCAGGCGGCGGGGAAGATCCACACCGACCTCGAGCGGGGCTTCATCCGCGCCGAGGTGATGCCCTACGAGCCCTTCCTGGCCGCGGGCACCGAGCAGGCGATGCGCGACACCGGCCACCTCAAGGTCGAGGGGAAGGACTACGTCGTCGCCGACGGCGACATCCTCAATATCCGCTTCAACGTCTAGCGCCACCGCAGCGTATCCAACCCGTCCCT
>JADGQZ010000389.1 GCA_017881345.1 Myxococcaceae bacterium | reverse complement strand
TGGCCATGCTGTTCCTCGGCCTGCATGGCCAGGGGATCGTCATCAACGAGATCTTCTGGGGTCTCTGGCTCTTCCCCTTCGGCGTCCTGGTGATGAGGTCGGGCTTCCTTCCGCGGATCCTGGGCGTATTGCTGATCGTCAACGGTTTCGCCTATGTGGCGGTCAGTCTCACGTCGTTGCTGCTGCCTGACTACGCGGCGGTCGTGGGCCGGTATGCGCTCATCGCGGAGTTCGGCGAGCTGTGGATCATGTTGTGGCTTCTGTTCAAGGGCGCCAGGGTGCGACCACTGGCCGCAGAAGCTTCCTGATGATGGCGGCGCCGCGCCTCGGGAACGATCACCGCGGTTGGGACCAGGGGCATCTGGTCTCGAAGTCGTTCATTCGGACCGCGAAGACGACTCCGGGGCTCGTGAAGCCCGAGGACCGGGAGCGTTTGATAGACGGCCAGGCCGCGTGGAGCGAGGCTGGCTCAGGGCTTGGCGCCGACGACGCCGGGGCCGACCCGGAGGACCTCCTGCCACAGGGAACGACGCGCCAGGTCGAACGAGACCTGGAACGAGGCTCCCCCAGCCACGCCGGCGAGTTGCTCGTCTGACAGGGGAACCGCCGGGCCGGCCTTGCCAGCCGCGGCTCGGCCCGAGTTGACGAGCGCGCTGGTGACGCACTCCAGCGCCTCCTCGGGGAAGTCGTACCCCGCCGCCTTGGCGACCCTGGAAATCTCCTTCTTCGCGCGCTCCGACGCCTCCGACTCGTGCGCCGGCTTGAGCTCCTGGTAGAGCGTGTCGTCCGTCTCCACGCGCTTCCAGAACGCCGCGACGCTCTCGACCTCCTGCATCTCCCGGGGGGTGAACTCGAACCCGGCATCCCGGGCAATCCGGGACGCGCGGGCTGAACGATCAGCGGCGCCCGGCTGCAAGAGATCACCGAGCTTCCTCTGAAGTTCCGCATTCGTCTGGACCTCGCGCCAGAAGCTAACTACACTATGATGTGACATAAGTAGTTCCTCCATGGTCGATGCTACTCACCCTCCGGTGTCTGTCAACCGAGCGGAATCGAGGGCGTGCGCAGGAGCCGGCGGGGCGCAACCGGATTTCTCCCTCCTGCGGTCAAAGGCGGATCCGGGCCGCCCGGTCCGGGTCCTCCTGATCCAGCTGCCGTTCTTCCGGCTCACTGCCCCCAGCATCAGCCTCGCGACGCTCGAGTCCTCCCTGGTTCGAGCCGGGGTCAGCTGCGACGTGCTGCACCTGAATCTCGACTTCGGGCGCCGGATCGGGAAGGAGCGCTACAACTGGCTCGCCGTCGGCTCTCCACCCTATCTTCTCGTGGGCGATCTGCTCTTCGCGCCGAGCCTGAACGGGACGCCGCCCGACCCGGATCACGTGGCCAGGCTCGTGGCCTCCCTCGGCACCCGGCTGGAGGCGGGTGTGCCCGACTGGGTCGTTCACGACTTCGGGGAGATCGCGGTCGCCGCCGAGGAGTTCCTCGAGCACCATGTCCGGGCGATCCCCTGGCACGAGTACGACCTCGTCGGCCTCACCACGATCTTCAACGTGGCGCCGGCTCTCGCCCTCGCACGGCGGATCAAGCGGCTCCCCCACGCGCCCGCGATCGTCCTGGGCGGGAGCAATTGCGAGGGGGAGATGGGCGAGGTCCTGCACCGCGAGTTTCCGTTCGTCGATTTCGTCTGCCGTGGGGAAGGCGAGGAGCTCCTCGTGGAGCTCGCCCGCAGCTTCGGGGTGGGCCAGCCTCCACCGCCCTCGCTGCCCGGGCTCGTCATGCGCCAGGGAGGCCGGACGCTCGCCGACCCACGCCGGGCGCAGGCGGCCCAGCTCTGCCTCGATGAGCTCCCGATCCCCCGCTATGACCGGTGGATGGAGGAGGTCAGGTGCTCCGGAATGTTCAGGGAAGGCGAGCTGCAGCTGCCCATCGAGACGAGCCGGGGGTGCTGGTACGGCGAGAAACGCAACTGCGTCTTCTGCGGACTGAACGGTCAGGGCATGGCCTACCGTCGTAAGAGCTCCGAGCGCATCCTCGACGAGTTCCGAGGCGTCGTGGGCACCGGTGTCAAGGTCTTCCACTGTGTGGACAACATCCTCGACCCCCACTACTTCCAGGACGTGCTGCCACGGCTCGCCGAGCTCGCTCACGGGTGCGAGATCTTCTGGCCCGCTCGCCCCAACCTCGACCGGGACCAGCTGGCTCTTCTCGTACGGAGCGGCGTCTGCTGGGTCCAGGTCGGGATCGAGAGCCTGAGCACCCCCATTCTCGAGCTGATGGGCAAGGGAACGACCGCCCTCCAGAACGTCCGCCTGCTCCGGGACGCCGCGGAGATCGGCGTGGGCGCCAGCTGGAACGTCCTGTTCGGCTTCGTCGGAGAGGACCCGGACGCGTACCGCCAGATGGCCGGGCTGATGCCCGACCTCACCCATCTCCAGCCGCCCCGCATGTCCTATCAGATCCGGATGGACCGGTTCTCCCCCCTGTTCGACCGCCGCCACCGGCTGAAGAACGTCGCCCCCGCGCGCGCCTACCGGGATCTCTTTCCGCTCGAGGCAGGCACGCTCGAGAGGCTGGCCTACTACTTCGACTACGAGTACGCCGATCAACCCGACCCGTTCTCCTACGTCGGCCCGTGTCTCGAGGCCATGGCGAGCTGGCGCCGGGAGGTCGGCCGGGCCGCCCTGATCAGCTTCGATTCGGGAGACGCGCTCCACGTCTGCGACTCGCGCGCCGTCGCCACCGGGAGGCATGCCAGCCTGAGGGGAGTCGAGCGCGACGTCCTGACCGCGGCGAGGCAGGGTCTCGACGGCGATGCCCTCGCCGCCCGCGTCGGCGCTTCTCCCGGAGACGTCCAGGCGGCCGTGCGTACGCTGCTCGATCGACGATGGCTCGCCCTGCTCGACGGCCGGTACCTGGCGCTCAACGTCCCCGTCGACGGATGGCTCCCTCCGGGCGTACCGCCCCTGATGGTGCGGGACTCTCTCGAAGCGCTCTACCGCAGCCGGATGCTCCGGCTCTGCGACGCCTCGAGTGGCACGCAGCCGCTGCCCGCCGCGACGTCCGCGGGAGCCGAGGCACCGGAAGCGGACTGCCCGTGAGCCTGCCGCCCCGGGTCCTCCTCCTCCAGATGCCGTTCTTCCGGCTCGACGCCCCGAATCTCGGCCTTGCGCTCCTGGAGGCTTCCCTCGACCGGGCGGGCATTCCCGCGGAGACCGAGCATCTGAACCTCGACTTCGGCAAGCGGATCGGCCGGGAGCTTTACTCGTGGGTCGCGAGCCGGGCCCCCCGGCATCTCCTGCTGGGGGACCTCCTCTTCGCGCCGACTCTCAACGGGCGCGAGCTCGACCCGGATCGCGTCCGGGCTCTCGCAGCGCACCTGGAGTCCCGGCGTGACGAGCCCGTGCCCGCGCAGGTGCTCGACCAGGTCCCGGAGCTCGCCCGGGAAGCCAGCCGGTTCCTGGACGAGATCGTCGCGCGGCTCCCATGGCAGGACTACGGCGTGATCGGCATCGGGACCTTCTTCAATGTCGTTCCTGCGCTCGCGCTGGCCCGCAAGGTCAAGCTCGCCTCCCCCTCGTCCCGGATCATCCTGGGCGGATGCAACTGCGAGGGCGACATGGGGGAGCAGCTGCACCGGAGCTTCCCTTTCCTCGACTTCGTCTGCTCCGGGGAAGGGGAGGAGCTCGTGGTGCAACTAACGAACGCACTCCAGAACGAGCACGCCGCCCTGGAGGGAATCGAAGGGCTCGTCTGGCGCGATGAGACGGGGGCCAGCCGCTGCAATCCTCGCGGCGCCACGGATTCCTCCGACCCCTACCCGCTCGACCGCCTCCCCACGCCGCGGTTCGACGGCTGGCTCCGGCAGGCGCACCGGGTCGGCGTGCTGCCGCACGAGGAATTCCAGCTCCCCATGGAGACGACCCGGGGCTGCTGGTACGGCCAGAGGCGTCACTGCGTCTTCTGCGGACTCAACGGCGAGAGGATCCACTTCAGGCGCAAGAGCCCTTCACGCGTTCTGGAGGAGTTTCGCTCCGTGATGAGCGGCGGCATTCCGATCATCCACTGCGTGGACAACGTCCTCGACCCCGGGCTTCTCCGGACCGTTCTCCCCCGGCTGGAGACGGTCAACCCGGGATGCCAGGTCTTCTGGGAGGTACGCCCAGGCCTGAGCAGGGACCAGATGGCGGTGCTGGCCCGCAGCGGCGTCGTCTGGGTCCAGGCCGGGCTCGAGAGCCTCAGCACACCCCTGCTCGAGCGGATGGGAAAAGGGACCACCGCGCTTCAGAACGTCCTGTTCCTCCGCCATGCGGCCGAGCTCGGAATCGGGGCGAGCTGGAGCGTTCTGTTCGGGCTCCCCGGCGAGGACCCCGCCGACTACGGGACGATGGCGGAGCTGATGCCGTGCCTCACCCATCTCCAGCCGCCACGGATGTTCCAGCAGATCCGGGTGGACCGCTTCTCACCCCTCTTCCAGGAGCGCGAGGGACTG
>JADGQZ010000388.1 GCA_017881345.1 Myxococcaceae bacterium | reverse complement strand
GAGCCCGGCGATGGCGAAGGACATCGCGATGCGGTGGTCGTGCGCAGCGTCGATGGCGGCGCCCCGGAGCGGCGTCGGTCCGCGCAGCACGAACCCATCGTCGAGCTCGTCGATGTCCACGCCCATCGCCCGCAGCCCCAGCACGAGCTGACGGAGCCGGTCCGACTCCTTGACCCGCAGCTCCCCGGCACCGGTGACGCGCGTCTCGCCCGTCGCCTGGCTCGCGACGATGGCCAGGAGGGGGATCTCGTCGAGCAGCGACGGCACCTCGGCCGGGCGGATCTCGGTGCCCCGGAGCGCCTGCCCCCCGCGCACCCGCAGCGTGGCCACCGGGTCTCCGGCGCGCGCCGTCTCGGGCTCGAGCTCGACCCGCGCCCCCATCCGCCCGAGGACGGCAAGGAATCCGGTCCGCGTCTGATTCACGTCCACGCTCCGGACGACGACGTGGGCACCGGGGACGAGGAGGCCCGCGCCGACCCAGAACGCCGCCGAGGAGGGATCGCCCGGGACGTCGAGCGCCTCGGGGAGGGACAGGGGACGGAGAAGCCGCGTGGCGACGACCTCGCCCTGCTCGACGCGCACCGGCGCGCCCCAGGCCGCGAGCATCCGCTCGGTGTGGTCGCGCGAGGGCTCCGGCTCGCGCACCCGTGTCTCCCCGTCTGCCGCGAGCCCGGCGAGGACGAGGGCGCTCTTCACCTGCGCGCTGGCGATCGGGAGCCGGTGCCACGTGCCCACCAGCGTCGGCACGGGCTCGACCTGGAGCGGCGCCCGCTCGTCACCGGGCGCGCCCTGCCCTTCCACCCGCGCCCCCATCGCCCGGAGCGGCGCGAGCACCCGTCGCATCGGCCGTCCCCGGAGCGACACATCGCCATCGAGGGTGCACGAGACGCGCGCGCCCGCGACGAGACCGACGAGCAGCCGCATCGTCGTCCCGCTGTTCCCGCAGTCGAGCGGGGCGTGGGGCGAGGTGAACCCGCCGGGACCGACGCCACGCACCACCACCGGGGCGGACCCGTCGCCCCCCGCGATGCTCGCCCCGAGCGCCCGGAGGCACGCCCCCGTGGAACGGACGTCGGCGCCCGGCGCGAGGTTCCGCACCTGCATCGTGGTCGTCCCCAGGGCACCGAAGAGGAGCGCCCGGTGCGAGATGGACTTGTCGCCCGGGGCGAGCACGTCCGCCTCGAGCCGCGCTGCGCGCCGGACGCGGACCCGCACGTTCAGGCCACGGGGGCCGGGACGGATCGCCCGATGGCCATCGCCACCGCGCGGACGCCCGACATCAGATCTTTGAACTCGGCGAAGGTGAGCGACTGGGCGCCGTCCGAGAGGGCGCGCGCTGGCTCCGGATGGACCTCGATGAGGAGCCCGTCCGCACCCGCGGCCACCGCGGCCCGGGCCACCGCCGCGATGCCGTGCCGGACACCGACCCCGTGCGACGGATCGGCGAAGACCGGCAGGTGCGAGAGCTTCTTCAGCATCGGGATGGCGTTGATGTCGAAGGTGTTGCGGGTCATCGTCTCGAAGGTCCGGATCCCGCGCTCGCAGAGGACGACCTGACGGTTGCCGCGGGCGACGATGTACTCCGCCGCCATCAGCATCTCCTTGAGGGTCGCGCTCATCCCGCGCTTGAGGAGGACCGGTCGGCGCAGCTCACCCACGGCCTCGAGCAGCGAGAAGTTCTGCATGTTGCGGGCACCGATCTGCAGCATCTCCGCGCCCTCGGCGACCATCGCCAGGCTCTCCACGTCCTTGACCTCGGTCACCACCGGGAGACCCGTCACCGCCCGTGCCTCGCCCAGCAGCTTCAGCCCGTCCGCCTTCAGGCCCTGGAACTCGTAGGGCGAGGTCCGCGGCTTGAACGCCCCGCCGCGCAGCATCCGCGCCCCCTGCGCCCGCACCGCCTCGGCCGTGGCGACGATCTGCTCGCGCGTCTCGACCGAACAGGGCCCGGCGGCGATGACGAGCTCGTTCCCGCCGATGGTCAGATCTCCCACCTTGACCAGGGTGTCCTCGGGCTTCACCTCGCGACTCACCAGCTTGAACGGCTGCGAGACCGGGATGGCGTCCGCGACCCCGGGCATCATCCGGAACGGGTCGGGGTCGAGCGCACCCTTGTTGCCGGTGATGCCAACCGCGGTGCGGGTCGCGCCCGGGATGACGTGCGGGACGTAGCCGAGGCTGCGAATGTGCTTCTCGACGGCCTCCTGCTGCTCGGGAGTGACGTCGGCCTTGAGGAGGATCAGCATGGGAAGGGGCCACGCTGCCAGAACCCCTGGTCCGCTCGCAATCCGCCGGGGGTGTCGCGCCCCGGGTCCGGGCCCCGCAACATCGGGACCCGCCCGGTGTCGGCAAGCCCGACGAGGTCCCGGCGCCCCGGCCGGAGCCCGGCTCAGCGCTCCGCGGAGGCCCGTGCCGGCCGGGCGCGCTCGGCCAGGCCGCGGGCGAAGTTTCCGACGCGCAACCACGGTGCGTCCTCGCGGAGCACCCGGAGCATCCGGGCGATGCCCATCGGCCGGCCTCCTGCCCCCCGGTCCCGCGCCACGTCGAGGTACTGGAGGGGGTCGATGCAGAGGCTCCGGGTCTGCACCTGGTCCACCCGGTGCCGCCGGACGAGCGCGCGCAGCGCCTCCACCTCGCCCTCGCGGTCCGTCACCCCGGGGAACGTCAGGAGGTTCAGCGCCACGTATGCCCCCCGCTCGCGGGAGAGCGCGATGGAGGCCTCGACGTCGGCCCAGCCGTACTTCTCGGGCCGGTAGTACGCCTCGTAGAGGTCGGCCACGGCCGAGTTGAGCGACACGCGGATGGAGTCGAGCCCGGCGTCGTACAGCGCGCGCAGCCCGGTGGTGAGGCTCGCGTTGGTGTTGATGTGCAGCGACCCGGCCGGCGTCTCGGCCCGGATGCGCCGGATGGCCTCGGCGATGATGCGCCAGCGGGTCAGCGGCTCTCCCTCGCAGCCCTGCCCGAAGCTCACCATCGCCCGCGGCCCGGCGGAGCGGAGGTGCGCCACGGCGACGCGCGCCAGCTCCTCGGAGGTCGGCCCGTCGTGGATCCGCTCGTGGGAGGCCGGGGGTCCATCCTCGGGCTGGTCGGAGATGCAGCCGACGCAGGCCGCGTTGCAGATGGTGGAGACAGGGAGCGCTCCCTCGTCCCGGCCGTAGAAGACGTTCTGGCTGGTGAAGCAGCGGTAGACGAGCGCGCAGGTCTCGAGCTGCCGGAGCACGCGGTTCTCCGGATCGTCCGCACGGGCCCGGCGCACCCGCGCCTTCAGCGCGGGCGTCGAGAAGCGGTCAGGGTCCCAGTGCGTGCGCCGGTCGGTATGAAGGGCCCAGGCCACCGGCCCGCCCCCATCCCACCCCGCGGCGGTGTACGCCCACTGTGGAAGCACCGGGCCGTCCGCCTTCACCTCGCCCGGGAGGTACGTCCGCGTCCAGCCCGGGGGCACCAGTGCGCCCACCGCGTCCGGGACGAAGCTCCGGCGGCCCACCTGGACCTCGGACAGGAGCACCAGCTCACCCGACTCGGGATCCACGCCCACCGGCCGCCGCCCGGGCAGCTGCACCAGGCGGGCCCCCTCGGGCAGCGGGACAGGGGCCTCGGGAGGGAGCATCACCTCGTCTCCCGACCGGACGGTCGCCAGGAGCCGCGGGTGCTCGAGGACCTTTCCGCTCGGGTCGGCGATCAGCAGCGTGGGGGTCCGGGACAGCGGCATGGCGCCCGGCACATAACATCCCGCGTCGGTCTCCGCGGAGCTTGACCCCGGGGGACACCCTGTGGTCTGGCCCCCGCCCATGATCGTGGGCGTTCCGAAGGAGATCAAGGTTCGCGAGTACCGGGTCGGCATGGTCCCGGGCGCGGTGAAGGCGCTCGTGGATGCCGGACATCAGGTCATCGTCGAGACCGGGGCGGGCATCGGCTCCGGCCTGCCCGACGCGGACTACGTGCGCGCGGGTGCACAGCTCATCTCCTCGGCGGACGAGGTCTGGAAGCGCGCCGAAATGATCGTGAAGGTGAAGGAGCCCATCGCCCCCGAGTACGCGCGCATGCAGGAGGGCCAGATCGTCTACACCTACTTCCACCTGGCGGGCGTGGACCCGGAGCTGACCCGCGTCCTCCTGAAGAAGAAGGTCGCTGCGGTCGCCTACGAGACCATCCAGCTCGACGACGGGAGCCTTCCCCTGCTCCGTCCGATGAGCGAGGTCGCCGGACGCATGGCGATCCAGGTCGGCGCGGCGTCCCTGGAGAAGGAGCACGGCGGAAAGGGCATTCTCCTCGGCGGGGTGCCCGGCGTGCGGCGCGGCCGGGTGGCCATCGTCGGCGGCGGCGTGGTCGGCACCAACGCGGCGAAGATCGCCGTGGGCATGGGCGCGGATGTCACCATCCTCGACGTCAACCAGAACCAGCTGGCCTACCTCGACGACGTGTTCCTCGGCCGGGTGGAGGTCCTCTCCTCGGACTCGGAGACCATCGCCCGCGCAGTCCGCGAGGCAGACCTCGTCGTGGGCGGGGTGCTCATCCCGGGTGGCAAGGCGCCGAAGCTCGTCCGCGAGGATCTCATCCGCGAGATGGCCCCGGGCTCGGTGGTGGTGGACGTGGCGGTGGACCAGGGCGGCTGCATCGAGACCTGCCGCCCCACCACCCACGACCACCCGACCTACGTCGTCCACGGCGTCGTCCACTACTGCGTGGCCAACATGCCGGGCGCCGTCCCTCAGACCTCCACCTTCGCCCTCACCAACGTGACCCGGCCCTACGCCCGCAGGATCGCGGACCTCGGACTGGTGGAAGCGGTCCGCCAGGACAAGTCGCTCGCCCGCGGGCTGAATACCTTTGGCGGATCGGTCACTTACGAGGCCGTGGCCCGTGATCTGGGCCACCCGTACGTCCCGATCGACCAGGCGCTCGGCCGTCGATAGCTCGGCTGTCCGGCTGCTTCCCTGACGAGCGAGTGCGAAACCTTCGCAATCGGTGACGCATCTCGACGTGGGGAGTTGAAGACCAACCTTGGCCTGGGCGTCGGTGTTGGCGTTGCCAGGGAGGAGCGGGATTTGGACTTTCGCCACAACCACCGTACCAAGCACGAGTTCGAGGAGCTGGTCCTGGCCCACCTCGACCCGCTCTACTCGGCCGCGCTCCGGCTGACCAAGAACGACCGCGACGCCGAGGACCTGGTGCAGGACACCTGCATGCGGGCGTACCGGTTCTTCGACAAGTTCGAGCGCGGGACCAACATCAAGGCGTGGCTGTTCAAGATCCTCACCAACACCTTCATCAACCGGTACCGCCGCAAGGTGAAGGAGAAGAACGTCACCGAGGGCTCCGAGCGCGAGGCCGTGCACGACGCCTTCGTCAGCCGGGATGCCAGCGACTACGCCGCCAACCCCGAGCAGTACATGTTCGACCGTCTGCTCTCGGACGACGTGCTCAAGGCCATCGACGGGCTCCCCATCGACTTCCGCCTGGTGGTCATCCTCGCGGACCTCCAGGAGTTCTCCTACAAGGAGATCGCCGAGATCCTCGACGTCCCGGTCGGCACCGTGATGAGCCGACTCTTCCGTGGACGGAAGGCACTCCAGAAATCTCTCCGGGATTACGCGGCCGGACAGGGTGTTGTCCCAGCACAAACGCCCGAGGCCCCTGGGGCTCCGGTCGACCTGGGCGCATACCGCCGCCGCCGTACGGGCTGACGGGCCCTTCCAGGTCGGCCGCTGGCCACTTCGGGGATTCCCGGGCTAGACAACACGCCCGAGCCCCCCGGGGCCGCCCATGACCTGCCCAGACCTCGACCCGCTCATCTATCCATACCTGGACGGCGAGCTCGACGAGGCCGAACGCGGGCACATCGAGGCACACGTCTCGAGCTGCGGCGCCTGCCGCACCAGGCTCTCCCGCGAGGCCGCCTTCCAGGGCGCGCTGCGTCGGAGCGTGCACCTCCGCACCCGGGCGCCCGCCCCCGAGGCGCTCCGGGAGCTGCTGCGCGCCGGCATCCGGAAGGAGAACCGACGCGTCCAGATGATCTCCTGGGCGCGGTGGGGCACCCTGGCATTGGTGGCCGCGAGCGCCAGCGCGGTGTGGTTCGAGCTGCGGCCGGGCCACCGCGAGCAGATCCTCGAGGACGCCGCACTCCGCTACCAGCGCGGGCTCCCCTACGAGCTCACCGACGTGAGCCGCGACGACGTCGAGCGGTGGTTCGGCGACAAGATGCAGGTGCGCGTCCCCCTGCCCCACCTGTCCGGCGCGACCATCGCCGGCGCCCGCCTCTCCAACCTCCGCGAGCACGACGCTGCGTACGTGGTCTACCAGCTCCCCGAGGCCGGGCAGCGGGGGGCGGACCGGCGCCTCGGCCTGTTCGTCCTCGATGACGCGGAGCACGAGATTCCGTCCGTCGCCCCGTGGCCGGAGGTGGGAGTGCGCAGCGTCCGCGGCTTCAGCGTCGCGAGCTGGCGGTCGGGTGGGCTGGTGTACGAGCTGGTCTCGGACATGGACGAGGCCGGGCTGCGGCGCGCGATCCGCGGGCTCGACGACGCGCCCCCGGCCCCTCGCCCAGCCGAGGTGGTGGCGCCGGCCCACCAGCGGCCGATGCTCCCCATCCCGCCCCGGAATCCGACGCTCGAGCTGATCCCCGCCGGGTTCCAGAACTGAAGTCTGGGCGTGGTCGCGTGGTAACCTTTCGGCCTCGCCGATGCCCACCCACGTCCTGATCGTCGACGGAGAAACGTCTCTCTCGGCCCGGGTCCGTGCCGCCCTCCAGCAGCGGGGGCACACCGTCGAGGAGACCGCCGACGGCCGGAGCGTCCTCGAGCGCGTTCGCCAGCGCCCACCGGGCGTGGTGGTGCTCGCGGTGGAGCTGCCTTCCGGCCAGAACGGCTACCTCCTCGTCGGCAAGCTCAAGAAGGACGAGGTGCTCAAGTCCATCCCCGTCATCCTGGTGGGGAACCCCGAGGGGTTCGACGCACACCGCCGGCTGAAGAACCGGGCCGACGAGTACCTCCCGAGGCCGCTGGACATCCCCACGCTGGTGGCGGCCGTGGCGCGCCTGTCGGGGGCCCACGAGGAGACGCCGCTCGTCCTCGAGGAGGAGGCCACCGTCGCCGGCGACCCGGACCTCGACCTCATCGACGCGGCGTTCGACGACGCACCCGGGCCGCCACCGCCTCCCTCCCCGGCGCGACCCGCACGTGCCGCCGCCACGCCCGCTCCTCCTCCAGCGGCTGCGCCTCCGCGGCACGCCCCGGCTCCGGGCGCCGAGGAGGACTTCTCCGAGCTCACCGCGGACGACGGGGGCCCCACGATGGTGCAGGCGGCGCTCGCACCGGCCGACCTCGAGGTGGTGAGCGACGACGACGCGCAGGCCCGCGCCTTCGCCGCCGAGGTCCAGGCCGCGGCAGCGCTGGTCGAGGAGCCCGCGGGCGAGAGCGGCGGGGACGGCAGCGCCGACGCGGTGCTCCGCGTCCGCTCCGAGCTCCACGCCGCCGAGCAGCTGACCTCCGATCTCCGCGACCAGCACGCCCAGGCGGAGCAGCGCGAGCTGGAGCTGAAGGCGGAGCTCGGCCGCCGTGACGGGCAGCTGAAGGCACTCCAGACCCGGCTCGACCAGGCCCTGCAGGAACGCCGGAGACTCGAGCAGGCGCTGCAGGCCGGGGGGGACGGCGACGAGGCACGCCGCGCGCTGGAGGAGGAGCTCGTGGCCGCCCGCCGCGACGTCGAGCTGAACCGCGCCCACGCCGAAGGGGCGGAGCGACAGCTGCAGGCGCTTCACGAGAGAGCGGAGACCGCGGAGAGCGAGCTGATGCTGCTCCGCGAGCAGCCCCGGAACGAGAATGCCTCCGAGGAGCTCGAGGCGCTCCGCGCCCGGGTGGCCGAGCTCGAGGACGAGACGGTCAAGAACCGCGAGCGCGTGACCCGCCTCTACGCGCGCCTCAAGGCCGAGGAGCGGGCGCGAGAGAAGGCGCGGAAGGCCGTCGCGGTCGCGGGCCAGCTCCTCGCCGAGCAGAGCACCACCCCGCTCGAGCCGGTCGGGGCCCCGCTGGAACCGGTGGGCGGCGAGCCCGACCCCGGGTCGAGCGACGAGCCCGCGGTCGCCTGAAGCGACCCGGCTACTTCTCCTCCTTCTTCGGCGCGGCCTTCTTGTCCATCATCTTGCGCGCCATCATCTGGACGCTCGACGGCACGTTCTTGTTCTTGCAGAGGTCCTTCACCTCGGACTCGCGGAGCTGCGCCAGGAACTTCAGCGCCACCGGCAGCGGGACCTTCGGGTTCTTGGTGAGGGCGAGCTTCACCCGGTAGTCCTTCAGCCACTCGCGGTTGTTGAAGACCACCCGGAGCACGTCGTCCTGCGCGGCCCGGTTGTTCGCCACCGCGAGGATCTCACCGTCGGTGATCTTCGGGCTGCGGATGACCGCCACCGCGACCAGCTTGTTGCTGTCCCGCATCAGGTAGCTGCGGGCCTCCTTGTTGCCCTTGGTCGCGAGCTTGATCTTCTCCGCGATGCTCATCTTCATCACCCGCTGGGCCAGGGTGAGCCGCTTGCCCTCGTCGATGGGAGGGGCGTCCTCGTCCCTCAGTTCCTGGTACTCCTCGATGACCTCGTCGGCGGTGGGGCCGGGATCGGGCGGCGCCGCCTCCGCCCCGGGACCGAAGATGCGGACCCGAGCGGTGCGCATCTGCGGGACATCGGCGAGGAGCAGGCCGGAGCGGACGCAGAAGTCGCAGACGCCGTCGATCAGCGCCGGACCGCAGGCCGGGTTGAGGCACAGCTGCCGGACGACGTCCTCGTGACGGAGCAGCCGGAGCTGGTTCTGGCTGATGATCTCCGCCGTGCGGGCGCTGCAGTGTGACGCCGCCCGGGCCACCGCGTCGTCGGGCGTGGAGGCATTGAGGACCAGCATCTCGGCGTAGACGTCCTGCCGCGCCATCCGGTCCAGGCACCAGCCGAGCACCGGAGCGTCCACCTCCTCGTCCCGCAAGGCCGAGCTGAGGATGCGGTCCGGGAGCTTTGCCGCGGACTCCGCGGCCGTGGCCCGCACCTTCTCGTCCGGGTCCGCGGTGAGGAGGAACAGCGCGGTGACCATGTCCGGCGGCGGCAGCGGGACCAGCGCCTTGGCCGCCATCATCCGCAGGGCGACCGGCGCACCCGGATCCACGTGCTTCCTGACGCTGGCGCTCAGGTCAAGGGTGTCCATGGTTCCGCTCGTGGATGATCCGCAGCCCTTCGAGAGTCAGGAACTCGTCCACCTCCTGGATGCACCGCGACTCGCCGGCGATGAGCACGGCCAGGCCGCCGGTGGCGATCACCCGCACCGGGAACCCGAGCTCGCGGGCCATCCGCTCGCAGATGCCGTCCACCATCCCCACGTACCCAAAGACCAGGCCGGACTGCATCGAGTGCACGGTGTTCTTCCCCACCACCGCCGGCGGGCGCGCGAACTCGACCCGCGGCAGCCTCGCCGCGTTCTGGAAGAGCGCCTCCATCGAGATGGTCACCCCGGGGCAGATGCTGCCGCCGAGGTACTCGCCCTTGGGGGTCACCGCGTCGAAGGTGGTGGCCGTCCCGAAGTCCACCACGATGAGGCCACCCCGGTGCTTCTCGTAGGCCGCGACGGCGTTGACCACCCGGTCGGCGCCCACCTCGCGCGGGTTGTCGTAGAGGATGGGCATCCCGGTCTTCACCCCCGGGCCCACGAAGAGCGGCGCCAGCCCGAAGTAGCGCCGGCTCATCTGCTCCAGCGAGAACTGCATCGGGGGCACGACGCTCGACACCGCCAGCGCGGCGATGCCGTCCGAGGGGATGCCGGCCCACTGGAGCACCTGGCGAATCCACAGCCCGTACTCGTCCGCGGTGCGCCGCGCCTCGGTGGTCAGCCGCCAGTGGTCCACCAGGCGTGGGCCATCGAAGACCCCGATGACGGTGTTGGTGTTGCCGACGTCGATGGTCAGGAGCATGGCGTCCGGTGTCTCACGAGCTCGGGCGGACCCGCGGCCGCACCTGCTCCACGTCCCCGGCGAGGACGCGCTCCACTCCATCCTCGGTTCGCAGGAGCAACGCCCCGTCGATGTCGATGTCCTCGGCCACGCCCCGCAGCTCGCGGCGCTCGGACTTCACCAGGACCTCGAGCCCGAGCGTCGAGGAGAGCGCTCGCCAGCGGACGCGGACCGGCCCGAACCCCTCGTTCTCGTGGACGACCAGCCACCGTTCGAGGAGCCTCATCAGCCGGGCGACGAACGCCGCGCGGTCGACCCGCCGGCCCCGCACGCGCAGCACGCTGGTCGCCAGCTCGGAAACGTCCGGGGGGAAGTCCGAGGCCCCGGCGTTCAGGTTCACGCCGATGCCGAGCACCACGAAGTTCACCTTCTCGGTCTCCGCGTTCATCTCGTTTAGTAACCCGGCAACCTTCTTCCCCGAGACCAGGATGTCGTTGGGCCACTTG
>JADGQZ010000387.1 GCA_017881345.1 Myxococcaceae bacterium | reverse complement strand
TCGACGGGACGGTGAACGATCAGTACGGGATGGACGAGTTTACCGGCGCGCTCCGGGTGGCCACGCACCTGACCACCCGGGTGGCGGACGGCACGCCCTGGGGCACGCTGCAGCAGTCGAACCGCATCTCGGTCCTCTCGCTCCAGTCCGGTGCGCTGAAGCTCGTCGGGAAGACCGACGACTACGGGGACGGCGAGCGCACGTTCGGGACGCGCTTCCTGGGCCCCCGCGGCTTCGTCATCACCGCCCGCCAGGTCGATCCGCTGTTCACCTTCGACCTGAGCGATCCGTCCCACCCCACCAAGGTCGGCGAGCTGGAGATGCCCGGATTCATCGCCTACCTCCACCCGGTGGACGACACGCACCTGCTCGGTATCGGCCGCGAGCCCGGCACCGCCGGCAGGATGCAGCTCAAGGTCGCGCTCCTGGACGTCACCAGCCTTGCCGCGCCCACGGTCCAGGCCGTGCAGCTGGTCGGCGAGGGCTGGTCCTACTCGGACGCGCTCTGGGACCCCAAGGCGTTCACCTGGCTGCCCGCGCAGAAGATGCTCGCCATCCCCTTCGTGGACTACGGGAACACCAGCTTCGTCTCCGACCTGCGCCTGTTCAAGGTGGACCCGGCGAGCGGCATCCAGTCGCTCGGGTCGCTCTCCATGTCCGACGTCTACCAGACGTGGTCCGGCGAGAACTGGAGCTGGAGCTGGTCGCCGTGGATCCGCCGCGGCATCCTGGCCGACTCCCCGAACGGTCAGTACGTGTATGCCATCAGCGATGCCGGCGTGCGCTCGGCGAAGGTGGCAAGCTTGCCGGCGTGGCTGCAGACGGTGAAGTTTCCGCCGCTCTCGTACTGACGATGCGCGCTGCGGCAGCGATGGGCCTCGCCCTGGTGGCGCTGGCGGCCTGCGACGCGCAGACCGACACCGCCTACCAGGGTGAGCCGCTGGTGACCCTCCGGGGCCGGGTGGAGAGCTCGGGCGAGCTGCCTCCGCTCGAGGCGGCCATGCTCTGGCAGCGCGGACCTCCTCCGGGAACCGAGGACCAGGAGCTGGCCACCCGCGCGCCGGTCACCTCCGGGTTCCCGGCGAGCTTCATCCTCCGGCTCTACAAGCCCGCCCCGGACGCGGCCCTTCGCACGCTGGTCGCCGGGGCGCCGCGCTGGGCCCGCGCCAACGCCGCTGCCGTCCCGTACGGCGTTGCGCCGGAGCAGATCGCCGCGCTCCCAGCCGTCTTCAGCGCCAGCTACACCTACGATCCGGACCACTGGGTGATGTACCTGGACTCGGACGTGCCGCCGACCTCGCTCACCGAGTGGTGGCTGGGAGGCGCGCTCGGCGCCGGCTACCACCTCCTGCGGGTCGTCACGCTCTCCGCCTGCCTCACCCAGGCCGAGCTGGACGCCTGCGCTGCCGAACTGGTCCGCCGGGGCGTGCCCGACGACGGGACCAGCAACCCGGGCACGGCGCGTGCCTATTGCAAGGCCCCGTACCGGCTGCTGCCCACCACCCTGGACGAGGCCATCGTCCTCAAGCTCGGCCCGCGCGCCGGGGGGCCGGGCGCGGCCTGCCCATGATCCTCGACCCCGCGGCCATCGCCGGCCTCTACCGCTCGCACGGGCACGTGGTGCTCCGTCGGGCGCGCACGCTGCTCGGCAGCGAGGCCGACGCCCGCGAGGCCCTCCAGGACGTGTTCGCCGCGCTGGTCCGGAATCCCGACGCGGTTCGCTCGGCGGGCTCCATCGTCGGCTGGCTCTACCGGGCCACCACGCACCACTGCCTGAACCACCTCCGAAAGGCCCGCACCGGCGCACGGGTGCTCGAGCTGCACGTGCGACCGGGGCTGAGCGAGACGGGGGGCCCGAGCGGCGAGGCCGCCGCCGAGGTGCGGCGCCTCCTGGCCCTGCTGCCCGACGAGGTCGCGGCGGCGGTCGTCTACCACCACCTGGACGGGATGACCCACGCGGAGGTGGCCGAGCTCCTCGGCTGCTCGCGCCGCCAGGTGGGCTACCTCCTCGAACGCGCCCAGGGCCTCTGGGACCGCGCGGAGCAGAGCGCATGAACCTCGCCACCACTCCTCTCAGCTGGAACGGATGTCTCTCTGCCCTTCGCCTCGACCGGTGGATGATGGGCGAGCTCGGGCCGGAGGACGGCGAGAGCGTGGGCGCGCACGTCGCGGCCTGCGCCGCCTGCAGCGCCGCGGTGGCCGGGATGCGCGGGGTGCGCGAGGAGGTGCGCGCGCTGCCCCTGCCGCCCCGGCTCGCGCCGCCACCGCTCCGGCGCCGCGCTCCCCTCGCCGCCGCGGGTCTGGGCCTGGCGCTGGCAGCCGGGCTGGTCTTGATGTTCCGGGGCGAGCCCGCTCAGCGGACCAAGGGCACCGGGCTCGCGCTCACCATGTTCGTCCAGCACGGAGGTGAGGTGCGCCGCGCCGGGCCGGGCGAGAGCGTCGCCCCGGGCGACGCGGTGCGCTTCGCGGTGAGCACGCCGTCGCCGGCGTTCGTCGCCGTGCTCAGCGTCGACCCGGCGGGGAGGGCGTCGATCTACTTCCCCGAGGGTCCGCGCGCGGCGCAGGTCGCGGGCGGCGCCGAGGTGCCGCTCCCGCTGGGCACGCGGCTCGACACCACCACCGGCGAGGAGCGGCTGGTCGGGCTCTTCTGCACCTCGCCCGTGGAGCTAGAGCCGGTCCGGCTGGCGCTCCAGAAGGCCCCGGACGCTGCGCCGCTCCCGACCGACTGCCAGGGGCTCCGGTGGAGCTTCGTCAAGCGCTGACCGCCCTCGCGCTGCTCCTTCCCGCCGCCGCGCTGGCGGAGGTGGAGCGGTACGCGGTGGTGGTGGGCAACAACCTCGGCCAGCCCATCGACGTGCCGCTGCGGTACGCGGAGATGGACGCGGCGCGCGTGGCCTCGGTCCTCCAGGAGGTCGGTGGCGTCCGTCCGGAGAACACCGTCCTCCTCCAGGGCAAGGACGCGGACACGGTGCGCCGGGCGCTCATCGCGGTGAACGAGCGGGTGCGCAGCGCGGGGCGCTCGACGGTGCTCCTGGTCTACTACTCGGGCCACGCCGACGCCGGGGCCCTGCACCTCGGTGGATCCCGCCTCGAGCTCGCCGAGCTGGAGCAGCTGGTGCGTGGGTCGGCCGCGGCGTTCCGGCTGCTGGTGCTCGACTCCTGTCGCTCCGGGGCGCTGACCCGGGTGAAGGGAGGCACCCCGATCCCGCCCTTCGACATCCAGCTCAACGAGCGGGTGACCGGCGAAGGTGCGGTGTTCCTCACCTCCAGCTCGGCCTCGGAGGACAGCCAGGAGTCCGACGAGCTCAAGGGCAGCTTCTTCACCCACGCGCTCCTCTCGGGCCTGCTCGGCGCAGCGGACGAGAACGGCGACGGCAAGGTGACGCTCGACGAGGCCTACCGCCACGCCTACGAGGCCACGCTCCGCGCCTCGAGCCGGACGCTGGCCGGGACCCAGCACCCCACCTTCCAGTACGACCTGCGCGGCACGGGAGATCTGGTCCTGGCATCGCTCGACGCGCGCTCGCCGACGCGGGGCTGGCTCGAGCTGCCGCCGGGCAAGACCTGGCTCGTCTTCCAGGAGAACGCCGACGGAGCGGTGGTGGGCGAGGTCTCGAGCGCCGACCGGGTGCGGCGGCTGTCGCTCCGGGCCGGCCGGTACTTCCTCCGCGGGCGCGGACCGGAGGTGCTCCTGGAAGGCACGCTGACCGTGGCGCCCGGCACCACGGTCGCGGTGGACGAGTCGAGGCTCCAGCGCACTGCCTACGCCCGGCTGGTGCGCAAGGGCGAGGGGAGCCGCGACTCGGCGCTCTCGCTGGAGGCCGAGGTCCGGGTCCGTACCGCTCTGATGAACGACGCCGGCGTCTGCCCGGGGGTGGGTGTGGGCCTGGCCATCGCCCTGCGCTCCATCACCCTCGTGCCACGCGTCGCCTGGTGTCAGAGCGGCTACACCAACGAGGGGCTGCACGCCACGACGAACGAGTGGGACCTCGAGCTGCAGGGCTCGTACGTCTGGGACGTGGGCCCCGTGTCGATCGAGCTCGGGCTCATCGTGGGCGCCACGTTCTTCCACCAGTCGTTCAGCACCACCGGGACCGCCCCGCCACGCACCACCGCCGCGCTCGAGCTCTCGCCGATCGTCGGGGTGAGCCGCGATCTCGGGAGCCGCACCTACCTCTACCTGAGCGTGGCCGGTGCGACGTACCTCTACAACCACGAGACGACGGTCACCGGGACGACACAGTTCGGTCCCTCGTTCGCGGTGCGGGTGGCGCTCGGGTTCGGCTGGCGGTTCTAGCGATCAGTCGGCCGTGCGGAGGTGGGCGTACGCCACCCGGCCCAGCGCATCGATGGTCGGTACGTCGATGCGTGCTCCGGTCCGTTGACGGTGGCGCCCGACCCACGTCCGGAAGGCCTCGAGCTGCTCCGGCGCGGGCGAGACCACCGGACGCGCGGCCTTGATCCGGCGCATCGCGTCCAGCGGTGCGGCCCCGCCGGCCACCAGCGTGCACAGGGCCAGGAGCGCGCTCCGGCCGATGCCGTGCTCGCAGTGGATGAGCACTCTGGCGCCACCGTCGAGGCGCGCCCGCACCCACTCCACCCCGTCGTCGATCATCTGGGGACCGATGGCGCAGCAGTCCTCGGTCGGCAGATGGAGGAACTCCAGTCCGTGCGCCCGGAGCATCGCCTCGTCGTCGCGCGACTCGACCCGCAGATCGACGATGGCTCCGATTCCCTCCCACCTCGCGAGCTGCTCCGCTGCCTCCATCGGGAAGCGCCCGCCCACGGCCAGCCGCTCGTCGATCCAGTCGAAGTTCAGAGGGAAACGCATCGTCGCCGGCAAGTTACCCACGCCGCGTGCTGCGCTGTCTCTGGCCCGACCCCCTTGGTCGGGCAGGGAGCGGGCAGCAGCTAGTCGTCGAGTTGCGCCGCTCTCCGTGCGTCCTCGGTGTCGAGGACCCCGAGCATCTCGGGCACCGGGCTCAGCGCCAGCAGCTGGCGGGCGATCGCGACGCCGCGGCGATCGCCGCGCCCGAGCAGCCACTGGGCGTGCTCGGCGGCGAGGGCGAGCTGCAGCGATCGTCCGACCGCCATCGCGAACCGCCGTGCCCCGGCCTCGATCTCCGCGGGCCCGGACTGGTGGGCCACACCGTGCCAGCCGGCCGCGGCGTCCATCAGCGCCCGGGCGCGGCTCCGCACGGGCTCGAGCGCGTCGTCCTTCGCCGCGGCGAGGGCCCGGGACAGCTCCGCGCCGACGTCCGGCAGCCCCGACTCACCGGTGAGCGCCCGCAGCAGGTCCAGCGACAGGACGTTCGTCGTCCCTTCCCAGATGGAGAGCACCTGCGCGTCCCGGAGCAGTACCGGGATGCCGGTGTCCTCGACGTACCCTGCCCCGCCGAACGACTCGAGCACCTCGCTGGCGTGCGCCACCGCCTGCTTGCCGGTGATCAGCTTGGCCACGGGCTGCAGGGTCCGGACCAGCCGCCGCTCCCAGTCGGTGGCCTCCCCCGCCTCCACCTTGCCGAGCAGCTCGACGAGACGGAACGTCAGGAGGAATGCCGCCTGGTACTCGGCCTCGAGCTCGGCCAGGGTCTGTACGTGGAGCGGCTTGTCGGCGAGCCGGGCACCGAACGCCGAGCGCCGGCCGGCGTAGTCGCGGGCCAGGGCGATGCCCCGCCGCATCGAGCCCACGGCGCAGAGCGCGTTCCAGGTCCGGGTGATCTGCAGCATCGGGGCGATCGCCCGCACCCCATCGGACAGGCCGACGACCGGGATGGCCACCGCCCCGTCCAGCTCGACCTCCGCGGTGGGGAGCATCCGGGTCCCGAGCTTCTCCTTGAGCCGGAGCACCTTCACGCCGTTCGGGGTCCCGTCTGCCCGGCGAAGCTCGAGATAGAAGAGCGCCAGCCCCCGGCCACCGCCCGGGTTGCCCTCCGGCCGTCCCAGGGTGAGGGTCATCTCGCTGGTGGTGGCCGAGGTGAACCACTTGTTCCCGTGCAGCCGCCACCGGTCGCCGTCGGGGACCGCGCGGGTCAGGCTCTGACCGACGTCGGAGCCGCCGGTCCGCTCGGTCATCCACTGGCCACTGGTCCAGGCGCTTGCCGGGTCCCGGCTGGTGAGCCGCGGCACCGCCCGCTCGACGAGCGCCCTGTTCCCGTGTGCGAGCAACGTCGTCACTGCGCCGTCGCTCATCGCCAGCGGGCAGGTGTAGATGGAGCTCGACGGCCCGAAGAGATGCACCAGCGCGGCCTGGTGGATGCGGGAGAAGGCACCATGTGCGCGCTGGTGCGGGATGCCGACCAGCCCCCACCGGGCGGCGACGCCGGCGAAGGCGCGCCACGTCTCCGGCACGCGGATCTCGTCCACCCGCCGGCCCCACGGGTCGTAGGGCAAGAGCTCCGGCTCGTCGCGGCGGCCGCGGAGCGAGAGCTCGAGGAGCGTCGTCGCGGCGAGCTCGCCCATCTCGCGCAGCTCGGGGGTGACTGCCCGGCGCACGGGCTCCGGCAAGGTGCGCTCCAGCCAGCTCCGGAGCAGGAGGTCGCCGTCGTACTGGTTCCCGAGACGCGGCGGTTCCTGGAAGAAGTCCATCCTTCCGCGGGAGCTTACTCGGACCGCGGCCCCCCTGACTTACACCTCGACCAGGGCGAACCGCTGCTCGGGCGTGGTCTTCGCCAGGAGGGGCATCGCGACGTTCAGCACCCGGATGCCGCCGGGGGTCTTCCCCTCGCGCGAGCCGTGGTGCGAATGCCCATGGAACACCACCGCGGCGCCATAGTGGTCGATGGGGTACGCGAGGCGGCTGGTCCCCAGGAAGGGCATGATCTCCGGCTGCTCGCCCAGGAGCGTCTCCGGCACCGGGCTGTAGTGGAGCATCACCACCTTCTTGGGGGTGTCGAGCTGGCTGAGCGCGGCCTCGAGCTTCAACGACTCGTTGACGCCCTCCTGGACGAACGCCTTGGTCGGCGACTCACCGAAGGCTTGCAGCGTGGCCCGCCCGAAGCCGCCACCGAAGCCCTTGATGCCCGCCACTCCCAGCGTCTTCTCGAAGACGTAGTGGTCGCCGTCGAGCATGTGCACCGAGGCCTTGGCCAGCTCGGCGCAGACCTGCTTGCTGGCTCCAGCCTCGTAGTCGTGGTTGCCGAGCACCGCGACGCAGGGGATGCGGAGCGCCGAGAGGTCCTCGGCCAGGTTGCGCGCCTCCTCCGGCGTGCCACGGTCGGTCAGGTCCCCGCAGAGGAGCAGGACGTCGGCCACCTCGTTGACGTGCTTGATGAAGTTCCGGAACCGGCCGTGATGGTCCTCCCGGCAGTGGAGGTCGCCGGACGCCGCCACCCGGACCTTCGAGCTGGGATCACGTGCCACCGGCGGCTCCTCGCTCCTGCTCGTCCCGCTCCCGCCCGCTGGCGTACCCCCAGGAGTCGAGGTCGAGCCGGTAATTCACCTTCGACATGAGGTCGCCGCGGCAGACCCGCTCCTCCTCCGGGCCGGACTTCAGCGTCTCCACCGCGCGAGAGAGGAGCCCGGTCATCACCCGGTCCGGCACCACATCCCGGTCGCTCGGGTACGCGAAGCGAAAGAACATGACGTGCCCGAGCAGCACCTCCCAGTAGCGATCGAAGCGGCGGAGGACGCGATCCCAGCTCAGCTTGGCGCCCACCGCCCGGAGCAGGTGGTACACGTCCGCCCCGTCGAAGCGCTCGCGCTCCATGACGAAGGCCTTGCTCCAGATCATCTCCTCGGCCGGGACCAGCTGGACGTCCTGGCCGAAGACCCGGCCCGGCAGCGCGTGCTCGAACCAGGCGTCGTCCACGACCGCGACGCCGTTCCCCGAGCTGAAGATGAGGTCGACGAAGTACTCGCCCTTGAACCCCTTGGCCAGCCAGCCGTCGGGATGGTGCTCGGTGCGCCAGCCGTCCCCGGCGAGCACCCCCAGGGCCCGCTCCACATCCCGGCCGAGCAGGAAGAGGTCGAGGTCCTTCGTGTCCCGGTAGATCCCGGTGTAGTGGGCGTAGGCGTAGGCCCCGCCGACCAGGAAGGGCACCCCCGCGGCCTGGAGGACCTGGATGGCCCGGGCCCGGGCGCCGAGCTCGTCCCCGTCGCGCATCCGCTCCGCCGCCGAGGCCTCGGTGCTCAGCTCGCCGGGGTGGTTCGGGTGCCGCGCCTCGCCCATGCCCGGTCGAAGCTAGGGAGGGCGGCGTGCCTTGACATCCCCCTCGGGCTCTCGTTACGTCCAGCTCCTTGCGCCCCCCGTAACGGGGGGTGGTTCCCGAGGAATTCCGAGATGGCCCGCGTCACAGTCGAAGACTGCCTCCCCCTCGTCGACAACCGGTTCGCCCTGGTCCTGCTCGCCGCGAAGCGGGCCCGCCAGCTGATGGCGGGGGCGCGGCCCCTCCTGGAGACCTCGAAGAACAAGCCTCCCGTGCTGTCCCTGCGCGAGGTGGCCACCGGCCGGGTCAAGTTCGATCGCGACGTTCGCGAGACCCTGTCCGGCAAGTACGACGACGGAACGGACCCCAAGCCGGCGCTGTAGGCCGGGGCCGCCCCCTCAGACCGGCGGCGCGCTCAGCGACACCACGCCGCGCCGGATGAGGTCTCGCAGCACCTCCTCCAGCTCGAGCGGTGACTCGTCCAGCCGCGCCAGGACCTCTCGCGGGGGGAGCCCCTGCTCGCAGAGGAGCCGGGCCGCGGGCAGCCACTGCTGGGGCCCGTTCCGGACGTAGACCTCGTACAGCTCGGGGTTCACGTGGATCTCGATGGGGTTGACCATCAACCCGTCGCGTAGCCGCCGGGCGTTGTCGTTGAGGAGCTGGTTGGCCCGGACGAGCAGCTCGGGCACGGGCAGCATCAGCGTCTGCCGGGCCCCGGGGTCACCCGAGGTCCAGGTCGCGTCGGTGCAGCGGCTCGCGACGAAGGCGTTGAGCGCCCGCTCGCCCACTGCCTGGTGCGAGCCAGTCTGCGCCGAGGCGTGG
Source organism: Myxococcaceae bacterium (assembly GCA_017881345.1). Taxonomy (GTDB): domain Bacteria; phylum Myxococcota; class Myxococcia; order Myxococcales; family Myxococcaceae; genus RPRB01. The sequence goes on along the minus strand of JADGQZ010000387.1, from coordinate 3,433 downwards.
ATCGCCCGTCCGTCGCGAAACGCGACCTCGTAAGTCGCCCAGCTGTCGCGGGCCCGCAGGGTCCCGGTGATGCCGGCCGCGGCGATCTCCCGGAGGGTCCACTGCACCCCGAGCTGTCCCACCGGGATGGTCCGCAGCGTCCCCCCGATGATCTCCATCCGCGCCTGCTGCCGGGGCTGGAGGAGCGACTGGACCTGGCTCACCAGCGCCTCGAGCCGGAGCGTCTTCGGGAAGTAGGCCTGCGCTCCGGCGTCCAGCGCCTTGAGTGATTCGCGGTAGTGGTCCTGGCAGCTGAGCATCGCGAAGGGCAGCTCTCGCGTCCGGTAGTCGTCCCGGACGAGGCGCAGGAGCCCCCAGCCGTCCATCTTCGGCATGTTCAGGTCGGCGATGAGCAGCTCGTAGTTGCCCGAGGTCGCCGCCTCGTAGCCGGCGAGCCCGTCCTCGGCGACGGTGACGTCGAAGCCCTTGCGCCGGAACAGCGCACCGAACATCCGGCACAGCTCCTCGTCGTCGTCGACCAGCAGGATGGGGACGTGCGGCGGAGGGGGCGTCGGGGTGACCGACTCGATGACCAGCAGCTCCTCGCCCTGCGCGTCGATGGGCCCGGTGCCCTCGGCGAGGAGCACCTCCGGAGCGTCCTCGGGGAGGATGTCGTAACCGCTCTGCTCCATCGACGGCGGCGGGACGGGGGCAGCCTTGTCCAGGTGGATGGCGACGCCGGTGCCCTCGCCGCCTTCTCCGCTGAGCTGCACGAAGGCCCACGGGGCTCGCGGCAGGGCCAGCATCGCGGCGAGCGCCACCTCGCCCCGCGCCTCACGGTGCCGGGCGCCGCGGAGGACCCCGTGGGTGAAGAGCGCCTGGCTCTCGGAGGGCGTGCCCGGGTTCAGCTTGAGCGCGCCGGACCGGTAGGTCTTCTGGATGTGGTCCACCATCCGGAGGGCCTCGAAGCCCACCACCCGCCCGGTCCGCTCGGGCAGCTCGGCCATGAGCTGGCGCACGCGGTCCGGGTGCTCGAAGGGCTGGAGCGGGCGAAGCAGCAGCTCGACCACCCCGGTCCGCATCTGGGAGACCAGCGGGGCCTCGAGCGACTCGTCCCCGAGCAACACCACCGGCAGCCGGGAGAGGTGGGCGTCATGGGCCAGCGTCGCCAGGAGCTGGGACACCATCGGTGTGGCCAAGTTCCCCACCGCAAGCACCACGTCCACCGGCGTGGAGCGGAGCACGTTGAGGGCGCGCCGGAGGTCGGGCACGGCCCGGAAGCCGAACTCGGCGCGGGTGAAGGCCTGGGTGAGCGCGCGGGCCGACTCGAGGTCGGGATCCACCGCGAGGAGAGAGAGCTTCGTCACGGTTTACGGCCACCGACACTACCAGTCTTCTCAGGCTGCGCGCGCCAGGTGCTGCATCTTGGCCTCGGCGCCGAGCCGGTAGGCGTACCTCAGCGCCTCCAGGAGCCGATCGAGGCGCCGGGCCACCACGTGGGCCACCAGCCGGGTGGTGAAGGCGGCGGCCAGCCGGTTGGCCTCGGCGTAGCGGAACCGCTCCTCGGGGCCGAGCCCCGGTCGATACGAGACGTCCCGGAAGAGGCGGAAATGGAGCTCTCGCGCCGAGCGGCCCTCGAGCGACCGCCACTGGTGGAGCACCAGGCTCGCGAACTTGTCCACCTCGGCCTGGGCCTCGAGCTCGAGCATCGACAGCCGCCGCCCGAGCGCGGCCGAACGGGCGAGGTAGAGGAAGTGGCTCACGCCCTCGGCGAGGCGGCAGTAGGCGTCGAGCCCGGGGACCAGCCAGCCGGCATCGTGCAGCGAGCGATCCTGCAGGTGGGTCCGGAGCGCGGCCGAGTAGTAGAGCCCCACCTCGAGGCCGTCCTCGTCCTCGTGGAGCCAGAGCTCCTCGTCCGACTCCGGCGAGCGGAGCAGGTTGGCCTGCTCGGGGTGGAGGAGGAAGTCGGCGGCCCGGGGACACTCGATGTCGTAGATGGCCTCGAGCTGGTCCTGGACCTCGTCGACGAGCTTCAGTTGGGGAGCCCTCCGCCCAGTGGCAAGAGCCCCGCGTCCACCAGCACGCTCTCGAGCGTCTCGCTCCCGGTGCGGCGCCAGGACTCGTAGACCCGGAGGGCGCCGGCGGGGGAGCTCCGGGCCGAGGAGCGGGCGGCGATGCCCTCGAGCACGTCCACCAGCGGGCGGAACTTCCGGCCGAGCTCGTCGTAGACGTGGGCGAAGCCCCCGCGGGCGAGCCCGGCCACCTGGGCGTAGGCGGTCCGGCCCATCTCGATGGTGTAGCCCTGCCCCACCACGCTGTCGCGAAGCGCGCCGGCGAAGAACCCCGCCTTGTAGAGCGAGACGTCGCCGAGCCGCCGGAGCATGCGGATGCGCTCCTCACGCTCGGCCGACTGCGCCCGGTGCCAGAGCAGCGCCAGCGGCTCCTCGGCACCGCCGGGCGCGTCCGGGGCGAACAGCCGGTCGGCGGCGGCGAACTCGGCCAGGAGGTTGGCCAGGTAGAACTCGGTGACCTCGGCGACGTCCAGCCCGGTCTGCCCGAGCGCCTCGTCCAGGAGGGACTTGAAGAACTGCTTCAGCGACGTGACGGCAACGAGATCCATCGGTGCTCCTGCCACCGAAGGCTAGCAACGAGCGCGGCACCCGTGCACCCCCACATCCAGGAATTCCGGGGGGTTGCGCTGGCACTCGTGCAAGTGAACTGCCAGAACGGGGGCTGGCACTCGGGGATGGACAGTGCTCGGAGCAAGCCGGCGGTCGATCGAAAACGATCGTGAGTTCCGGGCCTTGGATCACCTCCGAGACGCGTTGACAGATCGATCTCCACGGTTATTGTAGGCCGCGCCCAGGGACTGGCAGTCGTTGAGTGCGAGTGCCAATCCGGCCAACCCAACCACACAGATGCACGAGGGAACGAACATGAAGATTCGCCCGCTGCAGGACCGGCTGATCGTCAAGCGCGTCGCCGAGGAGAACAAGACCAAGGGGGGCATCATCATCCCCGACACCGCCAAGGAGAAGCCGCTCGAGGGCAAGGTCGTCGCCGTCGGCAACGGCAAGATCCTCGAGGACGGCAAGGTCCGCCCGCTCGACATCAAGGCCGGGGACACCATCCTCTTCAGCAAGTACGCCGGCACCGAGGTGAAGATCGAGGGCGAGGACCACCTCATCCTCCGCGAAGAGGACGTGCTCGGCGTCATCGAGAAGTAATCCCTCCCCACTTCAGACCAGGAAAGAGAACACCAGATGAGCAAGGACATCATTTTCGACGTCCGTGCGCGTGACGCGATCCTTCGTGGGGTCAACACGCTCGCCGACGCAGTGAAGGTCACCCTGGGGCCCAAGGGCCGCAACGTGGTGATCGAGAAGTCGTTCGGCTCCCCCACCATCACCAAGGACGGCGTGACGGTGGCGAAGGAGATCGAGCTGGAGAACCG
>JADGQZ010000386.1 GCA_017881345.1 Myxococcaceae bacterium | reverse complement strand
GACTCGTAGGCGATCTGCAGCGGGCGGAGGTACTGCACCCCGCTGGACCTCTGGGCCTCGAGGTTCACCTTGGCCACGAAGAACTTCATGTCCTGGCGGATGTAGGGTTGGAGCGCGGCGGCGGCCTTCGCCGGGATGCGGTAGCCGTTCTCGCGGAGCCAGGTCTCGAGCCCCTCGGACTGCTTCGCCCCGAGGATGAGGATGTCGTACTCGCCCACGCTGTACCTCGCCTCGACACGGACTCCGAGCGCCGCGTCGCGCTTCTCCTCCGCGCTCGAGCGCTTCGCCGCATCCATGGGCGCCGATGCGCCGGCCATGGCCTTGGCCATCGGATAGACCATGCACGGGTCGGGATCGAAGTACTCCACCAGCCGTGGCGCGGAGTACGCGTCGAGGTGCTCGAGCAGCTTCCGCTCACCGACGTGAATCTGCTCGCGCTCGAGCACCGTCGGCACCGGGACCACCAGCGCGAACTCGGTCAGGGGCCCCCGGTAGTCGTTGCTCATGGTGAGAACGGTGCGGTCGCCGTCACGAACCAGCGCCACCTGCGACGAGTCGTTGAAGAGCTGGGTGTCCGCCTTCCCCACGTAGAACCCGCAGAACGCGAGGGCGGGGGCAGGGTGCAGCAGCACCAGCAGCGGCACGACCAGCAACGGGAAGACACGACCGACGGCGGCGATGGGCACGGCGACGACTCCTTGGTTGTTCGAGGGCTGGCCGGAGGGCCAGGTGAAGCGGGAGGCGGGGAGCAGCCGGTCGAGGACGGGCACCAGCGGCGAGAGGAGGAGGAGGGCCCAGACCGGCGCGTTCATCACCCAGGCCTGGTGCTGGAGCGCGAAGGCGAGGACGGCCACCGCGACGCCGTAGCCGATCCGCGCCCCGCGGCGGTCCGGGGTGGTCTTCGGGTCGGAGATCATGAAGAAGGTGAAGAGGATGAGGCTCCCCACCAGCAACTGGTGGCCGAGCACTGCCGGGCGCTGGCCGAGCCACAGAACGCGGGCCAGCTTCAGCGCGATCCAGCTGCCGAGGAACGCGAGGCTGACGTCGGAGCGGAAGCTCCGGTGCACCACCGCCAGCCCGAGCGCCGCGAACCAGGCGAGCAGCACCATGCCCTCGCCCCACTGGCTCGGCGAGCACCAGGCGTGGCCGGTGAGGAGGATGCAGCTGGTGAGCCCGAGCATCCCCGGGTTGAAGACGTGCTTGCCGCGGACGCGGACCAGGAACTTCGACCCGATGGCGATGGCCGCGGCGAGCGGTGGCACCCAGACCGCGTCGGTGCGCAAGAGGAGCGACAGCCCGAGCCCGGTGATGAGCGGCGAGCGGAACCCGCTCGAGGGCAACCCGAGGAGCCGCTCACACGCCCACTGGAGCGAGCAGGTCGAGAGCAGCAGGAGCGGCGGCATCCAGGGCTCGATCTGCAGCCCGAGTACCCCCACCCCGAGGACCAGGAAGGTGGCGAGGAAGGCGATCTGGAGATCGCGGGGATCACGAGGGAGCAGGCGCTGGAGCGAACGCATCGTCCGCCTTGAACGGCGCTCCCCGGAAAAGGATCTCGGGCCACTCCCGGGCCCCGGATCAGGTGGTACCTTCTCCCACCATGCCCACGCCCGACTACGCCGCCATCCGGCTCGGTGACCAGGTCTTCACGGCGGAAGGTACAGATCCGGTGGGCGCCGTCCGCGAGCTGCGGAGTGGCTCCCATCCGGCGCTCATCATCTACATCGAGAACTCCGGCGACATCGCCATCCCGGTGCCCGCCATCCGGGCGGTCCACGACGGCAAGGTGGTGCTCGATCCGGACAAGCTCGAGGACCCGGTGCGCCGTGCGCTCGGCCACGTGCGCGACAGCGAGGTTCCTGGCTGGTAGCTGTCGAAAAAACCGGCGAGCCGCGGCCCGGAGGCCGACGGCTCAATCCGGCAGGCGCTGGACCGGGGGGAAGATCCAGCAGCCCGGCCTCGAAAACATTGAGGCTGCGCGAATCATTCCCCCCGTTCCCCGAGGCGCCTAGTTTTTTCCTCCGCCGGGTGGCGCCGCGCGTGCCGCCTCCGCCTGGAGCTCGGCGAGCCGGCCGGCGAGTGCGGGCCGAAGGTACGCGCGCCGCGCGAGCTGGGAGTCGAGCCACGCCGCCACGTCGGCCACCGGCGCCTTCTGCTCGAGTAGCCGGTCCACGTGCGACCGAGCGGCGAGCACCGCCACCTCGACCAGGCGTGGATCGTCCGGCTGCCGCGAGAGCCGGAGATCGGCCTCCTCGAGCGCCTGGGCGAAGGCGCCGGCGCGGATCATCGCCACCGAGCGCGACTGCACCACCCGGTCGGCGAGCAGCTCGCGCACGCCGAACGCCAGCACCGCGGCGAAGGCGAGCACGCCCACCACCACCCAGCGCGCGGCCGGGTGCGGGCGCGGCCGGGAACCGTCGGTCAGAGCATCCACTCGAGGAGGTCTCCTAACCCGGAGCCGCGAGCGATGCGAACACCGGGTGCAGGGGCGGGCCCCCCTGGACCGCCGGCCCGAGGAGCTGGAGGAAGCGTCGGCGGGGCAGGTCCGCCGCGCCGAACCGGGCCAGGTGCTCGGTCTCCACCTGGCAGTCGATCAGCCGGCACCCGGCGTCGAACAGCGCTCGCGCGGCGGCGACGAACGCCGCCTTCGAGGCATTCGGCGCCCGGGTGAACATGCTCTCACCGAAGAAGACCCGGCCGAGCGCCACGCCGTACAACCCGCCCACCAGTGTCCCGTCCTGCCATGCCTCCACCGAGTGGGCGTGCCCGAGCCGGTGGAGCGCGACGTACGCCGCGTGCATCTCCGGGGTGATCCACGTGCCGTCCTGACCGGGCCGCGGCGCCTCGGCGCACGCCGAGAGCACCTCGGTGAACGCGGTGTCGCCGCGGATGGCGTACGTCCTCCGCCGCAGCACCTTCTCCAGGCTCCGGGGCACGTGCAGCTGGCCGGGCAGGAGCACGAATCGTGGGTCCGGCGAGTGCCAGAGGATGGGCTGGCCCTCCGAGTACCAGGGAAAGATGCCGCGCCGGTAGCCCGCCAGCAGGCGCGCCGGGGTGAGGTCTCCGCCGATGGCCAGCAGGCCCGAGCGGTCCGCGCGCTCGGGGGGCGGAAAGGCCTCAGGATCCTGTCCGAGGAGGAACACGGTCACGGGCGTCACCGACTGACTTCTTGTAGCATCCGGGACGCGGCGTGCCCCCCTCGTCGAGGCTCCCCAATCTGAACCGCGCGATCCGCGCCTTGATGCGCGACCTCGCGGCGCGTTCGCCCGACTTCGCCCACCTCGTTCCGGCGAGGGTGCTGGTGGTCGCCGGCGAGGCACGGCGGGCCTCGCGCGGGTCGGTGAAGCCCCTCACCTTCGCCCGGGGCAAGAGCCGGGACCCCGGCGGCGCACGCAAGCCCGTGGTCCGGGTGGGCGGGCGGCGGATGCTCTACTGCGTCACCCTGCGCCCGCTCTTCTTCCGCCAGGCGCGCCCCGAGCAGCGCATCGAGACGCTGATTCACGAGCTGTACCACGTGAGTCCCAGCTTCGACGGCACGCTCGACCCGACGCGGCGCCACGCCCGCCTGGGCCCTGGCTTTTCCCGCGGCTTCCGTCCGCTGGTGCGCCGGTACCTGCGGCAGTGCCCGCGCGAGGTCCTGGCCCCCTTCGCCCGCCACGGTCCGGTGCGCATCCTCGCCTGGCTCGAGCGCCCCCCCGCGACCCATGCCCGCGGGCGCTCACGGCGGGTCTACACCGAGGAGCACCTCTACACCGCGACCGTGCAGATGCTGACCCGCCGAAGGCACCGGGCGAATCCCCCCGGCTCCGAGTGAGCCCGGGGGGGGGCGCGGGCGAGACTGGGCGGGGCGGGCCGGGGTAGTCTCTGCCGCCCCGTCTCGCACCCGTGTCCCTCGACCCTGGCACTCCCGTCGGCCGGTACGTCATCCGGCGCAAGCTCGCCGAGGGCGGGATGGCGGAGATCTTCCTCGCCCAGTCGCACGGGCCGGAGGGCTTCGAGAAGCAGGTGGTCATCAAGCGGATCCGCGCCGCGCTCGCCGATGACCCGAGCTTCGTCCAGATGTTCATCGCCGAGGCCCGCGTCGCCTCGAAGCTCAACCACGCCAACCTGGTGCACATCTTCGACTTCGATCGACACGAGGACAGCTACTACCTGGCGATGGAGTACGTGCGGGGCAAGTCGCTCGCCGAGGTGCACCGGCGCTCGCGGAGCGCGGGCCAGCCGATCCCCCCGGTGCTGGTGGCGCAGATCGGCCTCGAGGTCGCCCGTGGGCTCGGCTACGCGCACCGGCTGAACGTCCACGGCCAGCCGGTGGGCCTGGTGCACCGGGACGTCACCCCGCACAACGTGCTCCTGTCGTACGAGGGCGCGGTCAAGCTCACCGACTTCGGCATCGCCAAGGCCAGCAACCGCGCCAGTACCGCCGGGATGCTGAAGGGCAAGTTCGCGTACATGTCGCCGGAGCAGTCGCGAGGCGAGCCGGTGGACGCACGGACCGACCTCTTCGCCCTCGGCATCACGCTCTGGGAGCTGCTCACCGGCGGCCGGCTCTTCGACGGCGACAGCGACCTGGCGGTGCTCCGGGCCGTGCAGGAGCGGGACATCGTCGCGCCCTCGTCGCTCAACCCGGCCGTGGACCCGGCGCTGTCCGATACCATCATGGGTGCGCTCCAGCGCGACCCGGCCCGGCGCCTCCAGAGCGCGGCCGACCTCGAGCGCCGCCTGCTCACCTACGTCATCTCCGCCACCCGTGCCCCGGAGGACACCGACGTGGGGCGTTTCGTCCGCGCGCTCTTTCCGGACGACGCGGCGTCCGAGGAGGACACCGAGCCGGCGGTCCCGCTCCAGCTCGTGTCGCGGTCGCAGCCCACCTCTGCCGGTCCTTCCACCTCGGCGCGCGGCGCGGGGCTGCAGGAGACGCGGAGGGACTTGGCGGGCCGGCTCCTGCAGCAGACGGCGCCCTCTGCCGGCAAGGCACCGCTCGAGGACGAGGCGTTCGCCCCCACCCAGACCCCCGCTGCGCGGCGGTTCTCCGCAGCGACGGCGCCGGGGCAGGGGAGCGCGGTGACCAACGCACCGGGGGACGACGAGGCCAGGGCGCTCGCCGCGCGGCTCGGCGCGGGTCGACGCCGGCTGACGGTCGTGATGCTCGGCGTCGCGGTGCTGCTCGGGGTGGGCGGCATCGCGTTCGTTGCCGGACAGAGAGAGCCGCGGCCAGAGCCCGGCCCGACCGCCCCCATCCCGCTCGCGGCCGCTCCCGCCCCGCCGGCACTGCCCGAGGTGCGCGTGCCCACACCTCCCACCCCGCCCAGGGCCGCGGAGACCCCCCCGCTCGCTGCTCCGGGGTTTCTCCTGGTGGCGGCCCAGCCCTGGGGAAAGCTCTATGTCGACGGGAAGTTCGTGGTGGACGTCGAGGAGCCCAGGCGCATCCCGCTCCCGCCCGGCTCCCACGCCGTCCGCCTCCAGAACGGGAAGAAGTCCAGGACCTGGACCGTGGAGATCGAGAGCGGAAAGACCGAGACGCGCCGGCACAGCTTCATCGAGGAGTAGCCCCCTCCCTGCGTGAATAAGTTCCGTGGGTTCTGCGTCGAGTCGAGTGGCTCGGCCGGCTCCTTGCCGGGGCAGGTCGGTCAGGGAAGGATGCCGGTGATGGCGAGGCGGCGCGCACGACTGCTCCTGGTGGCGGCGGCCCTCTTCTGGGGCCCGCTGGCCTCCACCCGTGCCCTGGCCCAGGACGAGCCCATTCCCCAGCCCGAGGGCGATGCGGACGTCAGCACCTTCGACGAGACGCTCTCTCCGTACGGCCAGTGGGTGGACACCGGCGATGGCCCGAACGACGGCCGGGCCTGGCGCCCCGACCCCGACGTGGTGGGCGAGGAGTTCCAGCCCTACGCGACGGGCGGTCACTGGGTGTACTCGGACTGGGGCTGGACGTGGGAGAGCGACTACCCGTGGGGGTGGGCGCCGTTCCACTACGGGCGCTGGGCGCTGACCCCCTCCTGGGGTTGGGTCTGGTACCCGGGAACGGTCTGGGCCCCCGCCTGGGTCGACTGGCGGTTCGGCGGTGGATACATCGGCTGGGCGCCGCTCCCGCCGGTGGGGTTTGCGGTGGTGGTCCAGCCCTGGCGGCCCTACTGGTGCTTCGTCCCGAGCAACGTCTTCGTCTACCGCGACGTGTGGGGCTACCGCCTCCCGGTGGACCGCATCCATTCGGCGTATGCGGCCACGGTCCCGGTGCACCAGGCGGTGAGCTATGGCCGGGCGCGGTGGTACGCCGGCCCGCCGCTGCCCCAGGTGGAGCACGCGGTCGGCCGGCCCGTGCCGCGGGTGACCGGGTTCACCCCGCCGGCGCCGGGCCGGGTGCAGCCGGTGCTTCCAGGATCCAGGATCGCGCCCGGGATGCTGGCCCCGCGTCCCGGCCAGCCGTTTCCCGGCGTGACCGCGGTGCGCCCCTCCTCGCCGTCCCCGAGCCCGGTGTCGCCGGCGCCGAGCGGTGGCTTCCGGGCCCCTGCCGCCCCGAGTCCGTACCGTGGGGCGCCGTCGAGTCCGGGCATGGCGCCCCCCCGGCCGGTGTCGCCGTCCGTTCCATCTCCCTCCGGGACGTCGGCCCCGCGCCCGCGCTCACTCGGATACTGGATGCCCCAGTCCCGCACGCCCGGGGTGCAGTCCGGTTTCGGCGCACCCCGGAGCTTCGCCGCCGCCCCGAGCAGCTCGGGCATGCCCGCGCGGAGCTATGGCGTCCCGAGCGCCGGCGGGTACGGGGCGCCGTCGCCGCGCAGCTTCTCCGCTCCGTCCGCGTCGCGCAGCTTCTCGGCGCCCGTGAGTTCCCACGGCTTCTCGGCTCCGGGGCCGCGCGGCGGTGGCGGTGGCGGGGGTGGCGGAGGCCATGTCGGCGGCAGTGGGGGCGGGGGCGGGCACTCCGGCGGTGGCGGACACACCGGCGGTGGCGGCCGTCGCTAGCTGCCCCGGCGGCCCTGCGAGAGCGTCCGGAGGTCCAGCGGTGAGCGCGTCAGCAGCGCGTCCCGAAGGGATGGCCCGCGGGTGGTTCCGGGCGGTCGTGCAGCGGGTCCTCAAGTCCTGGGCCGCGCGCAGCCTCCAGATCGGCGCGCTGGCCACCGTCGTGGACATCGCGGTGCTGCTGGTCTGCGTGCGCATCCTCAAGCTGCCGACGCCGGTCGGTGCAGCCACGGGCGTGGCCATCGGCTCCACCATCACCTTCTTCCTGAATCGAGCCTTCGCCTTCCACGCCCAGGGCACGCCGGTCGCCGGACAGGCGGTGAGGTTCATCCTCTCCACGCTCGTCGCGATGTCCATCCACGCCGCGCTGGTGGGCATCCTCGCCGACCGCTTCGACGTCGAGGTGGTGGTGGCGAAGCTCATCGCCGACGTGCTCGTCTTCAGCGTGGGCCAGCTGCTGGTGCTCCGCTTCCTGGTGTTCCGGAAGCCGCCCGGCGAACCCGCCGCCTGAGAGCGGAGGGGGGCTACCGCGCGCCGGGCTGACCGGCGGAGACCTGGCCCGGTGCCTGCGCCTCGAGCCGCTTCACCGCGTCCACCGCCGGGCCGAGGTCCGACTGGCGGGCCACCGCCTCCCGGTACTCGCGGAGCGCATCCTTCTTCCGGTCCTGTGCCTCGTAGAGCTGGCCCAGGTAGAAGTGCGGTGCGCCGAAGTTCGGGTCCAGCGCCAGGCTGGCGCGGAAGGCCTTCTCTGCCTCCGCCGGTTGACCTTGCTCGAAGAGCACCTGCCCGAGGTACAGCTGGGCGAGTGGCTGGCGGCTGTCGGTGGCCAGCACGGCCCGGAGCGTGCGCAGGGCGGTCTCCGGATCTCCGCCGCGGAAGTAGAGCGAGCCGAGCTCGGCCCGGGCCTCGAGCTGGGTCGGGTCGCGGCGGACCAGCTGCTCGAGCTCAGGCAAGGCGAGATCCGGTCGCCCGCGGCGGGAGTGGAGCACCCCGAGCCGTGACAGCAGGGCGGTGTCGTCCGGATGCCGCTCCTTCGCCCGGCCCAGCACTCGCTCCGCCGCCGCGTAGTCGCCCTTGGCGAGGTAGAGGTCGGCCAGGCCGAGGGCGGCCCCGAGGTCGTCCGGCTTCTCCTTGAGTACCGTCTGGTACAGCGGCTCGGCCTTGGCGCTCACCCGCTTGCGGGAGTAGAGCGCCGCCAGCTCGAGCCGCGCCTCGCTGGACGGGTCGAGCTGCAGGCGCCGCTCCGCCTCGACGATGGCCCCATCGAGGTCCCCCATGGCGAGGTGTGCGTCGGCCAGCGCGGCGCGGGCGCTCGCGTCCTGCGGGAATTCACGGACCGCCCTCTCCAGCACCGCGATGGCCTGCTTGAACTGACCGAGGCCCACGTAGGCGATCGCCAGCCCGCGGTATGCCTCGGTGCTGCGGGAGGCCTTGCGGTCCTCGGCCATCAGCGCGATGGCCTTCTGGAAGGCAGCGACGGCCTGGGTGCGCTTGCCCTGCTTCAGATAGAGCTGGCCGAGCTGGATGTAGGGCGCGCTGGCGCTCGGGTTGATGCTCTGGGCGCGGGCGAAGGCCTGGTTGGCGCGCAGGTTGTCGCCGGTCCGGAAGTACGACAGCCCGAGGTTGAACCACGCCTCGGCAGAGCGGGGGTCGTCGCGGGTCGCGGCGAGGAACTCGCGACGGGCGCCGTCGACGTCGTCCTTCCAGTCCAGCGCGACGCCCAGGTTGTTGTGCGCCTGGGCCGAGTGCGGCTCGAGCTGGAGGGTGCGCTCGAACGCGCCGATGGCCCCGGGGATGTTGCCCTCGCGGAGCAGCAGCACGCCGAGGTTGTAGTGGGTGGCCGGGTCGAGCGGCGCGGCCTGGGCCGCGGCGACGAGCAGCTCCTTCGCCTCGCCGGTGAGGCCCTTCTCGGCCAGCGCCTTGGCGAGGTTCACCTTGGCCACGGTGAGGCCCGGGTCGAGCTCGAGCGCCTTGCGGTCGGCGGCGATGGCCTCGTCGATGCGGGCGGCACGCTGGAGCGACTCGGCCAGGTTGAACCAGGAGGTCGCGTCGCGCGGCTGGAGCTCGGTGACCCGCGTCCAGGCCTTCACCGCTCCGGCGTTGTCGTCGAGCGAGCGGGCGAGGAGGGCGCGCTCGATGTGCAGAGCGGGGTCGGAGGGGCTGGTGGCGATGGCGGCGTCGAGGAGCGTCTTGGCCTCGGCGGCCTCCCCGGCCAGCCGCAGCGCGCGGACCAGCAGCAGCGTGCTCTCGGGGCCGGGGCGCCGCCGCACGAGCTCTCGCAGGGGGGGCACCGCCCGGTCCGGCTCCTCGAGCGAGAGATAGGCCATCCCCAGGCGGCGGAGCGCGTCGGCGTCGTCGGGCGAGTCGCGAAGCCGGGCCTCGTCCGCCTTGACCGACTCGCGGAGCTTCCCCGCGTCGGGGCCGGCCAGGAGGAGCAGGAGGCTGGGGAGGAGCGCGGCCCCGGTCATCTAGAGCTTCTCCACGAACGGGCTGGCCCTGGCGTCGAAGGTCTTGCGCGCGAGCAGGTCGCGCTTCTTCTCCCACTCGGCCCGGGCCTTCTCCATCCGCTCCTGCTCGGGCTTGGAGGCCTTCTTCTTCTCCGCGAGCTCGGCCTGGCACGAGGCCACCTGCTTCTCGAAGTCCTTGGGGTCGTAGCGCTCGCTGCCGGGCACCTTCACCTTGCGCACCGCCTGGAGCCGGGCGAGCTGGTAGCGGGCGACGGCGCAGGTCCGGTTGAGCTCGTCGAGCGAACGGTTGCGGACGTTGAGGTCCTGCCGGGCGCGGAGATAGTCGACGCGGGCCTGCGCCTCGTCGCGGGCCAGCTGGGCCACGTCCTTGGTGGGCTGGTCCTTGGCCTGGCCGATCTCGTCGCTGGCCAGCGACTCGGACTTCTTGGCGCGGCGGATCTGATCCCGCGTGCGGAGGATCTCGTTCTCCGCCTCGTCCACCTTGTCGTAGGCGACGAAGAGGTCGTTCTCCGCCTCCACCAGGTCGATCTTGTTCTCGTAGGTGAGCTTGTTCACCATGTCGTTGGGCACGGTGCGGCCGTACTTGCCGCCGCAGCCCGCGGCCATGAGGAGCGCCCAGAGAAACGCCGTCGTGCGCAGGTTCATTGCACCTTCGCCTTGAAGTCGCCGAACACCGTCCGGCCGCACCCGAAGTCCACGCACCGTGCAAAGGTCACGCTGAAGTTGCCGCTCACCGTCCCCCCGTCGGTCGGGACGTCGTAGAGCACCATGTAGCCGTCGGAGATGAGCGGGAACGTCTTGCGCGGGTCGTTGAAGACGTCGCGGGTGACCACTCCCCGCTGCTGGGTGGCGATGCCCCCGTCGGGCAGCAGCCCCCCGTCGGGGAAGCCGGCGTCCGCCAGGGCGAAGTCGGGGAGCGGCGCGGCGAGGTCGACCATGTCGCCGGTCCGGACGGTGAGCCCGTCCAGCTTCTCGGAGAGCACCAGCACCGCGTCCTCGCCACTGCCGCGCGGCCGGGTCCAGCGCACGGCCACCTGGTCCCCGGCGAAGCGCAGCTTGATGTCGTGGAAGCTGAGGTCGAGCAGCTCCTGGAGGCTCCCCTCGACCTTCTGCGGAGAGCAGGCGAGGCCGAGAACCAGCAGGGCTGCGGCGAGTGCGGAGATGGCACGCCTCATCGGCAGGCCCTCCACTCCGGGTCGACGTCGTACCCGGCCAGCGCCCCGTTCTTCACCCCGGAGAGCTCCTTGCGCGCGCCGTCCTGGTCGCCGTATCGGCAGCGGAGGGCGGCGAGGTTGGCGCGCGCCTTCTCGTTGGCCGGGTCCGACTCGATGGCCTTGGCATACGCGGCGCGGGCTCCCATCGGCTCACCCTGGTAGAGCAGCGCGACGCCGAGCCCGTTCTGCGCTCTGGTGCGCCCCTCCCCGAGCTCGGTGGCGCGGGCGAGCGACAGCTGGGCCATGGGGATCTGCCGGGCCTCGAGGTAGGCCAGGCCAAGCGCCTCGAGCGAGGCGGCGTCCTGGGTCGACTCCGCCTTCTTCTGCAGCTCGGCGAAGCCGGTGGGCAGCGTCCCCGGGGCGGGGAGCGAGGGCAGCGGGGAGCGGGCGGTCTCGCTCCGGGTGCGGCAGCCGATGACCGCGGAGCTGTAGACCTCGAGCTGGGTGGCACGGGCGAGGCAGGTCTTGAACGCCTCGTCGGCCTGCTCCTTGATGGGCAATACCTGTTGCTTCACCGCCGACTTGAACTGCTGGACGTCGGCTGCGGACAGCCCCGCCGGCGTGGGGGTGGCCTCCACCGACTCGGCGAGTGACTGCATCGACAGGCCCAGCTTCCAGAGCGAGGCCACCGCCCACTCCGAGCTGCCCATCGAGGCGGCCTGGTTGTAGATGCCCTGGAGCTGCTGGAGCGCGGCGACCTTCTGGTCGATCTGATCGGCAGGGATGGCCTTGAAGTTCCGGTAGAGGAGCTCGCCGAGGTACCAGAGCGCCTTGGCGGTGTCCTCGCCCTGGCTGCTGGGCGCGTTCACCACCGGGGCGAGCACCTTGGCCAGCACATCCGGCCGCTCACCCTGCGCCGCCGCCACCTCGGCGAGCACCGCCGCGGCCTGCGGGTTGGTCTTGTCCGCCGCCAGCGCCTGGGTCGCCGCGGTCTTGGCGCCGTTCATGTCGCGCGCCTTGAGCTTGGTCTGGGCGAGCAGCGCCAGCGCCTCGCCCTTGCGGTTGCCGCCCACGTTGGCCGCGGACTGGAAGTCCTTCTCCGCGCCGGGCAGGTCGTTGAGCACCAGGCGGATCCGGCCCGCGGCCATCCAGCCGTCGTAGCCGGCGCTGTTCTGGCCCATGCGGGCCCCGAGCTGCTCGTACCACTGGGCCGCCTCGGGGAACTTGCCCGCCTCGGCGGAGTGCCGGCCGAGCGTGGCCAGCACGTCCGAGGTGTAGCCGGTCTTCGGGTAGTCGGTGAGGAGCTTGGCGCCGATCTCCCGCTCCTTGGCGTAGTCCTTCTTCTCCCGTGCGGCGGTGAACGCGCCGTAGAGCGCCTTCTCCGCGAGGTCGCCGCCCTTGTTCTCGCTGGCGACCTTGAGCAGGCCCTCCACCACGTCGCCGGTCTCGGCCGAGCTCTGCAGGGCCAGCTCTCCGAGCGCCTCGCCCTTGCTCTCGCCCTGGAACGTCCTGACCTCGGCGAGGAAGGTGGGCGGCAGCTGCGAGTTGGCGAGGAACTTCCGGGTCGTGTCCTCGATGCCCTTGAAGTCGTTGAGCTGCCGGAGGCCGTCCAGGGCGAGCTTGCCCGCCACCGGCGCGTCCTTCTGCGTCGGGTACTCCATGGCGAAGGCGGTGAAGAGCTGGCTCGAGCGCTCGAAGTCGCCATCGTCGTAGTAGGCGCGGGCGATGTTGAACTTGACGGTGAGCGCGTTGGGGTTGCGCGGATACTTGGCGATGAACTTCGAGCCGTCGAGCTTCAGCGCCTGGCGCGCGTCCGCCACCTCGAAGGCGGTGATCTTGTCCACCTCGCCGACCTTCAGCGAGTTGAAGTGGCTGAGCAGCGCGCCGTACGCCGCGGCCTCGGCCCCGGCGGCGTTCTTGGCCCGGACCTCGTAGGCCTCGAGCTCCTCGAACTGGCGCGCCGCCTCGGGGTAGGCGTGGGCGGCGAAGAGCGCATCCGCCCGGTTGTGCATGATGTCCCGGACGTACTTCTCGGGCCGGAAGAGCGAGAGGTACTCCTTGTAGGCGCTCGCCGCCTGCAGGTACGTCTTCCGGTCGTCGGTCTTCTGGGCCAGCGCCTGGAGCTGGGTGGCGAGGTCGCGGGTCAGCTCCTCGGTCTCCACCAGCTGCTTCCGCCGGGTGTTCTCGTCCTTGAAGGGATCCACCTTCACGTTCACCGCCGCCCGGACCAGGTACTTGATGTCCTCCTGCTGCGTGGGGACCTTCCCCTTGGCGGCCTTGAGCGAGTCGTACAGCTTCTCGGCGCGCTCGAGGTCCAGCTCGGGATCGGGCTGGATCTCCATCAGCTTGCGCAGCGCGGGGATGGCCCACTCGTACTGCTGCTTGATGAAGTAGCGGTTCCCGAGCTTGTCCAGCGCCAGGGCATAGGTGGTGCGGCTGTCGGAGAGCTTCTCGAAGTACGCCAGCGCCCCCTTGGGGGGACGCGCCTCGGTGTAGCTGTAGACCAGGTCGAGCAGCGCCTCGCGCTTGACGTTCAGCGCCTTCTGGCTGTCCACCCCGGCGATGGGGTCGCTCCCCGCGGCGCCCTCGAAGAAGGTGACCGCGTCGTTGAACTTCTGCTGGTTCACCCGGATCCACCCCAGCTTGTAGCGGGCCAGGTCGTGCACCGGGCTCTGGGGGAACTTGAGGATCTCCTGGTAGTGCTTCTCGGCCTCGGCCAGGTCGGTCTTGTCGAAGTAGTAGTCGCCGATGATCTGCTCGGCCTCGAGGCGAAGCGGGCTCTTCGGATACTTGGCGATGAGCTCGCCGAGCGTCTTCAGCATCTCGTTGAACTGACCGAGCTCGCGCATCTCGTGCGACAGGTAGAAGGTGACCTTGTCCGCGTCGTGGAAGTCCGGGAACTCGCGCAGCAGCCGGTTGTAGAGCTGCACCGCCTTCTGCTTCAGGAGCTTGGCCTCCGGGCTGATGATCGGGCCCTTGTTGTCGCCGCCGCGCTGCTCCACCTGGAGGAAGTACACGAACCGGCTCTTCTCCACGTAGAGCTCGGCGAGGCGGAACTGGAGGTCGGGCAGGTACGGGGCGTTGCGGCTCTTGGCGATCAGCCGCTCGGTCTCGATGAGCGAGCGGTCCACCTTGAAGATGTCCCGCTTCAGCTTCTCGACGTACTCGGTCTTCTCCCGCTGCTTGGTGACCACGGGGTTCACGCTCTTGTCGAGCGTGGGGAGAAGCATGCCGCCCTGGCCGCTCTGGGCGGCGAGGAGCAGGAGGAGGAGGCCTCCCGTCACTGGGCGCCCTCCTCGATGCAACGGCTGGGGATGCTCACCCGGTAGCTGCGGAGCTCGTCGTTCCAGTACTCGCCGTCGAACTTGAAGTTCAGATGGGCGGAGGTGAGCGGAATCTCCTTCTCCGTCTGGGCGAGCTTGGCTCCGCGCTTGACCCGCTCGTAGAGCTTGAGGCCGACCTCGTACTCCATCAGCCGCACCTGCTCGTCGGCGCGCAGCAGCTTGTCCGCCTCCTCCCGCACCGCCTCCTTGAGGCGCTGGCGGTAGATCCGCTCGCCCTCGGCGCGCTCCAGGTCGTAGATCTTGGTGAGGTGCTTGTAGAGCCGTTCGCCGAAGCCGCCGGCGTAGCGCCCGAGGAGCTCGTTCTCCACGGTGAGCGACTCGAGGAACCGCGCCGAGCGCTTGGTGCTGCCGTGGCTGCCCGCGGCGCGGCGCAGGCGGAAGTCCTGGGTCAGGTCGTCGCGCTCGCGGATCGCCTCCAGCGAGTCGCTGAAACGGCGGTTGAGCTCCTTGGCGGCGCGCTTGGCCGGGAGGTACTGGCAGAGGTCCCGATAGACCAGCGCCCGGAGGATGTACTTGTCGGGGAGAAACTCGTCCCGGAAGCTCGGCGCATCCAGGGTGGTGAGGAGGCCGATGGTCGCCCGGAGCTGCCCCAGGTTGTACCGGGTCCAGGCCTCCTCCAGGTACAGGGTGGCCCGCCCCGGATCGAGCGAGGGCAGCTGGACCATCTCGTAGGCCTTGAGCGCGCCCTCGTAGTCCTTGCGCTCGTAGCGGAGGCGGGCGACGGCGAGGCGCGCCTCGTTGCGGGCCTCCTGGGTGAGCTTCTCGTCCTTGGAGAGCTCGAGGAAGTCCTCGATCATCTGGTCGTCGACGGACTTGGCGTTCTTCAGCCGGGTGACCAGGAGCGCGAACTTCGCGCGGCTGGCCTCGACGCTCTCCTCCTCCAGCTTGACGAAGTGGGTCTTCGCCCACCGCTCGTTGCCCACCCGGAGGTCCACCAGCCCCTGCTGGTAGTTGGCGTAGTCGCTCACGCTCTCCGGGAGGAAGCCCAGGTCGAGCGAGCCGAAGATCTGCTCGTCGATCAGCACCTCGTCATGCGGGACCAGGGTGAGGACCTTCAGCGCCTCCAGCGTCTTGGGGAGGACCTGGGGATTGCTCCGCTCGTGCGCCACCTTCGCCAGGTAGACCGCGCCGGCGTGGCGCAGGCTCAGGTCGATGAGGCAGCGGGCGAGGAAGTATTGCGCCCAGGCGTAGTTCTCGTCGGTCGGTGGGGTGGACTCGATGAAGGCGTAGAGCGTCCGCGCCGCGCGCTCCTGCTTGTTGTCGAAGTAGTCCTTCAGGGCGCCGTCGAAGGCGTTGGGATCCAGCTTGGGTGGCGGCTGGTTGTCGGGCCCCGGGGCTGCGGCCTGCGGCTGGGCCGGAGCCTGCGCGGACGGAGCCGGGATGGAGCCCGCGGGGGGTCGCGCAGGCGCGGTCTGTGCCGCGGCAGGCG
>JADGQZ010000385.1 GCA_017881345.1 Myxococcaceae bacterium | reverse complement strand
CTCGTGTCGCAGCGCGCGCTGGCCGAGGGGACAGTGGCCAGGCTCGGTCTGAGGAAGCGCCTCTCCGCGGTGCGGAACTGCCGCGGCCTCGGCAAGCGGCACATGAAGCTCAACGACGCGCTCCCCCGCCTGGAGGTGGACCCGGAGTCATACGAGGTCCGTGCCGACGGCGTGCTCCTCCGCTGCGAGCCGGCGCGCACCCTTCCTCTCGCCCAGCGGTACTCGCTGTTCTAGGGCCCGATGGGGACCTGGCGCTTCCTCCAGCTGGCCGACTCCGCCTTTCCCACAGGCGGCTTCGCCCACTCCTTCGGCCTCGAGGCCGCCGCCCAGGCCGGCGAGGTGGTCGACCTCGCGGCGTTCACCCGCGCGGCGCTCTGGCAGGCGGGGCTCGGTGCGCTGCCCCTGATCCACGAGGCCTGGGACGACCCGGCGGCGCTCGCCCGGCTCGATGCCCGGGCGGACACCTTCCTCGCCAACCACGTGGCCAACCGCGCCAGCCGGACCCAGGGCGCCGCGTTCTTCTCCACCTGCGCGCGGGTGTTCCCCCGGGAGGCTCCGGCAGCCGCGGAGGCGCCGCGCATGCACCTCGCGCCGCTCTGGGGCGTGGTCTTCCGGGCGCTCGGGCTCTCGCTCGAGGAGACCCGGACCCTCCACCTCTGGAGCACGGGGCGCGGCGTGCTCTCCGCCGGCGTGCGCCTCGGCCTCGCCGGCACGTACGAGGCCCAGCGGATGCTGGCGGAGCTGGGGCCGACGCTCGACGAGGTCGGCGGGGCGTGCGCGGCGCTCCGCCTCGAGTCGCTGGCGCACCCGGCGCCGCTGCTCGATCTGCTGCACGGCACGCACGATCGTCTCCACTCGCGGCGGTTCCAGTCCTGAAGGAGTTCCCGATGGGCCACGAAGGCGACCACACCCAGGCCGACCACCCCGGCCACTTCCATCACCGCGAGCGCCCGATGCGCCGGGACACCCGCGAGCGGGCCTTCACCGTCGGCGTCGGCGGCCCGGTGGGGAGCGGCAAGACGGCGCTGGTGCTCGCGCTCTGCCGGCGGCTCCGCGACCGGCTGAGCCTCGGGGTGGTGACCAACGACATCTTCACCCGCGAGGACGCCGAGTTCCTGGTCCGCAACGAGGCGCTGCCGGCCGAGCGGATCCGCGCGGTGGAGACCGGCGGCTGTCCCCACGCCGCCATCCGGGAGGACATCAGCCACAATCTGCTCTCGCTCGAGCGGCTGATGAAGGAGGTACGCCCTGCTCCCGAGCTGCTCTTCGTCGAGAGCGGGGGAGACAACCTCGCAGCGCAGTACAGCCGCGAGCTCGCCGACTTCACCATCTACGTCATCGACGTGGCCGGCGGAGACAAGGTGCCGCGCAAGGGCGGCCCCGGCATCACCCAGTCCGACCTCCTGGTCATCAACAAGACCGACCTGGCGCCGCACGTGGGGGCGGACCTCGGGGTGATGGAGCGCGACGCGCGGAGGATGCGCGGCGCCGGGCCGACGGTGTTCGCGCAGGTGATCCACGGCGTGGGCGTCGAGGACATCGCCGCGCACGTGCTCCGGGCCGCCGGCCTGTCCCCCTAGCTGGTGCCCGTGCGGCGCCGCGCCGCGGCAGACGGCGGCGCGCCCCGGAACCGCGCCACCTCGATGCCGTACTTGCGGATCTTGTAGCCGATGATCCGCTCGGTGGTGCCCAGGAGCCGCGCCGCCTTGGCCCGGTTGCCGCGGGCGCTCTTCAGCGCGTCGAGGATCAGGTCCTTCTCGTACTGCTCGATGGCGTCGGAGAGCGAGGACTGCACGGCGGTGCCGGACGCCTCCGCGGTCTGCAGCGTGGGCGGGAGGTCATGGCCGTGGATGACCTGCCCGTCACAGGTGAGCACCGCGCGCTCGAGGGTGTTCTCGAGCTCCCGGACGTTTCCCGGCCAGTGGTAGCTCACCAGCATGTCGATGGCCGGGGTGGCGATGCGCTTGATCCGCTTGTTGTGCCGCCGCGCGTACTTGATGAGGAAGTGATCGGCCAGGAGCATGATGTCCGGCCTCCGGTCGCGCAGGGGCGGGACGAAGATCGAGAACACGTTCAGCCGGTAGTACAGGTCCTCGCGGAACTGCTTCTCGGCCATCGCCGCCTCGAGGTCCCGGTTGGTGGCGGTGATGAGGCGGACGTCCGCCTTGATGGTCTCGGTCCCGCCCAGCCGCTCGAACTCGCCCTCCTGGAGGACGCGCAGCAGCTTCACCTGGGTGGCCAGGTTGAGCTCCCCCACCTCGTCGAGGAAGAGCGTCCCCCCGTGCGCCAGCTCGAAGCGGCCCCGCTTGCGCGCCTGGGCCCCGGTGAAGGCGCCCTTCTCGTAGCCGAACAGCTCGGACTCGATGAGGGTGTCGGGGAGCGCCGCGCAGCTCACCTTCACGAACGGCTTCTGCGCCCGCGGGGAGTTGTAGTGGATGGCGTGAGCGATGAGCTCCTTGCCCGTCCCGGACTCGCCACGGATGAGCACGGTGGTGTTGGTCTGCGCCACCTGGGCAATCTGCTCGTAGACCTGGCGCATCGGTCCGCTGGTGCCGACGATGTTCGACAGGTCGTAGCGCTCCTCCAGCTCGGAGCGGAGGTTCTTGTTCTCCGCGACCAGCTTGCTGCGCTCGTCCTCGATGGCCCGCTGCGCCCGGAGCGCCTGGGCCATCATCGCCGCCACCACTCCGAGGAACTGCATCTCGAACTGGAAGTCGCGTCCCTCCCGGAAGGGCACGTCCACCACCAGGACACCGGCGGGCTGGCGGTCGAAGGCGATGGGGACGCAGAGGACCGAGACCTCGGGCGCGCCGGCCTTGCGCCGCTGGAAGGCGCGGTTCAGGAGCAGCGGCTCGCGGGCGCTGGCTGGCACGACCACCGGCCGCCCGCTCTGGAGCACGCGCCCGATGATGCCCTCACCGGGGCGATAACGGGCCCCCAGGCCCTCCTCGGAGATGGCGAGGGCGGCGTCCACCTGGAGGGCGCCCGAGTCCTCGTGGAGGAGGAACACCGCCCCGCGGACGATCCCCAGCGCCTCCTCGAGGAGGTCCAGCGCTCTCTCGAGCGCAGATCGGGTCTCACCGGCGCGGGCCAGCGCCCGTCCGATCTCGGCGAGCACGGCGAGCGCGCGCTGATCCTCCCGTGCAAGCTGGGCGCGCCTGGGCACGAAGGCCAAGCCGTACCAGTTGGCCAGGGGAGGCCGCAAGCGCGCTCGAGGAGAAGGGCCTGCCCCGGCTCGCCGACGGCCCTGCGGCCCCGGCGCCGCCGTCCCTCAGGTCCAGCGAAAGAGCCGGAGCGCGAGGCTGAAGCTGCCCACGCCCCAGGCGAGCAGCACCAGCGCGGGGAGCACGAGCGCGTCGACGCCTGCCCCGTCGATGGCGATGGCCCGGAGGCCGTCGATGAGGGCGGTCAGCGGGAGGGCCCGGAGCACCGGCTGGAGCCAGCCGGGGAAGTGGCTGGCGGAGAAGAAGACGCCCGAGACCACCGTCATCGGCAAGGTCACGAGGTTCATCAGGCCGCTCGCCGTCTCCGAGTTCTCCGCCCGGCTGGCCACCAGGGCCGAGATGCCGCCGAAGGTCAGCGCGCCGGCCAGCGCCCAGAGGACGAAGGTCACCGGGTTCCCCGCCACGCGCACGTCGAAGATCAGCCGCGCGAAGCCGAGGAAGAACAGTACCTCGAGCAGGCCAAGCAGGAGCCTTCCCCCGGTGAACGCGAGCAGGAAGTCCAGCCGGCGCATCGGGGTGGCGGCGAGCCGGCGGAGCAGCTTGCCCATGCGCATCTGCACGATGGCCCACCCGAGCCCCCAGATGCTCGAGGACATCAGCCCGAAGCCGAGCAGCCCCGGCACGAGGAAGTCGATGTAGCGAGTGCCTGGCAGGGTCACCCGGTCCTCGGACAGCGTCAGGGGGTCGCTCCGGCCCGCCGCCCGCTGCAGCGCATCGATGACCAGCAACCGCGCGGTGCGCGCGTCCGGCTGGGTGGGATCGAGCAGCAGCCGCGGCGGGGAGTCGGGGACGACGACCAGGGCCACCTTCCCGCGGCGGAGCGACTCGCGCGCCTCCTCGAGCGGCATGGCCGTCGCGCCGAGCCCATCGCTCGCGGCGAGGGCGGCGACCACCGAGGCACGCTCCGGCCCGTCCGCGACCGCGACGAAGAGCCGCGTCCCCGCCTGGTTCCGGAAGGCGAGCGCGAGGACGATCGACATCAGGAGCGGGAAGCCGAAGACCCAGAAGGTGGCCGACGGCTCGCGGCTGAACGTGCGCAGCCGCATCAGGAACAGCTGCCACAGGGGGTTGAGCCAGCCCTTCGCGCCGCTCATCCTTGCTCCGCCTCGGCCAGCGTCCTCCCGGTGAGCGCGAGGAACACGTCGTCCAGCGTCGCGGCGCGGGTGGACAGCCGGACCAGCTCGCTCCGGTGCTCGTCGGCGATCCGGAGGAGCGCGGGCACGGCCTCGTGCAGCGCCTCGACCGACAGCGACACCACCTCCCCGCGCTCGCGCCGGCCGCTGAAACCGGGCACCCGCGACAGCGCCTCGCCGGGGATGGGCGGCCGGGCCACGAACTCGATCAGCTGCTCCCCACCGAGCGATTGCACCAGCGCCTCGGGCGTGCCGCGGGCGACGACCTTGCCGTGATCGACGATGACGATGTCGTCGCAGAGGACGGCGGCCTCCTCCATGTAGTGGGTGGTCAGCACCACCGTGCGCCCACGTCCCTTCAACCCCTCGATCAGGGTCCAGAGCCCGCGGCGGCTCACCGGGTCGAGCCCCGTCGTGGGCTCGTCGAGGAAGAGCAGCTCGGGGTCACCGACCAGGCCGACCGCGAGCGCGAGCCGCTGCTTCTGTCCTCCGGACAGGGTCCCCACCCGCGCCCCCCGCTTCTCCTCCAGCGCCACCTGCGCCAGGGCCGTCTCCACCGACGGGCCGCGCGGGTAGAAGCTCCGGAACAGGGTGAGCGTCTCCTCCACGGTGAGCTTCTCGTGGAAGCGCGTCTCCTGGAGCGTCACCCCGATCCGCGACCGGATGTCATCCCGGGCCTCGTCCCAGGAGCGGCCGAGGACGCGAACCGTGCCCGAGGTGGCGCGCTGGAGCCCCTCGAGGATCTCCACGGTGGTGGTCTTCCCCGCGCCGTTGGGCCCGAGGAGCCCCAGACAGGTCCCGGCCGGGACGGCGAGGTCGAGGCCGTCCACGGCGACCAGGTCGCCAAAGCGCTTCACCAGCCGCTCCACCTCGATCGCCAGGTCGGACATGGAGTCCGGGCCTACTACTCAAGCCGTGACCGGGGAGGCAAGCG
>JADGQZ010000384.1 GCA_017881345.1 Myxococcaceae bacterium | reverse complement strand
TGCGCCGCTCCGCGAGATCGCCGACCTGCGCCAGCGCGCGCTCGGGCTCGGTGCGGCCCGCCGGAAACGCCGCCTCCAGGAGCGCCAGCAAGTCGCGGACGTGCCCGGGGCGCGTCCGCGGGGGAAGGTATTGTCTCGTCCTCTCGTCGAGTCCCGGATTGCCTGCGAGATTCACGGTCGTCGGCGAAGCGGGACGGAGCTACTCTATCGGCCTTCCAGCCGACAACTCGGTCGTCATGACGCACGGCAGCGCCACCATGACGGTGACGCAGTTCACGAGTTCTCCCACCACGCCTGGGAGCCTCGTCAGCGGCTCCCAGGTGGTTTCGGTGGGCGCGACACTGCAGGTGGGCAACGGTCAGGTCCCCGGAAACTACATCGGCTCGTTCGAGGTTACGATCAACTATGAGTGACTATCGTCAGGTTCGGAGCGGCTGGAAAGGGGTGGCGCTGTTGCTCGCCGCGGTCGCGGTCGCCGCAGTCGCCCCGCGCCCCGCGAGGGCGGAGCAGGATCTCATGCTCTTCCCCTCGCGCATCGTCTTCCAGGGGAGCGAGCGCTCGGCGCAGCTCGGCATCGTGAACCGCGGGGCGACGCCGGCCACCTACCAGGTCGCGCTCGTGGAACGGCGCATGGGCGCGTCCGGCGAGTTCGAGATGGTGACCGAACCGGCGCCCGGCGAGCGTTTCGCGACGCCGCTCGTGCGCTTCTCGCCGCACCAGTTCACGGTCGCGCCGGGCGGGGAGCAGACCATCCGGCTCCAGATTCGCAAGCCCCCGGACCTCGAGCCCGGCGAGTACCGCTCTCACCTCCTCCTGAGGCGGCTGCCCGACGTGGGCCCCCGCCAGCGTACGAGCGGCGAGGGCATCTCGATCCAGCTCACGGCGCTCGTCGGCGCCTCCATCCCCATCATCGTCCGCCAAGGGCAGCTCTCCGCCGCGCTTACGCTGACGAACCTGGAGGTGCACCGGGCGTCGGACGGATCGGCCTCGCTCTCGGTCGACCTGAACCGGAGCGGCGAACGTTCGGTCTACGGCGACCTGGAGGTGTTCGCATCGGCACCTGGGAAGCCCGAGCGCCTGGTGGGGAAGGTGCGCGGCACGGCCGTGTACGTGCCCAACGCCCTCCGGCGGGTCTCGGCGCCCATCCAGCGGGAAGCCGCGGCCGAGCGGCTGCGCGTCACCTTCAGCGAAGACCTCAAGGGCAAATCCCGCCCCACCGCGGAAGCGACCGTCGTCCCCCGCTGAGCCCATGTGAAGACCGCTCGCGCCGGCCTGATGTGGAGCGGTGCCAGCGCCGCGGTCGTCACCGTTCTCCTGCTGACCGGCGCGGCGCAGGCGCGGGGCGATGATTCCATGCTCCTCGAGGTCCAGCTCGGGGGACTCGTGGTCTCCGACGGTGTGGCGGCTTATCCCTCCCGGTTCGGCGTGCGGCTCCCGCTGCTCCAGCTGGCCCAGGCCCTCTCGATCGACATACGCGCGTCGCCGTTTCCACGCCTCGCCGCAGGCTTCGTGGTCGACCAGCAGCGCACCTTCAGCCTGGGGCACGGCACGTTCGCCCTGGCCGGGCGGAGCGAGTCGTTCGACCCCGAGATGATCGAGCTGCGGGACGACGACATCTTCGTTCCGCTCCCGCTCCTCGAGCGCTGGCTGCCCGTCAAGCTGACCGTCGAGCCGGAGCTGCAGCTCCTGACCATCGCAGCACTCGAGCCGCTCCCCGTCCAGGCTCGCCTGCAGCGAGCGGCGGCCGCCGCCCGGCTCGGCAGGAGCGCGCCGCACAAGGGAAGCAACCCCCGCCTCGCGGATGAGCGCCAACTCGTCTCCTTTCCCTCCCTTGATCAAACGGTAGCCGCTGAGGCCAGACGCGTGGGTGGGCGTAGCCAGTTCGACGTCCGCTCGGCGACGTACGCCACGGGCGATCTGCTGGGAACGGAGGCGGCGGTGTACGTGGCGGGCGCGAACGGCCACTTCCCGGAGGACATCCGGGCGACGCTCGCTCGCACCGACCCCGACGCCGGGCTGCTGGGCCCCTTGCACGCGACCTACGTCGGGGCGGGCGCGGTGTCGGCCGCCGGGCTCAGCAACGTGTCCTATTCGGATCCGCGCTGGCTCGGTGCGTCCGCGAGCAGCTATGCGCTCGACGCCTCCGGACCGTTCGACCGATACAGCCTGAGCGGATTGCTGCGCCCCGGCTGGGATGTCGAGCTGTACCAGAACGGCGCGCTGGTGGGGTACCAGGCCTCCCGGGTCGATGGCACGTATGCGTTCGAGGAGCTGCCGCTGCAGCTCGGTCAGAACGACTATCGGCTGGTGTTCCACGGCCCATACGGTGAGCGAAGTGAAGAGACTCGATCGATGTTCTTCGGGCCGGGCATGAGCCGCCCCGGCCAGGTCCAGTACCGCCTCACCGCGCAGCGCGACGGGACCTCCTTCCTGCGGACGAGCGCGATGCTCGACCTTGGCGTTTCCCGGCAGCTCTCGATCGCCGGCGGCGCGACGGTCATCCCGATCGAAGGAAGCGCGCGCGGGTACACGTTCGCCGGTCTGCGCGCGAGCGTTGCGGGGGTGTTCGCTCAGGCCGACGTCGACCTCGGGTCGGACGGTGGCACCCTGGAGGAGGTGGCGCTGAACGCGCGGTGGCTCGGGCTGAACCTGAGGGTCGGCGAGCTCCTCGCGCAGGGGTTCACGAGCGAGGTGCTCCGGGCTCGCGTCGATCCGTTCGCACGGCGCACCTCGGTGCACGTCGATGGTGTGCTCCCGGCGCGCCTCCCCGTATCCTTCTCGCTCGACGCACGGCGCGACACTTTGGGCTCGGGCGCGAGCGAGGATCAGGCCAGCGGCAGGATCTCCGCCAACGTCGCGAGCGTGTCGATGTTCCAGACTCTCCGGTGGATGTCCGTCGAGCGGGTACGCCTCCTGGACGCGGTCTTCCGCGCGAGCCGGCGGCTCGGGGCGTGGAACGTCGCCGGGCAGGCCGCCTGGGAGGTCCACCCTTCCCCGCGCGTCGAGTCCGTCGACCTCCGCCTGGAGCGACGGCTGGGCGACTACCTCATGCAGGGCAGCGTCGCCGCCGAGCCGGCCAATCACCTCGGCCGGGTCGCCCTCGCCGCGGTGAGGACCCTTGGCGCCTTCGGGCTCCAGCTCCACGCCTCCTGCTCCACGGCGAACGAGCTCCTGGTCGGGATGCAGGTCTTCTTCTCCCTGGGGCGGGAGGCCGGGTCAGGCGCCATCGTCGCCGACGCGCAGCCCATGGCTGGGAGCGGCGGGCTCGCTGCGCGGGTGTTCCTGGACAAGAACGGAAACGGCAGGATGGATCCGGGCGAGCCTCTCATCCCTGGCGCGCGCATGCTCGTGAATGGCGCGGCGGCCCGGGATCCCACCAATCAGAGCGGGGTCGCCCTGCTCCGTGCGCTCCCGAATTACCAGCACGTCGACGTCTCCGTCGACGAGATGGCGCTCGAGGACCCTCAGTGGAAGGCGGGCACGGCGGGTGTCAGCATGGTCCCGCGCCCGGGCAAGACGCTGGTGGCCGACTTCCCGGTGGTGCCCACCTCCATCATCGACGGCACGGTCCTGCTGGAGGAGAAGGGTGGCGGCCGGCATCCACTCGAAGGCGCCGAGCTGCAGCTCGTCGATCGGGCGGGCACGGTCCTGGCGTCCACCCGTACCTCCTATGACGGTTGGTATGAGTTCGAGGGCGTGCGGCCGGGCACCTACCGGATCGGCGTCTCCGCCGACAGCACCAGCGATCTGTCGCTGAACGTTTCCGCCGACCACCTCGTGCGCGCGGCGAGCGATGACGTCTCGGGAGAGCGCGCCTTCGTCGTCACGCGCAGGGCCAAGGCAGGAGAGCCGCGATCCCCATGACCGATCGCAGCCGGCGCCGCACCCGCTTCGTTCTGGTCGCCGGGCCCCTACTTCACTGAACCGACCCTCGGGCCGAGCTCGCCACCAGGGCCTCGAGCTCCTCGATGCCGACCGGCTTCGCGAGGTGGTAGTCGAAACCGGCTCGGAGCGCCTGCCGCCGATCCTCCGGGCGGGCGTACCCCGTGAGCGCGACCAGCACGGTCGCGGCGAGCGAGGGCTCGGCGCGCATGGCTCGAGCCACGTCGTAGCCGCTCATGCCCGGCAGTCCGATGTCGCACACGACGATGTCGGGCCTCGACGACAGCGCCTTCTGGAAGCCGGCCGGGCCGTCGTGGGCGGTCTCGACCTCGTGCCCCCCGAGGCCCAGCAGCTCGGCGAGCGTCTCGGCCGCGTCCAGGTTGTCCTCGATGACCAGCACGCGCCGCGTGGCGGGTGGAGAGGCGCGCGCGGGTG
>JADGQZ010000383.1 GCA_017881345.1 Myxococcaceae bacterium | reverse complement strand
CGCTCGGCGTGTCGGTGGACATCGTCCGGGCGGCGGTGGACTCGGCGCGGCTCATCCTCGCCGAGGTCAACCCGCGCATGCCCCGGACGCCGGGGGACACGCTGCTCGACATCCGGCGCTGCAAGCACCTGGTCGCGGTGGACACCCCGCTCCCGGAGCGCGAGCCCGTGCTGGGCAATGCGGTGAGTCGCGCCATTGGCGAGCTGGTGGCCGACCTGGTCCCCGACGCGGCGACGCTGCAGATCGGTATCGGCGAGGTGCCGACCGCGGTCCTCTCGTCGCTGAAGAACCACCGCGACCTCGGCATCCACACCGAGATGCTCTCCGATGGAGTGATGGAGCTGGCGAAGCTCGGGGTCGTCAACGGGCTCAGGAAGACGCTCGCGCCGGGCAAGATGGTGGCCAGCTTCCTCATGGGCACCCGCGCGCTCTACGCCTGGGCGCACGAGAACCGAGACCTGGAGCTCCGCGCGAGCGACTGGGTGAACGACCCGTACGTCATCTCCCAGAACGTGCGGATGGTGTCGATCAACACCGCGCTCGCGGTGGACCTGACCGGCCAGGTGGCGGCGGACACGCTCGATGGCGGCTTCTACTCCGGCATCGGCGGGCAGGTGGACTTCGTCCGCGGCGCCTCGCGCAGCTACGGTGGCCGAGCGCTCATCGTGCTCCCCTCGCTGGCCCGCGGTGACACGGTGAGCCGCATCCAGCCGACCCTGCCCGAGGGCTCGGCGGTGGTGACCAGCCGCGGCGACGTGCGCTTCGTGGTCACCGAGTACGGCGTCGCGGACCTCTGGGGCAAGTCGGTGCGCGAGCGCGCGCTGGCGCTCACCGCCATCGCCCATCCGGACCACCGCGCCGAGCTGCTCGCCGCGGCCAAGCAGCGCCACTGGGTGTTCATGGACCAGCCGGTGCCGCGTCCCCCGCTCGACGTGCGCGCGTGGGACGAGAAGCTCCGGGACGGCCGGGAGATCCGGGTCCGCGCCGCGCGGCTCACCGACGAGGCCAAGGTCCAGGAGCTGCTGTACGGGCTCTCTCCCGAGTCGGTCTACACGCGCTACCACCACCTGCGGACGCGTTACCCGCGCGACGAGGTCCAGGCCATGCTCGACGCCGACCCGCAGCGTGGCTGCGCCTTCGTCGCCGAGCTGCCCGAGGACGGCACGCTCATCGGCCTCACCCGCTACGATCTCGAGCCGGCCAGCGGCATCGGCGAGCTGGGCATCGTCATCGCCGACGCCTGGCAGCGCAAGGGCGTAGGCACCGCGCTGATGCGGCGCATGGTCGAGGTCGGCCGGGCCCACGGGCTGAAGGGGCTCCGCGCCGACGTGCTCGCGGTGAACTCGGCGATGATCGCCCTGCTCCGCGACGTGGGCGCCGACGAGGTCCCACCCCCGGACGGCGGGGTGGTGGACGTGGAGTTCCGCTTCAAGGACGCGATGCCCTCCCCGGCCCCGGCCTCGCCGGCGGACCCAATCAAGGGAGCCGGCCGGCCGGCGGAGACCCAGCCGGTGAGCTGAGGACCGGGTCCGCCCAGAGCCCGAGCACGGTGAGTGCCGCGGCCTGCACGATCCAGGTCAGGGCGAGGACCCGCGCCGCAGGCACCTCGCCCCCGGCGAGCTGGCTGACGATCTGTAGGACTGCCACGCCGCCGAGGACGAGGAGCAACACCGTCCGCCGTCCCCGCGGCAGGCCCGGGCGCGACCGGAGGAAGAGGCCAGCTCCACCGACCAGCAGCAGCACCTCGAGCAGGAGCGCCCAGCCCATCGTGCCCCACAGCCCGAGGCCCACGCGCGGCGAGCCCGGCCCGAGCAGCGGCAGGCCGCGCACGTGCTCGATGACGTCACAGACCCAGTGCGATGCGACCGCCGCCGCCGCGACCCACGCCGCCGCCCGCCCACGGCCGAGCAGGAGGAGACCGGTGCTGGCCAGCGCCGCCGTGACGGCTGTCCAGACGAGCGTCGCCAGGAGCCCGTGCGAGTACGGGAAGACGAACTCGAGGTAGTGCGCGGTGGCAAAGTCGGGCGGGACGATGACCCGCTCCCAGCCGGCGAGCACGAACGCTCCGAGAAGCACGTCGAGGAGGAGCGCCGCTCCAAGCAGGGTCCCGAGCCGGAAGCGGCGCGAGCGGGCCGAGAGCGCAAGTCCGACACCCAGGTGACCGACGAACATCGAGCTCCTCGGGGGGCCGCCCCGGAGATCCCGTCCATCCGGGCGGACAGCCGGGAGATCGGTGGCGCCCACTGCGTTGTGACCGGCGTCGCCGACGAAACTCTCGGCCGCAGCGCGTCCCCCCGTCCAGCGAAACCTGGGTCGCGACCTTGGTGTGCGAGCTGGCGAGTCCGGCTGGACGTCGCCCACCCGCTCGCGGGCGCCTCCAGCGGCTGCGCGAAGGCGCCGGGCGGAGTACACCAGGACCGCCGTGGCCGAGACACCGCCCACCCCGACCGACGCCTGCGGGCGCGACTTCTGGAGCCCGCTCTACCGGACGGGCGACACCCGCTTCGACAAGGGCCGGATCGCGCCGCCCATCGCCCGCATGGCGCAGGACGGAGACATCCCCCGGGGCCGGGTCCTGGTCCCCGGCGGCGGCCGCGGTCACGACGCGCTGGCGCTGGCGCAGCTCGGGTTCGCGGTGACGGTGGTCGACATCGCCCCGGAGGCCTGTGAGGCCGCGGCCGCAGCGGCGCGGGCGCTCGACGTGCCACTCGAGGTCCGCTGCGAGGACGCACTGGTGGACACGCTGGCCGCCCGGCGCGGCACGTTCGACGCCATCATCGAGCACACCTTCTTCTGTGCCATCGAGCCCGTGCGGCGCCCCGAGTACGTCGACGCCTGCGCCGAGCTGCTCCGCCCCGGGGGCGTGCTGGCCGGCCTCTTCTTCGCCCTCGGTCGACCGGGTGGGCCGCCGTTCGACGTGACCGAGCCGGAGATCCGGGGGTTGTTCGGCGCCCGGTTCGCGCTGGAGCGGCTCCGCCCGGCACCGGACAGCTTCCCGGACCGCCTCGGACGCGAGCTGGAGGCCCGCCTCGTCCGGACCCGCTGAGCGGTTGCAACGCGGGGCAGAGAGTGGTGTCGACACCACAGGCGTCCGGCGCCGGACGGCAGCGTGGCCAAAAGCGTCCGGCAGCGGGGCACGGGGTGAATGCCCCACGTTCCCGGGACGTCCCCGAGTGTCGATCTACCCGGCTGTCGCTCGAGGGGGCGGCCCCGCTAGCCTGGGAGGCTCCTTGCGTTCCTTCATCCTGCTCTCGCTGCTCTCGGCTCCGGCGCTCGCCGCCCCCGCCCTCTCCACCGAGTCCGCTGGAACGCTCGGGCGTGCGGACCTGGCCTCCGCCCATCGGATCCACACTCTGGTGCAGCTCGATGCGCGGCGCGTGCTGGCGCTCGACGCCGCCGGCTTCGCGCGACTCTGGGATGTCGCGGACTGGCAGCAGATCGGCGTGGCCTCGCCGGGGACCCGGGTGGCCATCGGTCCGGGAGGGTTCGCCTTCCCGACCGAGCGTGCTCCGGGGTGCCTCCTGGCCCCGCCCCTCGCCGCGACCCCGGACGGCCGTGTCCTGGGCGTCGAGGGCCTCGCGCTGCGGGTGTGCGACCCCACCGGGCGGCGGCCGCCGC
The DNA here is from genome assembly GCA_017881345.1 of Myxococcaceae bacterium. Taxonomy (GTDB): domain Bacteria; phylum Myxococcota; class Myxococcia; order Myxococcales; family Myxococcaceae; genus RPRB01. The sequence continues at coordinate 1,757 of JADGQZ010000383.1, read as the reverse complement.
AGGACACGCCGGTCCCGGGAATGGACAGCACCACCGCCGTGGCGAGCGCCGTGGACGGCACGGCGGCGTTCCGGGCCACGCCCGAGGGGGACGTGGAGCTCATCCCGCTCGATGGCGGGCAGATGAGCCGCTTCCACGCCCAGGACGGCCGGATGCTCGCGATGCGGCCCACTGCCGACGGGCGGCTCCTGACGGCGGGGCAGGACGGCACCATCCGCGGGTATGACCGGCATGGCGGCAGCTTCCGGCTCGAGGTGCTCCGCGGCGGCGGGCGACCCTGCGAGGGAGAGTCGCTCCGGGCGCTGAGCTTCTCGGACGACGGGACGCTGGCGCTGGTCTCGGCGGTCACCGGCGGCGAGGAGTGCGACGACGCGCGGACCTCCGGGTCGCTGCGGCTCGTGGAGCTCCCGGGCGGGAGCATCCGCTGGGAGGTTCGCCCGGTGCAGGTGACGGCGGCGCTGTTCGCCGCGGACGGCACGGTGCTGGTCGCGGTGGCCGGTCAGCTGCGGGACAGGGTGGACCCGGTCTCCACGACGCTGGTGAGGCTCGACGTGCGCAACGGTGCGCCGGCTCCGCTTCCGCCGGGCCACCGCGCACAGGTGACCGCGCTGCGCTTCTCGCCCGACGGAGCACGGCTCGCCTCGGGCGACGCCTCGGGAGTCTGGTCGGTGTGGGACGTGGGCACGCGGGCGCAGCGGCTGTCCGGCTCGGTCCCGGGTGGGGCGCTGGTGGACCTCCGCTTCACCCCGGGGGCCGGGACGCTGGTCTCGCAGCACGAGGACGACTCGGTGCGCACCTGGCGCGTGGCGGATGGGGCGGCCGGTCCGGTCCTGGTCCCCCCGCCGGCACCGGATCCTGCGCGCTCCGCGCCGGCGTGCGCCTCCGCCCAGGCGCAGGTCGCCGAGCTGATGCAGACCCCGACGAACAGCGCGCTGGGCGTCCGCGACCCGTCCAGGTGGTCCGGACTGCAGACGGTGCCCGAGCTCGTGCTCTCCTCGGACGGGGAGAACGTGCTCGCACCCGTTGCCGAGGAGTCCTGCGTCAGCCTGCTCCGGAGCGGCTGCTCCATCGGATGCAGCCGGCACTACCACCTGGAGCGCATCGCGGTGCGCACCGGGCGGCGGCTGCAGACCCTCTCGCTCGACCAGGAGCTGCTCGGGGGCTGCGTGCCGCCCGGGGGCGCCTTCGTCACCCGCGGCGAGCGCGGCGGCATCCAGCTCTTCGATCCGGAGGGCGAGCCGGTGGCGCGCGCCGGGAGCAAGCTCGGAAAGGTGACCGCGTGCGAGGCCACCCCCGACGGCAAGCGGATGCTCCTCGCCTCGTCGAAGCTGCTCGGGTTCTGGGAGGTCGGCCGTCCGGTGCTGCGCGACGCCATCCCCCGCCGGGCCCGCACCGGAGGCCCGGTCGCGCTGTCACCGCGCGGGGACGTGAGCGTCGACGCGGATGGCCCGGAGCTCCGGATGCGCAGCTGGCCCTCGGGTGCGGTGACCGGGAAGCTCTCGCTCGCGCTCCAGGACGATTTCCCGTCGAGCGCGACGTTCTCGCCCGATGGCCGGCTGCTCGCGGTGGGGACGGCTCGCGGCGTCATCCATCTGATTCGCATCGGCGGACCGGCGGCGACGGCCAGCAGGCACTGAACCGGCGAAGACCGTCACTCGACGGTGACGCTCTTGGCGAGATTGCGTGGCTGATCAACGTCGCAGCCTCGACGCACGGCGATGTGGTACGCGAGCAACTGCAGCGGCACCACCAGCAGG
>JADGQZ010000382.1 GCA_017881345.1 Myxococcaceae bacterium | reverse complement strand
GACACCGATGACTTCTTCCTGGTCCTGAAGGGGCGCATCCGGATCGAGATGCGCACCGGGGCGGTCGAGCTGGGACCTGGGGAGCTGTTCGTCGTCCCGAAGGGGGTCGAGCACCGTCCGGTCGCGGTCGAGGAGGCGCATGTGCTCCTGATCGAGCCCACCGGGACGCCAAACACGGGCGACGCGGCAACGGCGGCTCCGCACGTTGTGATCTAGGCGCAGGAGCCGCGGCTGCTCGGTTGGCGAGTGGGCAGTCGCTCGTTGGAGGTGCCAGACACCTCGTTACAGGCCCGTCGAGATGTCCCGTCGAGGTGTCCGTCGAGGTGTCAGACACCTCGTAATGGGGCCTCGCCCCCTGGCCCCGGCCTGCTCCAGCGCTTGCGACGCGAGCCAGCCGAGAGGGGCGCAGCTTGACTAGACCGCAATCGAATCAATGGCTTACACGGCAGACGTCGGGACCCCGTCGCGTCGCTCGCCGCGACCGGCCTCAGACTCCGCGGGCGTTCGGAGCCCAGAGCACCTTGTGCTGTTGAAGCTGGAACCGCACCGGGAGCCGGTCCGCGATGATCCACTCCGCGAGCTCGGTCGGAGACAGCTCGCCGTGCACCGTCGAGAAGAGGAGGCCCGCGGGCCCGCGATCCATCCCGTGGTCGGAAATGCGCGCCTTCGCCCAGTCGTAGTCGGCGCGCGAGGCCAGCACGAACTTCAGCTCGTCGCGCTCGGTCAGGCTCTCCAGCACCCGCCAGTCGTTCCGGTCCGCCTCGCCAGAGCCGGGACACTTCACGTCCACGATCTTGTGCACCGCGGCCGGCACCAGCCGGACGTCGATGGCCCCCGACGTCTCGAGCAGCACCGCCAGGCCCGCCTCGAGGAACGCCTCCATCAGCGGGTACACGCCTGGCTGGAGCAGCGGCTCGCCGCCCGTCACCTCGACCCGGGGCGATCCGAGCGCCCGCACCCGCTCCACGACCTCGGAGACCGACATCCGCGTCCCACCCCGGAACGCGAACTCCGAGTCGCACCACCGGCACCGCAGGTGACATCCGGTCAACCGCACGAAGCTGCAGAGCAGCCCCTGGTGAGACGACTCCCCCTGGAGCGAGAGGTAGATCTCGCTCACCACGACGGAGTCGGCCCCGGGGACGCGCCGGGGCTCGATGTGTGGACGGGCGGCAAGCACGTGCGGACAGTCGTGTAACACGCCCCTCTCGCCTGTGGCGGCAGCCGCCGGACCGGGCGTAGCGTGCCGCTCCGCATGGACTGGATCGCAGGGGGAGCCGGGCGGTTGAGGGTCGAGACGCTGGGCGGCGGACCGGGAACCCCGGTGCTCCTCGTGCACGGCGGCGGCGGCGACCGCACCCACTGGCACGCCGTCGGCCCCCTCCTCGCCACCGACCGCAACGTCGTCACGTTCGACCAGCGGGGCTACGGCGAATCGGACGCGCCGGCGGACGGACGGCGGGATCTCGTCGCGATGGCCGGAGATGTCCTCGCGGTCGCCGAGGCGATGCACCTCGAACGCCCGGCGCTCGTCGGTCACAGCTACGGCGGCGCGGTGGTGGCGGAGACGGTGGGCCGCTTCCCGGACCGGTTCTCGGGAGCGCTCTTCCTCGACGCCGCGGGGAGCATCGCGGGCATCCCTCCCGCCGAGCTCGCCGACTGGCGCGCCTCCGTCGCCCCCGAGCGGTTCCGGGGGACCGCCAGGGCGTGGTTCGAGCAGATCCTCCACGACGCCCGCCCCGAGACGCGCCAGCACGTCCTCTCCACCCTCGGCCTCACCGCGCGCGAGACGTTCGTGGCGTCGATGGAGTCGCTCCTGCCGTACGACCCGACCGTCGTCCGCCGGTTCCCGGGGCCGAAGCAGCTCGTCACCGTGCGCGGCCTCGATGGCCCGCTCGCCATGCGCGCCGCCGTTCCCGAGCTCCCGAACGTCTTCGTCGAGGACACCAGCCACTGGCCCCACCTCGATCAACCGGCGGAGATCGCAGGCATCGTCCGCCGCTTCCTCGCCGACGTCGACCGCCGCCGCGCCACCGGGTGAGTCGCCGCTACTGCTTCAGCTTGTAGCCGCGCTCGAGCATCGCGAACGCCACGGCCGTCGACCCCAGCGCCAGCAGCGCGAGCATCAGCCCCCCGACGCCGGGCGCCAGCGCGCTCGTCCCCAGCATCCCGTAGCGCAACCCCTCGACCATGTAGACCATCGGGTTGAAGTGGCTGATCGTCCGCCACGGCTCGGGCAGCCGGTTGATGCTGTAGAAGACCCCGCCGAGGAAGGTCAGCGGGAGCATCACGAAGGTCGGAAAGAAGTTGATCTGCTCGAACTTCTCGGCCCACACCGCGGCAACCAGCCCCAGCACCGAGAAGACGTACGCCGTCCCGAGCAGGAAGGCGAACGTCACCAGCGGGTGCGCCAGCTGGAATCCGGCGAACGCCAGCGCCACCGCCCAGGTCAACAGGCCCACCGCCAGGCCGCGCACCATCCCCCCACCCACGAAGCCGAAGAGCAGCTCGCCCGGACCCATCGGCGCCACCAGGAGATCCACGATCGTCCCCTGGATCTTCATGATGAACAGCGACGAGCTGGTGTTGAGGAAGGCGTTGTTCGCCAGTCCCAGGAACACCAGGCCGGGCACGATGAACGGCAGGTACGGCTGCCCGGTGGCCTCCTCCATCCGGCCCCCCAGGCTCACCCCGAACACCACGAAGTAGAGGGTGGTCGAGATGAGCGGGCTCAGCACGGTCTGCCCGGGCACGCGGAGGAAGCGGCGCACCTCCTTCGAGAACAGCGTCTTCAGACCGGAGGCATTCATGCCCCGCCCCCGCCGTGCAGCACCTCGATGAGCACGTCCTCGAGCCGGCTCGCCCGCGTGTCCACCTCGGCGACAGGAAAGCCACCCATGTAGAGCTGCTGCAGCACCTCGCCCGCGCTCGGCTTCCCGTTCCGTTCGGTGACCACCAGCGAGCGCCGGTCCTCAGCGAGCTCGGCCTTTCCGTCGAGGCCCGCCGGCAACACTCCCACCGGCGTGGAGAAGGTGATGCGTACCCGCTTCTCGCCCAGTCGCCGGAGCAGAGCCGCCTTGTCCTCCACCAGGAGCAGTCGCCCCGAGTTGATGACCCCCACCCGGTCTGCCAGCTCCTCCGCCTCCTCGAGATAGTGGGTGGTGAGGATGACCGTCGTCCCCTCCGAGCGGAGCTTCCGGACGTACGCCCAGAGATCGCGCCGCAGCTCCACGTCCACCCCGGCCGTGGGCTCGTCGAGGAACACCAGCTTCGGCCGGTGCACCAGCGCCTTCGCGATGAGCAGACGCCGCTTCATCCCGCCCGACAGCGCCCGGGTCTGCGCGTTCGCCTTCTCGCCGAGGCTGAGCGCCTCCAGCACCTCGCGGATGCGCGCCTCGTCCGGCGGCCGCGCGTAGTACCCGAGCTGGATCCGCAGCGACTCGCTCACCGTGAAGAACGGGTCGAAGTTCACCTCCTGCGGCACGAGCCCCACGTCGTAGCGCGGGCGCAGCGGATCCACGTCCAGGTCCACCCCGAACAGCCGCATCGTCCCGCTGGTCTTCTTCACCAGCCCGCACACCGCGCCGATGAGCGTCGTCTTCCCCGCGCCGTTCGGGCCGAGCAGGGCGAAGATCTCCCCCGCATTGATGGTGAGCGTCACCCCCGCCAGGGCAGTGACGTCGCGGTAGCGCTTGACGAGGTGCTCGACCTCGAGAACGGGCGTGGAGCTCACGGGTGCGCGCGGCATAACAGACCGGCGCGCCTCCGCGCTCCGCTCAGTCTTCCAGGCTGCCCGCGGGCTCGATGCCGTTTCCTCGCCCGGCGAGCGTCGCCCATGCCTCGACGTCGGAGAGTGGGACGTCACCCCCGAGCGCCTCGACGTAGGCCACCGACTCGTCCGGATAGACGCAGACCTCGTGCGGCACCCGGTCGCCGAACGCCCAGACCTCGAGGACGCTCGTCCCGGTGTTCTCCAGCGTGTGCGCCTCGGCGTCGCCCGCGTGGTAGCTCACGAAATCCCCCGAGCGCACCGGCACGCGATTCTCTCCGTGCACCAGCGTGCCCTCGCCCCGCACGACCACCAGCAGCTCCTCCTGGAAGAGATGCCGGTGCCGCCGCGACGCCCGCGCCCCAGGAGGGATGCGCTGGATCCGGAGGCCCACGTTCCGCGTGCCCACCGCGCGCCCCACGTCCCGGACCTCACCCCCCACTCCGGGTGCGATCGCGTAGGGCAGCCACTCGAGTTCGGACAGGTTGAGCTTGCGCACAGGTCCCGACATGAAAAGCCGGCCAAGTACCGGGACTGACGAGTGTCTCGCACGGGACTGACACCTCTTGGGGCGCACGTTCAGGGCGGAAATTCGATTTGACGCCTGATGGTCAAGGCATTAACCATCAACGCGTGAAGCCATCGCCCTGCCCCCGCTTCGAGAAGATCGAGCAGCTCTCGCGGTCCATCCCCGGACTCGACCGTGAAGCCATCTCGGCCTGCGTGCCGCTCCTGTACTTCCACCGGGAGCTCGATGGCGCGCTGGAGCAGCACTACCAGGCGTACGGGCTGTCGCGCGGCCGGTGGTACGTGCTCATCCACCTGTACAAGGCCAGCGACGAGGGCCTGACCCCGGCGGAGCTTGCCGACCAGACGGGCGTGACCCGCGCGGCCATGACCGGCCTGGTCGACAGCCTGGTCGAGTCGGGCCATGTCACCCGCGGCGACGTTGGCGAGGACCGCCGCACCTACCGTGTCCGGCTGACCCCGCGCGGAACCGACCTCATCGCGTCGTTGCTGCCAGACCACCTGCAACGGATGCAGGCGCTCGTCCAGGCGCTCACCCCTGCCGAGCGCGACCAGTTCGTCGGGCTGGTCGAGAAGCTGCGCGCCCGCGTGCACGTGTTCCGGCACGACTGACCCCGCCCATTCGTCATCAGACCGTCAGGAAATCGAAGAGGAGTCACCGCATGTCCGCCACCACCACCGCACTTCGCGAGCGCGCCCCGCGTGAGGTCCCCGCCTCCGGGCCCGAGGCCGCCGCCGCGCCCGCGAAACCCGGCTTCCGTCGGCGCCGTTCGACCCAGGTCTTCGCCGGCCTCGTCGCTCTCGCCGTCGTCGGTGCGCTCGGCGCCTGGGGCTTCGGCCGGGGCAAGGAGAGCACTGACGACGCCCAGGTCGAGGGCCGCGTGGTGAGCGTCAGCCCCCGCGTCTCCGGTCAGGTCGAGAAGGTGCTGGTCATCGACAACCAGTCGGTGAAGCAGGGGGACCTGCTCGTCCAGCTGGACACCAGGGACCTCGACGCGAAGCTCGCCTCCGCCCGCGCCGACCTCGAGTCCGCCCGCGCCGGCCTCGCCTCTGCCCAGGTCAACCTCCGGCTCACCCAGGCGAATGTCGACGCGTCGCTGCGGCAAGCGCGCGGCGGCCTGACCCAGGCCACCTCCGGCGTGCAGGCCACCCGGAGCGCGCTTGCCCAGGCCCGCGCCGAGGTGGACGCAGCCGAGGCCGCGGACCGCCTCGCGCAGTCCGACTGGGCCCGCGCCCAGGAACTCGCCAGGGCCGAGGCCATCGCCCGCGCAGACATCGACGCCCGGCGCGCCCGTGCGGAACAGGCCGGTGCCGGG
>JADGQZ010000381.1 GCA_017881345.1 Myxococcaceae bacterium | reverse complement strand
TACCTGTATCCGGCGATGGAGGACTTCCGCCTGGACATCACCATCGACTCGGGGCCCGCAGCCCGGGCGATGAAGATCGACCTGCCGCAGTTCACCCTCGTCGGGGCCACCACGCGCACCGGCCTCCTCACCTCGCCCCTGCGCGACCGCTTCCAGATCCAGGAGCGGCTCGACTACTACACTCCCGCGGATCTGGAGACGATCCTCGCCCGGAGCTCGGGGATCCTCGGCGTGCAGCTGGCGGAGGACGGCGCGAAGGAGATCGCCACCCGGGCGCGCGGCACGCCACGCATCGCCAACCGGCTGCTCCGCCGCATCCGCGACTTCGCCGAGGTCGCCGGCGTGAAGCGCGTGACGCGCGACGTGGCGTCGCGCGCTCTCGAGCGGCTCGAGGTGGACCGGAGCGGGCTCGACCCGATGGACCGGAAGATCCTCCTCACCATCCTCGAGAAATTCGGCGGGGGCCCGGTGGGGGTGGACACCATCGCCGCGAGCGTGGGCGAGCAGCGCGAGACGGTGGAGGACGTCTACGAGCCCTTCCTGATGCAGGAGGGGTTCCTGCACCGGACACCGCGGGGCAGGGTGGCCACGGCCCGGTGCTGGAAGTACTTCGACAAGCCGCCGCCGGCGGACTCGCAGGGGGCGCTCTTCTGACCGCGCCCGCGGACCGGAACGCCCCCATCCCGCTCCCGCGCCTCGGCGCGGGCGGCGAGGTGCGGCTCGCCCGCGACTACTTCCACGAACTCGTCCGCGACAGTCAGCCGCACCCGGGCCTCTCCGCCGAGCGCGAGCGGTGGCTGCGTCGCTGCCGGGTGGAGGGCAGGGAGGAGCGGCTCTTCGAGTTCGAGATGCTGCTCCGGGGGATGGAGCGGTACTTCAAGCTCCACAACCTCCCCATCGACTCGATGGCGCGGCCGGTGGTGACGCGCGACTTCTCCGACGAGCTCCGCGACGTCCGCGATGCGCTCGGGCAGGCCATCAAGCTCGCCCGGCGGCTGCTCGACCCGGGCGAGGACCAGCGGATGATGTTCCGCCGCTACGTGCAGGACCAGCTGGTGGACGATCGCGCCCGCCGCGCGCTGCTCGACGACGAGCTCGAGGAGGACACGCCTCAAGAAAGCCTGTTCCTGCTCCGGCAGAGCTTCGAGTCGCTCCGGACCGTGGTGGACTCGCTCCTGAAGCTCGAGACGGTGAGCTTCCGGGTCTTCCACGAGGTGGGGAACCTCGTCCACCGCGCCATCCTCCACAACCAGTACTTCCGGCCCTTCCGCCCGCTCGAGTTCTGCCTGGAGTTCGACCGGGTGAAGTCCGTGCCGGTGCTCGATGCGCTGCGCAAGCTCGGTGACCCCGAGCGGCGGCTCTTCACCACCGTGTTCCTCGGGCTGTTCCGGCTGCTCCACTATCTGGCCTACGTGCGCGCCACGACACGTGGGGTCGAGCGGCGAGCGCGGGTGGTGCTCGCGCTGGTGCGGAGCGAGGCGATGACGCTCGTCGGGTACCTGCGCACCGAGCTCGCACCGCGGGTGGCGCTGCGGCGGCACCAGGGCACGGCGCTCAAGGTGTCGCGGGATCTCTCACGGCTCGCGGACGAGATCGGCCGGCGGCTCCGGCAGGAGGCGGACGACCCGGAGCGGTTGCTCGACATCGGCGCCGCGGCCGCCGAGCAGCTGAAGGCGCAGGTGCTCCGGCTCGCCGGCGCGGTGGAGGCGAAGCTCCCCGCCGACGAGAGCTTCACCCGGCTGGTCTCGCCGGTCATCCTCGCCCAGCGGCTGCGGAACGACCTCTGGGTGTTCGCGCAGCTGGCGCGGGCCGCCGACGAGGCGCTGACCGCCGGGAGCGAGGAGGCCGTCCAGCGGCTCGACGTGCTCGGCGGCTTCCTGTCGTACTTCCAGGACGTCAGCTACCAGCTGCTCCGGTACGGAGATCTGCAGGCGTTCGACCAGTTCGCCGCCATCCTCCGCGAGGCAGGCGCGATTCCGGCAGGGCCGATGGCGCGCACGCGGCTCGCCGAGGAGTGCCGGGCATTCGCGGAGGCCGCCGAGGGTTGTTACGTGGCAGTGGGAAGGCGCTCCGACGTGGCCGGACGTCGGTTCGACGAAGCACACGCGCGCGCTGTCCTCGCACGTTTCCAGCAGGGGTAGAAACCGACCTCCTCTGCGTCGAACTGCAGAAAAGTCCGACAAGACGGATACTTGCGCGCTCGTCTGCCTGTCGGTTAAGTGTGGGGGCGTTGTCACAGTGCGGCATGCGGGGGAAGTCGCCGCCCGTGCACAACTTCGAGCCCCGATCGGTGTCCAAGTTCCGGAGCCCATGAGCGACGCGTCATTCCATCAGCGAACCCTCGACCGGCCGGTCGCGACGCGTGGGGTCGGGCTCCACTCGGGCGCCCAGGTCACGCTGACGCTCCGGCCCGCGCCGGCGGATCACGGCATCGTCTTCCACCGCGTGGATCTCCCCGGCTCGCCGGGCATCCCCGCCACCGCCTCCTTCGTGGTCGACACGGCCCTGGCAACCACCCTGGGCAGGGGAGAGGCGCGCATCGGGACGGTGGAGCACCTGCTGGCGGCCCTGAGCGGTCTCGGCATCGACAACGTCCGCGTCGAGGTGGACGGGCCCGAGGTCCCCATCCTCGACGGAAGCGCCGGCCCCTTCCTCTACCTGGTTCGCTCCGCGGGCATTCGCATCCTCGAGGAGCCCAAGTCGTTCGTGGTCATCAAGCGGCCGGTGACCCTGCGCGACGGTGACCGCGAGGCCTCGCTGACCCCGTGCGACCGGCTGCGGATCGACTGCGCGATCGACTTCCGGCACCCGCTGGTGCCCGGCCAGGCCCTGTCCATCGACTTCTCGACCACCGCGTTCACCCGCGAGCTGGCGCGCGCCCGGACCTTCGGCTTCCTGAAGGACGTGGAGCGGCTCAAGTCGGCGGGGCTCGCCCGTGGCGGCTCGCTCGAGAACGCCATCGTGGTCGACGAGTTCAGCATCCTGAACCCCGAGGGGCTCCGCTACCCGGACGAGTTCGTGCGTCACAAGACGCTGGATGCGCTCGGCGACCTGGCCCTGTTCGGGCACCCGGTCATCGGACACCTCCGCGTCACCAAGAGCGGTCACGCGCTCCACCACCGGCTGGTGAGCCGGGTGCTGGCGGATGCCTCGGCGTTCGCCGTCGTCCGTGCCCGCCGGCGCGAGCTCGAGCGGCTCGACGTCCGCCTGCCGGATTTCGCGCTGGCGCTCGAGTCCCTCTGAGGCCGCGAAGCGCCGGCTCTCACGCTCCCAGGTCAGGGAAGGGCGGACGCCCGGACGGGGTTGGGGGACTGCCTGCTTGCGCCGCAATGTCCAATGCTGGAAAGGTGCGCCCCCACATGAACGTCTTCCGGTCAATTGCCCCTGCGGCGCTCGCCGCCTTCGTACTCGCCTGCGCCTGCTCCAAGCAGGCGTCGACGGGCTCCTCCTCCACCTCCGGCGCGGGAGCGACCGCGCCCGACCGGGTGGTCGCCACCTACAACGGCGGGAAGATCACCTCGGCCGAGCTGGAGAAGGAGGCCCGCCCGCAGATCGCCGACCTGGAGAACAAGATGTACCAGGCCAAGCGACAGGCCCTCGAGCAGATGGCGATCGAGCGCATCGTCAAGGCCGAGGCGGTCAAGGCCGGCATGTCCGAGCAGGACTACATCCGCAAGCGCGTCGAGGAGGCCCCGGTCCAGCAGCCCACCGAGGCCCAGGAGCGGCAGTTCTATGACCGGCTGAAGTCCGGCGGGCAGATCCCTCCGGACGCGAGCTTCGACTCGCTGAAGGAGCGCATCGGCCAGGCGCTGGTGAACCAGCAGCGGCAGGGCCAGATGCAGAAGGTGGTGGCCGAGCTCCAGAAGCAGGCCAACCTCAAGATCGACCTGCCGCAGCCGCGCATCCAGGTGGCCGCCGAGGGCCCATCACGCGGTCCGAAGGATGCGCCGATCACCATCGTGGAGTTCTCGGACTTCGAGTGCCCGTACTGCGGCGCCGCGCACGACACGGTGGAGCAGGTGATGAGCACCTACGCCGGGAAGGTGCGGCTCGTGTACCGGCAGTTCCCGCTGAGCTTCCACCCGCATGCGGAGAAGGCAGCCGAGGCCTCGCTGTGCGCCGCGGACCAGGGGAAGTTCTGGGAGTACCACGACGTGCTCTTCAAGAATCAGAAGAAGCTCGACCCCACCGACCTCAAGGCCTTCGCCGGCGAGGTCGGGCTGGACGGCCAGAAGTTCGGTCAGTGCCTCGAATCCGGCGACAAGAAGAAGGCGGTCGATGCCGACCAGCAGGCCGGGCTCGCCGCCGGGGTGGGCGGGACGCCGGCCTTCTTCATCAACGGCATCTTCCTGAACGGCGCGCTGCCGATCGACGAGTTCAAGAAGGTCATCGATCTGGAGCTCGCCGCGAAGTGAGCGGGGCCCGGGAGCGCATCGCCTGGGCGGCCGACGTGCCGCTCGACGAGGCGCGCCGCCTGTGGCCGCTGCTCTCGCCCTCGGTGGGCGTGGTGAAGGTCGGGCTGTCGCTCTTCGTGGAGCACGGCCCGGCCGCGGTGCAGGCCTTCCGCGCCGAGGGTGCGGCGGTGTTCCTCGACCTCAAGCTGCACGACATCCCCAACACGGTGGAGGCCGCCGCGGCGGCAGCGGGCGCGCTCGGGGCGGCGTACCTCACGGTGCACGCCTCCGGGGGCGAGCAGATGCTCCGGGCCGCGGTCCGGGGCGCCGCGCGCGGAGCGGAGAGGGCCTCGGTGCCTCCACCGCGCATCCTCGCCGTGACGGCGCTCACCTCGCTCGCCGACGCGGACGTTGGAGCGCTCGGCTTCGGGTCGTCCGCCGCGGAGATGGCCACACGGCTCGCCGAGATCGCCGTGCGCGCGGGCGTCGGCGGGCTGGTCTGCTCGGCGCGGGAGGCGGCGGCGCTGCGTACCCGGTTCGCCGGCGTCTTCCTCTGCACCCCAGGCATCCGACCGGCGGGGGTCGCCGCCGGAGATCAGGCCCGGGTCGAGACGCCCGCGGCCGCCATCGCTGCCGGCTCCAGCCTGCTCGTGGTCGGACGTGCGCTCCACGACGCGGCGGACCCGGCCGCGGCGGCGAGGGCGATCCACGACGAGGTCGCCGCCACGAGCGGTTGAGGTTCAGCTCCGGGGTGTGCGGCCAGGTGCTCGGCTCAGCCCGTGTTCTTCGGGGCGAGCGACTTCACCGTCGGGGTCTCATCGCCGAGCCAGTCCGGATGCTTCGCCGTCCCGTCGAAGTGGGCCGAGGTCTTGAACAGCTCGTACTGGCCCGTCGCCGCGGCCTGCTCGGTCTTCTGCAGCAGCCGGGCGAGCTCGGCGCGGCCGAGCGGCTGGAAGCCCTTCGTCACCGCGAGCGCCTGGTCGATGACCTTCGGGTCGTCGAGCCCGGTGACCACCACGTCCGAGGCGAGGCTGAGCGCATAGCGGAGACAGTCCGGCGCCTCGACGGTCTTCGATTTCAAGAGAACGCCGTCGGCCCCTCCGAATGGCTTCATGGTCATCACGCCGATGCCCTCGCTCACCAGCCGGGGCATGACGAGCCGGGCGAAGCTCCGGAAGTGGGCGTCCATCACGTTGCTCGGAATCAGCACCGCATCGAAGCGGACCCCGTGCTTCTTCGCGACGTCGAGCATGTACAGGTGAACTTGGGGGTCCTTGTGCCCGGTGAAGCCGATGAAGCGAACCTTCCCCGCCTTCCTCGCCGCCTCGACCGCCTCCTGCGCGCCACCCGCGGCGAAGATGCGGTCTGGATCGTCGAAGCGGAGCACCTCGTGGTGCATCAGAAGATCGAGGTGATCCGTCTTCAGCCTGCGGAGCGACTCGTCGATCTGCTTCCGGGCGGCATCGGCGCTGCGGCCGTCGATCTTCGTCTCCAGGAAGACCTTGGCCCGCCTGCCGCCCTGGGCCAGGGCCTTGCCCATCCGGATCTCGCTCTGCCCGTCGTTGTAGTCCCAGCAGTTGTCCATGAAGGTGATGCCGCGATCGATGGCCGTGTGCACCAGCGCGATGGACTGCGCCTCGGCGAGTGCCTTCTTCGCGAAGTGGGAGCCGCCAAAGCCGATCGCCGACACCTCGACGCCGGTCCGCCCGAGGCTCCGGTACAGCATGTCACCCGACTGCCGGCCGGGAGTCCGGGTCAGCGGAAGCTGATCGATCCCGGAGGCCGGCGTGGCCGGCGCGGCCGAGGGGGCCTCGCCCCGTGCGACGCCAGGCCCCGCCAGCACCGCCCCCTCCAGGAATCGCCGCCGCTCCATCGTCCACCTCGCGCTCGGAAGAACCGCCCCCAGCGGAGCTACGCACCGGGAGGGAGGGACGCCAGCGCGCTCGAGTCACGGAGGCTCGGAGTCGGACGTCGCCCGGACATCTCCCATGTCCCGGGATGCCAGTGCCCGGGCGGCTTCCGGCTAGCGGCGCGCGCGGTGGAAGAGGAACTCGGCCAGGGTCCGCACGCCGACGCCCGTCGCGCCCTTGGCGAAGTATCCGCGCTCGCGGGGCGCCTGGGACGGCCCGGCGATGTCGAGGTGGGCCCACGGCGTGTCGCCCACGAACTCGCGCAGGAACATGGCCGCGGTGATGGCGCCGCCCCACCGCTCGCCGAGGTTCTTCATGTCGGCGATCTCCGAGCGGAGCGTCTCCCGCTGGAGCTCCACCAGCGGAAGCCGCCAGAACGCCTCGCCGGCGCGCGCCGAGGCCTCGAGCAGCTCGTTCGCCAGCGGGTCGCTGTTCGAGAAGAGCCCGCCGACCCAGTTGCCCAGCGCCACCACGCAGGCGCCGGTCAGGGTGGCGAGGTCGATGACCGCCACCGGCTTCTCCTCCACCGCGTAGGTCAGGACGTCGCCCAGCACGAGCCGCCCCTCGGCGTCGGTGTTGGTCACCTCCACCGTCTTCCCCGCGCGGGAGACCAGGACGTCGCCCGGCCGGTAGGCGGCCCCGCTCGGCATGTTCTCGGCGGCGCCGAGATACCCATGCACCGGGAAGGGCGGCTCGAGCTCCGCGGCCACCTGCACCGCCCCGAGCACCGCTGCGCTCCCGGCCATGTCGGTCTTCATGTCCGCCATGTTCTCGGCCGTCTTCAGCGACAGCCCGCCGGAGTCGAAGGTGATGGCCTTGCCCACCAGCGCCACCGGACGCGCCTTCGCCGCCGCGGCCTTCTTCGGGCGGTAGATGACCTCGATGAGCCGCGGCGTGTTCTGGCTCCCCTGGCCGACCGCGGAGAACATCCCCATCCGGAGCTTCTTCAGCTCGCGCGGGCCGCTCACCCGCAGCTCGAGCCCGTGGGTCTTCGCCGCGCGCGAGGCCTCCTCGGCCAGCCTCTCGGGAGTGAGCTGGCCGGCGGGCTCGTTCACCAAGTCCCTCGCGAGGTTCGCCGCCTCGGTGACGTGGAGCACCCGGCGCAGCGTCTCGCCGAGCGACCGGGAACGCGACGCGCCGTCAGGAACGAGGAGACGAACGGAAGCGAGCGGGACCCGCTCCTCGCGGCGCTCGGTGAGGTACTGGTCGAAGCGGTAGGCGCCCAGCGCCGCACCCTCGGCCACCGGGGCGAGGGTCTCGATCGGGTTGCCCGGGACGGCGACCGCAACCGAGCGGGCGCGCACGCGCTGTGCCGCCTTGATCCCACGGCCGGCGGCCTGGCGCAGCGACTCGGCGTCCATCTTCTCCGGCGCGCCGGTGCCGACGAGCACCACCCGCACGGCGGGCAGCCGTCCGTGGCTGTGGAGGACGAACGTCTGCTCCGGCTTGCCCCGGAAGCCCTCCTCCCTGGCGGCGCGGAGCAGCTGGCCGGAGAGCGCCCGGTCGATCGCCGCCACGGCTCCGTTCGGGCGCACCGAGTCGTCGGCGAAGAGCACGAGCACGTCGGCGCGGGTCCCGCCAGGCGCCCCGGAGGCCAGGGCGAATCGAGGAACGGAGGTGTCGGCCATAGGGGTCAATCCCCATCGCGCCGGCGACGGGTGCCGGCGTCCTTGCCGGCCTCGTGCACCAGGAGCGGGGAGAAGAAGCAGTCCTTCTTCGTGTACTCGTCGAACGAGAATGCGAAGCGGTAGCTGGCGGCCGCGCGCTGGTTGCAGTCGGTGCGCTCGCAGAACCGGCAGCCGATGCCGGTGGGCACCGCGTCCCGGCGAAGGTCGGTGGTGGGCAGCCCGTAGGCGAGGAACTGCGCGTTCTCGGCGTGCGTCCCGAGCCCGATGCTGTAGGCGGTGCCGTGGACGATGGAGCCGCCGATGGGCTGGAGCTGCACCTTGGCGAAGCAGAAGTAAGTCGTCCCATCCGGCATCATCGAGTACTGCCGGGTGAGCTGGGACGGGTTCAGGAATGCGAGGTGAACCGCCCACTTGCCGCACGAGCCGCCGGAGGCGAACTTGAGGCCGGTTCCGCTGTAGCGCTTGCTGATGTTGCCGGCCAGGTCAGCGCGCAGGAAGTGGAACGGCACCCCGAGCTGCTTCGGGTCGCTCAGGTTGCAGAGCCGGTGGGCGACCGTCTCGTAGGTCGTCCCGAACACCTGGCTCAGCAGCTCCACGTCGTAGCGGGTGCGCTGCACCTCGCGGAAGAAGTCGGGGTAGGCCAGGAGCAGCGCCCCGGCGAAGTAGTTCGCCAGGTTCACCTTGATGAGCTTGGGGGTCTCGGCGTGCCGGGTCCGCGTGCCGCCGAGGATCGACTCGAGCAACCGGTCGCGGTCCATCACCAGCAGGCCGATGGACGTGGCGAGCTGGAACTTGAGCGGCTGCTCGGTGAGGCTCGGCGAGAGGGTGAGCGTCTGTTGCTCCGGGTCCAGCCGGCGGACCACCGAGCTGCCCTTCGCACCCGACGCGAACTCCACCCGGTAGCCGAACCGGTCCCCCAGGAGCTTGATGAGCTGGTTCGACGTCACCTGGCGGTCGAGGGCGAACTCGCTCCGGAGCCGCTCGGCCTCCTCCTCGAGCTCGGGGAACCAGTTGCGCTTGGCCTGGAGAAAGTCCGACACCTCGTCGAACGGCGAGTAGTCGAGCGGGACCTCGGCCCCGTTGACTGCTGCTGCCGTCGGACCCGCCCCGCTGCCCTGCTGTGCGGTGACCTTCTCCAGCTGGGTCCGGGTGTTCTTGTAGAGGTTGAAGAGCGCCGCCACGGTGCCCGCCAGCTTCGGCTCGGCCGAGAGGTGCTGGAGGTCCGCGGGGTCGATCTCCAGCGACTTGAGCAGCGGCTCGTCGAGGAGCTTCGCCAGGGTCTCGTCCACCGGGCCCTGGCCGAGCGAGCCCATGAACTGCTCGGGGTCCTGGTCGAAGTACCGGAGCGCCTTCCAGAGGAGCGGGAAGGGCATCACCCGCTTCCCCTTCTCGATCAGGTTCAGGTAGGCGGGGGAGACGCCGAGGTCGCGCGCCGCGTCGGCCTGCTTCACGTGGCGCTGGAGACGGAGCGTCCGGAGCTTGAGACCGACGCTGGCGTTGAGGCTGCTCTCGTTCATCCCGGGGTGGAGCGGAGACGGGCTCCAGATGGCCTCCTGGCTGTACCAATGACCGGCCGGATTTACAAACGTTTCTGCTGATGCGGCGCAGACTTACGGCGCTCTGCGTCGAAAATTTACAATCCGTGGCGGCGGGTCCGGAAGGTGTAGAAACGGCGGCCGGATGCGGACGACGCTCGCGCTCGGCCTCGCGCTGATGGTGTCGGTCGTCCTCGGGCGGACCTTGCCCTTCCTCGGCCCCGTGCCCCCCGAGGGACTGTTCAGCTCCGACAGCGCGATCCCCGTGCTCATGTGCAACCTCGCCACCGCCGGGCCGGTGGACTGGCTGTTCTGGGGGCAGGACCGGTTCGGGAGCTGGCCGTTCCTGATTGCCCGGGCGGGTGGGGCCCTGACCGGCCGCACCTGGATGCCCCACGGGCTCCACGTCGCCCGCGTCCTGTGGATGATGGCGGCGGTCGTGCCCTGGGTGGCGCTCGCGGGGCGCGCGGGCGCGGTCGCCGCGGCGGGGCTCCTGCTCCTGCCCGTGCTGAGCCCGGTCCTTGGGCGGGTGCTGGTGGATCTGGCGACCGTGGATGGCTGGCAGCTCCCATCCTTGCTCTGGGCCTGGTGGGGTCTGCGCGAGGCCGCCCGGAGCGCGCGGCCGGCGCCCTGGCTCTGCCTCGGGGTGGCGGCCGGCGTGCTCGCCACCTGGACCTCCCTGGTGAGCGCGCCGCTCCTGCTCGTTCTCGCAGTGGTCGAGGGGACCGCGCGCGGCGTGCCGGGCCGCAGACGGGCGCTGCTCGCGCTCCCTGCGCTGGCAGGTCTCGCGGTCGAGTCCGGGGTCCGTGCCGCGTGGCACGCCGCGGTGCGTGCCCGTGGCTGGCGCGACGTGCGAACGCCGGCGCGGCTCGACGCCGGTCACCTGCTCGAGAACCTGCGCCAGGTGCTCGCGGTGGCCTGGCACGAGGGAGCCACCCCGTGGCTGCTTGCGGCGCTCGCCGCCGTGGCGGTCCTGCTCGCTGCGCGCCGCGCGGTCGTGCCCGAGCGCCGCACCGTCGTCGGGGCCGGGGCCGCGGCACTGACCGCGCTCCTCATCGTGGTCGCCGTCCGCCACGTCCGGGAGAACGCCTACCACCCGCGCTACCTCGGGGTGGGGCTCGCCCTGGCCGTGCTCGCGGTCTCGGTCACCGCCGGGCTCGTGCTGCACCTGCTCGCCGCCCGGATCTCGCCGCGCGCGGCGGCGCTCTGTGTGGGGCTGGCCGGCGTCCTGGCGGTGGTGCTCGGGACCCCGGCGGCGGCGCCGGATCCGCGCGAGACGGTGCTGGGTCCGGCTGTCGCGCAGATCTCTGCCCGCTTCCCCGGCGCGGTGCTCGCTGCCAGCTACTGGCGGACCTATGCGCTCGCCGCGCTGCTCCCGCCGCGGTCCGTCATCCCGGTGCCGAAGGAGGGCGAGTGGAACCGTCGCCCGGACTGGGTACCGTTCCTCGGCAGCGGCCGACCGGTCCTCGTGGGCCGGCCCGACACCGACCCGGGACCGCCCCCCGCGACGCTGCGAGAGCGGGGTGCAGACCTGGTGCTCGTGGAGCCGGATGTGCTGCACCTCCCCCCGTTTCCGGCCGAATCGACGGGCGAGCGGCTCTCGCTCTACCGCGCTGCACCCCCGACCCGCTGACGCCATCCCCCACGCCAGCCGGCCCGGGCCCCTGCTACAAGCGGCGGACCACCGATGCCCCTGCTCGCCCCCTTTCGTGCCCTGCGGCCGCCGCCGGAGCTGGCACCGTCCATCGCCTCGCCTCCCTATGACGTGGTGAGCTCGTCCGAGGCACGAGCGCTCGCGGCGGGGAATCCGCGGAGCTTCTTCCGCATCAGCCGGCCCGAGGTGGACCTCCCGCCCGAGCTGGACGAGCACTCCGATCCGGTGCACGCGCGCGGGCGGGCGGCGCTCCAGGAGTTCCGTCGCAACGGCTGGCTGCTCCTCGATGACGCGCCCCGCTTCTCGCTCTATCGCCAGCGGATGGGTAGCCACACCCAGACGGGACTGGTGGCCTGCGCCAGCGTCGACGCCTACGTGCGTGGGGACATCAAGCGGCACGAGCTGACCCGCCCGGACAAGGAGGACGACCGCACGCGGCACATCGAGGCGCTCGGCGCCAACGACGAGCCGGTGTTCCTCGCGTACCGGGCGCGCCCCTCGGTGGACGCGGTGCTCCAGCGCGGGGCCGAGCGCGCGCCGGACGTGCACTTCACCAGTGACGACGGAGTCGAGCACACCGTCTGGGTGCTGCCGCCGTCCGAGAACACCGCGATCGAGGCGGCGCTCGCTGCGCTGGACACGCTCTACATCGCCGATGGTCACCACCGGAGCGCCGCCGCCGCGCGCGTCCAGGCGCTCCGGCGGGCGCGAGGCGAGGGTGGAGGTGAGGAGGACTGGTTCCTCGCGGTCGTCTTCTCGCACGAGGCGCTGCAGATCCTCCCGTACAACCGCCTGGTGAAGGACCTCGGGCCAGGCGGGAGCGCGGCGTTGCTGCAGGGGCTCGCGGCGCGCTTCGAGGTGACGCCGGCCGCGCGCCCCGAGCCCGAGGGCCCGCACAGCTTCGGGCTGTACCTCGACGGCCGCTGGTGGCGGCTCGGAACGCGGCCCGGGACGGTTCCGGCCGACGCGCGCGGAGCGCTCGACGTCTCCATTCTCCAGGACGCCGTGCTCGGCCCGCTGCTCGGCATCCAGGACCCGCGGCGCGACCCGCGCATCGAGTTCGTGGGAGGCATCCGCGGCGCGGGCGAGCTCCAGGCCCGGGTGGACCGGGGCGAGGCGCGGGCAGCGTTCACCCTCTGGCCCACCTCGATGCGGGAGCTGCTGGCGATCAGCGACGCCGGGCAGATCATGCCCCCGAAGTCGACCTGGTTCGAGCCGAAGCTGCGCAGCGGGCTCTTCCTGCACCCCTTCTAGGAGCGAACGAGCCCACGCCTCCCCCGCCCCTCGTGCGCGGGAGGTCCGTCTCCGCCGAAGCCCGATCGCCGCAGGGGTTCTCTGCGCTACAGTCGACTGCGGGTTCGCGCGCCGAGGACGGTCGCCCGTGGCTCGCGAGGAGGGGAGGGCGGTGCGCAGCGACAATCCGGTGGGTCAGGGCGACGCGCCGCCGCCACTCCGCCGCCCGGTGGCCCTGCTGGTCGTGGCCGGCGTCCTCCTCGTCGCCACGCTGGCGCTCATGCTCGCGGTCCGGGCCGGACGGAGCAGGCCGGTCGTTGCCACCTACGTCGGGAGCGAACGGTGCGAGGGCTGTCACCCCAGCGAGACCGCGGCCTGGCGACCCTCGAACCACGCCCGGGCGATGCAGGTCGCGAACGAGAAGACCGTGCTCGGCGACTTCAACGGCGCCACGCTCGAGCACCGTGGCAAGACCTGGCGCTTCTTCCGGAAGGC
>JADGQZ010000380.1 GCA_017881345.1 Myxococcaceae bacterium | reverse complement strand
CCCGGCCGAGCCCGATGAGGCGCGGGAGCATCCAGGTGCCACCCCCGTCCGGCATGAGGCCGCGCTTGACGAAGATCTCCCCGAAGCGCGCCCGGTCCGAGATCAGCCGCAGGTCGCAGGCGAGCGCCAGATCGCACCCGAAGCCCGCCGCGGGCCCATCCACCACGGCCACGGTGGGCAGCGGGCAGGCGCGGATGGCGCGGATGAGACCGTGGAAGTGGGTGCGCATCCGGGCCTCGATGTGCTCGGGGGCCATGCCCTCCTCGGCGGCGACCCGGAGGTCGAGCCCGGAGCTGAACGCCCCGCCGGCGCCGGTGAGCACCAGGACCCGGGCACCCGCCGCGGGCGCGGACTCGACGGCCGCGCGCACCGTGTCGTTCACCTGGGTGGTGAGCGCATTGCGCGTCTCCGGGCGGTTGAGGGTGATCCACCGGACCCGCGCGTCGTCTCTCGTCAGGACATCGGCCATGGGGCCGCAGACTCTACACGGCCTCGGACACCAGCACGCTGCTCGGTGTGGAGGTCCGGTGCACCACCGGCGCCGAGAACCCGGCCCGGCCGAGCAGCAGGGCGAGCTGCTCCACCGAGCGCTGCCGTCCGCCGTCGGTGACCGCGAGCATCTGGAGATCGGTCAGCGCGGCCAGCGACTCCAGCGCGCCGCGCTCGAGCAACAGCTCGACCAGGAGCAGCCGCGCGCCCGGCGGCATCGCCCGGCGCACCGCCTCGAGCAGGGCGAACGCCCGGACGTCGTCCCAGTCGTGGAGCACGTCCTTCAGCACGTAGGCCGCTAGACCCGGGGGCACGGCGGCGAAGACGTCTCCCGGCTCGAGCCGCACCCGCCCGAGCAGCCCCGAGCGCTCGAAGCGCCGGCGCGCGAGCTGCACCACCCCCGGAGCATCCACCAGCACGCCCTGCAGCCCCGGGTGGGCCCGGAGTGCCGCCTCGAGCAGCGCCCCCGTCCCGCCCGCCACGTCGCAGAGCACGGCGAGGCCGGAGAACCCGGGCGTGTGGACCACCACCTCGGCATCGAGCCGGGTGACCGCGTCCATGGCCCGGGCAAAGTCGGCGCTCTCCTCCTCGGATGACGCGAGGTGCTCCCAGACGCCCCGGCCATGCGCCAGCCGGAAGGGCACCTCGTCCCTGCGCACCGCCTCGACGAAGCGGCTCCAGGCGCGGAGGTTGGACTCCGAGGCGAAGTAGGTGGCGAGCGGCCCGAGCGAGCGCGGCGCATCCGGGGCGAGCAGGCGGGTGAGGCGGTTTCGCCGGAAGCCGGACCCCGTACGGTCCACCAGGCCGACCGCCACGCCCCCACGGAGGAGGCGCTCGGCGGTGTCGTGCGCCAGGGCGCCGTCGCCCACCAGTGCGCTCGCCGACCGGGGCGTGTCGTCCAGGCGCGCGGCCAGGCCGCTCGCGACGAGCGCGCCCGCCACCGCCGTGCCCGCCACTCCGGTGATGCGCTCGGCCAGGAGCAGCTCCGCCGGCGCGAGACGGTCCACCCAGGCCCGGAGCAGGAGATATGCCCGGACGCCCAGGCGCGCGGCGAGCGCGCCGGGGCTCATCCCCGCACCCTGGGCCGGCGGGACCCCGCGGCGGCAGGTTCCTCCACCACGTCGATGAACCGCTCCAGCTCGCGGACCGTCTCCTCGGTGGCGCTCACCTCCGCGGCCAGCGCGTCCAGCATCCCGGTGACCGCCGCCGGATCGCGGATGGAGATGGACTGCTCGTGGGTCAGCTTCACCAGATCTTCGATGCTCGCCAGCTGGTGGCTCACCACCGCCCGGCTCTCCTCGGCCTGGGTGAAGCGCTCCAGCCGGCGCCGGAGGATGTCGGCGCGCTTCTCCTGCACCTCGCGGAGGCGCGGGTTGCCCTGGGCGCCCAGCTCGGATTCGAGCAGGCGCAGCTCGCGGCGAATCGCCTCGCGGTCGGCGATGCCGAGGAAGCGCCGGTGGTCGTTCAGCGTCGAGAGTAGTCGCAGGAAGGCGGTGAGCAGCGCTGCGAGCTGGGCCTCGCTGGCGGCGGCGAGCACGCCGCCGCCCGGCAGCTTCCGGTAGTTCTCGAGGATGGCGTCGCGGGTGTCGCGCAGGACGAAGTAGTGCTCGCGCTGGCTCTCGGCGAGGTCTGCCAGGAGGCGTTCCGTCTCGTCGCCCTCCGACCGCACCCCGGGGCCGAGGGCCCGCCGTAGCGGCGGAACCAGGCCCACCGCGGCGAGGTAGAAGGCCTCGGCCCCGAGCGCGACCAGCGCCGGCAGGAGGTGTCCGGTGAGCAGCGCCGCTCCTCCGGCCGTGGCCAGTCCCACGAGGTTCGCCGGGGCCAGCAGCGCGGCGCGGAGCGTGCTCCGGGCGCGGCTCACGGGCGAGCCTCCCCGAGGCTGCGGAGCACGGTGAGGTCGCGCGTATCCTCCGCAGGGGGCGGCGGCGGGGACCTCAGCAGCCGCGCCTCGAGCGCGGCGGCGCTCTGGAACAGCTCGTCGTAGGTGACGGGGGCCTGGCCGGCGATGCCGAAGAAGGCCAGGTTCTCGCGCAGGGTGGCGGGCGGCTCGGTGCGGATCGCCTCGCGCGGGTCTCCGATGGAGGGGGCCACCTCGCCGAGCAGGCGCGCCGCCGGGGTCGGGTCGCGGGCGGTGGCGGCCGCTCCGTCGAGCAGCGCGCGGATGATGCGCCGGACCCCATCCGGGTAGCGGGCGGCGAACTCGCCCCGCACGACGAGCACCGTGGCCACGAGGTGCGGGGCATCCGCGGTGGTGGCGAGCACCTTGCCGCCCCGGTCGGCAGTGGCCGCCTCCACGTCCCCGCGCAGGCCCACGATGGCGTCCGCGCGGCCCTCGCGCAGCGCCAGCCCCGCGTCGAGCGACGAGGGGAGGTCCACCCAGCGCACGTCCTGGATGCCGAGCCCGGCGCGCATCAGGAGCCACAGCGCGAAGTACTGGCCCGGGCCCGAGGTGGCCACGGCGAGGCGGCGCCCCTTGAGCGCGGCGAGGTCCGCGACGCCCACCGCCCCGAGCGCGTCCGCGCCCTGGCTGCGCGCGAGCAGGAGCACCACCCGGGGTGCGGCATCGCGGAGGGGGTGAATGCCGCTCGCCACCCGGTCCACGCTGAGCGCCGCCATGTCCACGCCGCCGCGCTCGGCACCGTCCTGGAGCGCCCGGCGCAGCTCGCCCGTGCGGGCGAACACCACGGCGCGGGCGTCGAGCGCGTAGTTCGTGCGGAGCAATCCGGCCTTGCCCTGCCCCTCGGTCCCCACCCCACCGGTGGCGAGCAGGAGCGAGGCGGCAGCACCGCGGGGGGTGAAGCCCACCAGCGTCGGGCGGAGCGGCACGGAGGCGATGTCGCCGCCCGGCGCGGTGACCCCGGCGGGGAAGTCACCGGGCGAGAGGGTGGCGGTCTTCTCCAGGACGGGGAACAGCCGCCGGCTGAGCCGATCCAGGAAGCCCATCCGGCTCGCCGCAAGCCACGCCGCGGCGGCGAGGAGGAGCGCGAGGAAGAGGTACAGCCCCGTCTTGCGCCGCCAGGCCATCCTAGTGCTCCGACGGTTTACTTCACCTCCACCTTCTTGCCGATGGTCTTCTCGGGGGCCTCGGCGCCTTCGGACACCGGCGCGGGCGAGGCGAGCCCCATCTCCATCTTGAACTGCTTCACCAGCTCCTGGGCCTGGAGCTTCTCGGCGTCTTCCTCGATCTGCAGTGCCTGGTGGTCCACCGACTCGAGCGCCATCTGCATCCGGGCCTCGTTGACCGCGGTGGTCTCCTGCACCTTGCGCAGCATCTCGTCGTGGGTGGCGTCGATGCCGGCGACCTCGAAGGACTCCATCGCGTCGGCGACCTTGGACTGCCACTTGGCGCGCCGCGCGTCACGGATGGCGCCCATCGCCTCCTGGGTCTTCTTCTCCTTCTCGCGCATGAACATCTTCTTGACGTTCAGCGCCTTGTCGTAGGCGGCCTTGGCGGTCTCGAGCTGCTGACGGTTCCGCTCCAGCGCCCCCTTCTCCATCTGGAGGCGGGTGGCGTAGGAGGCTGCCAGGTCGTCGCGGTTGGCCTGGATCGAGGCCTTCACCTTGGCGGTGAGGTCGTTCACCTCGGTCGAGTACTTCTGGTTCTCTTTTTCCAGAAGGGTGAGGTTCGCCCGGACCATGGCGATCGACTCGTTCATCCGGGGGACCTGGTCGTTCAGGTCACGGATGTTCTGCTCGAGGATCATCTCCGGGTCCTCGATGCTGGACACGAAGAAGCCGAAGAAGCCTCGCATTGCACGCTTGAAACGTTTCCACATGGGTCAGGTCACCTGTCGTCGGTGGCGGCTTACCATACGTCTCTGGGGGGGTGTGGATTGCGCCGCAGGAGTGAGTCGGAGCGGAACGCTTCGGGGAGCAGCGCACCGAGGCGGTGCTCGGCCGTGCGCCCCTGCAGCGTCACCGAGCGCACCGGAACCTCGGGTGCACCGTGCTCGGCGAGCACCTGGCGGCAGCCGCCGCACGGGGTGGTGGGCTCGGCGGTGTCGGTGAGGACGAGCACCGCATGCACCGCTCCGTGCCCCCCGGTGACCCCCACGGCCACCGCGGCGCGCTCGGCACACAGGCTCAAGGGGTACGACGCGTTCTCCACGTTCACCCCGGCGAGCACCTGTCCGTCGGCGAAGAGGATGGCCGCGGCCACCGGGAAGCGCGAGTACGGGGCATAGGCGCGCGCGATGGCCGAGCGGGCCACGGCCTCCATCGCTGACCAGTCCGGCTCCATGGCACGAACCCTACCCCGGGCCGCACGCCGCTACTCCCAGCCGATGCCCACCTCGTCGATGTACCTGGCGATGGCCAGCTCGTCGTGG
>JADGQZ010000379.1 GCA_017881345.1 Myxococcaceae bacterium | reverse complement strand
CCGGTCGTCGTCGGGATGGGCCGGGACCTGGGGCCTCATGCCACCTGCCCTCCCGCCGGTGCGTCGACCCCGGCCTCGGTGAGCCGGCTCCGCAGCGCCTCGAGCGCATAGCGCATCCGGCTCTTCACGGTGGGCTCGGGGGCGCCGGTGATGCGGGCGATCTCGTGGAACGGGATGCCGGCCATCTCGCGGAGAAGGAACACCTCGCGCTGCGCATCCGGGAGCCCGGCGATGGCCGACTCCAGCACCGGGCGCAGCTCGGCCGACGCCGCGGCGCGCTCGGGGTCCCCACCCTCGGCGGCGAGGCGCTCGGGCTCCAGCGGCTCGGCGGCGCGCGCTCGCTCTCGTCGTGCTCCATCCACGCAGGCATTCCTCGCAATGGTGTACAGCCAGGTGCTGAAGCGTGCACGCGGACTCCAGTCCACCGAGGCCCGCACCACCTTCAGCCACGTCTCCTGGAGGATGTCCTCCGCCCGCGCCCGGTCCTGCGTCCACCGCAGGACGAAGGCGAACACCGCTCCCCGGTGCCGGCGCACCAGCTCCGGGAAGGCCCGGGCATCACCCCGCTGGAACCTGCGCATCAGGTCCTCGTCGGGGGTCGTGTCGTCGGGCGTGTGGATGCGGCCTCCGCCGGTGCTCCGTCCATGTGCCCTTCAACGCGGGCAGCCGGCCGTTGGATCTACCGACCCGGGCGAGTCTGTCAGCCTGCCCGGTCGGCTGTCATGGGAGGGAGCCCCGGGTGCCGATCTGCTCCACGGGCACACCGGGCGGTGGCTCGGGCGTGAAGAGCGACGCGTCGGGCTGCTCTCCGAGGCGCAGGTCGGTGTACTGGAGCGCCACCGAGCCCTCACCGCTGAAGGTGATGGCCCGCGGGAAGGGCGCGCCGCGCACGTCCTCGAAGTCCGAGAACGTCAGGGTATAGCCCCCCGGCCCCTCCACCTGGCTCCGCACCGCGCGCTTGCGGCCGGGGTCGATCCACAGCTGCTGGGTCCTCCGACCTTCATGCAGCGTGATCCGGAACAGGTTCTCCTCGGCGTCGACGGCAAGGGTGGGTGCGGGGTCGGCGAGCCTGGGTGCCCGGCCGAGGAGCATCGAGACCAGCTGATCCGGAGGGAGCGACACCGGAAGCACGCGGGCCACGTTCTCGGCCGTCGCCGCCCCGCGCTGCCACACCCCGACGTCCGAGGCGAACATCACGAAGCGCTGGCCGTCCGAGATGAGGATGCCCGAGGGCTTTCCAAAGAAGTCGAGCACCTCGAGATGCACCGACGCCGGGGCCGCGGCCGCCACGAAGAGCTGGACATTGCCCTTCCGGCCGGCGGCGTTCACACGGGCCTTGGCCTGGCTCTGGATCCGTGCGAGGTGGGAATCCACGGCATCCAGCTCCGCGAGCAACGCCGTGGCGTCCGGGGGAGGGACGCTGCGCACGTCCACCCGCGGAGGGCAGCCAGCGAGCAAGAGTAGGAACAATGGCCAGCGGCGCCTGTTCATGGGCAGCGAAAACCACGTAACGTCGTTAAAGCTCAAGGATTTGAGGGCGGAATGACCTTCGAAGAGTTGTCCCACTACCTGCGCCTGGGCGGCGCCACGCTGGCGATCATCATCGCCGCGTCGGTGCTGGCCATCGGCGTGGCGGTGGAGCGGTGGATCGCGCTGTGGAACATCGGCGCGGACTCCCGGGCCCTGACCGATGCGGTGGGGCGACACCTCCTCCGGGGCGACGTGTCCGCGGCACGGGGGACCGTCGAGAGGTCGGACACGCTCCTGTCGGACGTGTACCGGACGGGGTTCGAGCGGCTGGAGCGAGCCCGGACCGTGACTCCGGGGGTCGAGGCCGCGGTGGAGCGTGAGCGGGCGCAGCTCGGGCTCCGGATGAAGAAGAACCTCTGGATCCTCGGCACCATCGGCGCGACCACTCCCTTCGTCGGACTCTTCGGCACCGTGTACGGCATCATGCGGAGCTTCCGCGAGCTGGGGCTCGACGTCGAGGCCGGCGGCACCGGCGGGACGGCGGCGGTCATGACCGGCATCTCGGAGGCCCTGGTGGCGACGGCCGCGGGCATCCTGGTCGCGGTCGAGGCGGTGGTTCTCTTCAACTACTTCCAGTCGCGCATCGCCCGGCTGAACGTGGAGATGCGGCTCCAGATCGAGGAGTTCATGGAGATGCTGCGCGAGCGCCCGAGCGGTCCTCCGCATCCCGAGCCCTCCCGCGAGACTTCCCCCTCCACCCCGCTGCCCGCCGTCACCACGGCAGGCGCGAGCTAGGGCGGCCGGCGGATGGCGATCGGACGGGTTCCGGGCACCGCGGAGGACGAATCCGAGGAGGCCGTCTTCTCGGAGATCAACATCACCCCGCTCACGGACATCTTCCTGGTGCTGCTCATCATCTTCATGGTGACCAGCTCGGTCATCGTGAACCAGGGCTCGGGCGCGGCGAAGGCCGGGCTCAAGGTGAACCTGCCGAAGGGCAGCGCCGCGGACGTGATGCCCGCCTCGACGGACCTCTCGGTCGCGGTGCTGAGCGATGGCCGGGTGGTGCTCTCGGGCAACGTGGTCAGCACCGACGAGCTGAAGAAGGCACTCGAGGACGCGCGGCAGAAGAACCCCAACACGCTGGTCGTCATCCAGGCCGACGAGGGCACGCCGCACGGCAGGGTGGTCGAGGTGATGGAGCTGGCGAAGGGTTCCGGCCTCGGTCAGCTCGCCATCGGCGTCCGCGAGGCGCCCGGGGTGAAGTAGGCGGGACGGGAGTTGCTGGAGGCGGTCCGGTGATCGCGTGGCGGACGGTGGGCACCTCGGAGCTCGATGCGCCGACCCTGGCGCGCATCCGGACCCTGCTGGACGAGGCGTTCGCGGGCGACTTCTCGGACCTGGACTGGACCCACGCGCTCGGGGGGCGGCACGTCCTGGCGTGGCAGGACGGACAGCCGCTCGCGCACGGGGCGCTCGTTCCGCGCCGGCTGCTCCACGAGGCACGGAGCCTCCGGGCGGGCTACGTCGAGGCGCTCGGCGTGGCCCCTGGGTGGCGCAAGCGTGGCATCGGCCGCGCCGTGATGCAGCGACTCGAGGCGGAGCTCCAGGCCGGCTACGCGCTCGGCGCGCTGAGCGCGAGCGACGCCGGGACGCGCTTCTACGAGGCGCTGGGATGGACCCGCTGGGAGGGCCCGACGTCGGTCCTCACAGCGAATGGCATCGTCCGGACCCCCGGCGACGACGGCTCTGTGTACGTCCGCCCGCTGGCTGAGCCGTTCGCTCCGACTCCGCGTGGCGAGCTGGTGGAAGTCCAGGTCATCAAACCCCTTCCTCCAGAGCCGATGAAACCTGTCCCGGCAGCTCCCAAGCTTCCACCTCCGCCGATTCGCGTGG
>JADGQZ010000378.1 GCA_017881345.1 Myxococcaceae bacterium | reverse complement strand
GCCACCGAGCCGATGACCTCGGCCGAGCGGAAGAGGTTGAACCGGACCGTGTACTCCGGGCCGCTCACGTTCTTGATCGTCACCAGGGTCGACAGCGGCACCATGTCACCGCGGTTGTTGCGGACGTAGAAGTCGCGGATGTCCTCGGGCTTCACCCGGGACTCGCCCTCGGCCTGGAGGAAGACCTTCCACTGCCGTCCGAACCGGGTGAAGTCGTTGACGTAGGCGCCACCGAGGAAGGCCTGCAGTGCGCCGTACACGTCGCTCAGCGCCACTCCCTGCT
The DNA here is from genome assembly GCA_017881345.1 of Myxococcaceae bacterium. Classification (GTDB taxonomy): domain Bacteria; phylum Myxococcota; class Myxococcia; order Myxococcales; family Myxococcaceae; genus RPRB01. The sequence goes on along the minus strand of JADGQZ010000378.1, from coordinate 10,132 downwards.
TGAGCACCTTGTCCTTGTCCACGTCGACGAAGATCTGCGGCACCGCCGGCGAGAAGTTGGCCGTCACCGCCTGGAACTCGGGGCGCTTCCGGGCGGCGGCGAGGAACTTGTTCACGTTCTCCGCCAGGAACTCGATCGACTTCCCGCTCCGGTCCTGGAGCATCATGTCCGCGCCGCCCGCCGTCCCGATGCCGGGGATGGCCGGCGGACCGAACGCGAGGACCCGCGCCTCGGGGATCTGGGAGAAGGCCACGTTGAGCGCGCGGAGGATCCCCTTGGCCGACTCGCTCTCGTGCTTCCGATCCGCCCACTCGTGGAAGGCGATGAATACCGTCGAGGTGTAGCTGGCCGCGGTTCCGGTCAGGATGTTGTAGCCGCTGATCACGGTGTAGCTCCGGATGCCCGGAGTCTTCGCCATGATCTCCTCGACCTTCTTGCCCACCTCGCGCGTCCGCTGGAGAGAGGCGGCGTCGGGGAGCTGGATGAAGGCCAGCGCGTACCCCTGATCCTCGTCGGGAACGAAGCCCGAGGGGATCTTCGCCCCCAGCAGTCCCGCCAGCACCGCGGTTCCGGCGAGGAGTCCGAGCGAGAGGACCATCTTGCGGACGAGGTGGCCGGTGATTCCCACGTACCCGCCGGTCATCCGATCGAACCAGGCGTTGAACTTGCCGCCCAGCCTCGCGACCAGCCCCTGCTTTCCCTCGCTCTTGGGCTTGAGGAGCAGCGCCGAGAGCGCCGGGCTGAGGGTCAGCGCGTTGAAGGCGGAGATGAGCACCGAGATGGCGATGGTCAGCGCGAACTGCTGGTACAGCCGTCCGGTGATGCCGCCCATGAAGGCGACGGGGATGAACACCGCCGAGAGGATGAGGGCGATGCCGATGACCGGGCCCTGCACCTCCTTCATCGCCTTGAACGTCGCGTCCATCGGCGACAGGCCGTGGTGGATGTGGAACTCGACCGCCTCGACCACCACGATCGCGTCGTCCACCACGAGGCCGATGGCCAGGATGAGGCCGAAGAGCGACAGCGTGTTCAGCGAGAACCCGAGCATCGGGAACACCGCGAACGTTCCCACCAGCGAGACCGGAACCGCGAGCAGGGGGATCAGTGTCGCCCGCCAGCTCTGGAGGAAGATGAAGACGACGATGATCACCAGGAGCATCGCCTCGAACAGCGTCTTCACGATCTCGTGCATGCCCTCGATGATGGGCAGGGTCGTGTCGAGCGCGACCTCGTAGTCGAGCCCTCCGGGGAACGCCTTCTTCAGCCCGGCCATGGTGGACTTGATGCCCTCTCCCACCTGGAGGGCGTTGGAGCCGGGGGTCTGGAAGATGGCGATGACCCCGCCGGCCTTCCCGTTGTAGCGGCCGTCCTGCTGGTAGTTCAGCGATCCGAGCTCGATCCGCGCCACGTCCTTCAGACGGACCTGCGAGCCGTCGGGGTTGGCGCGGACGACGATCTCCCCGAACTCCTCGGGCTGGATCAGCCGGCCCTGCGCCCGCACGGTGTAGGTGAACTTCTGACCAGCCGGCGCCGGCTCGCCACCGATCTGGCCGGCCGGGTTCACCACGTTCTGCGCCTTGATGGCCTGCTGGATCTCTCCGATGGTGATGTTCAGCCGGGTGAGCGTGTCCGGCTTCACCCAGACGCGCATCGCGTAGTCGGATGACCCGAAGAGCACCACGTCGCCCACGCCCGGAACGCGCTTCAGCGCGTCGACGATGTTGATGGTCGCGTAGTTGCCGAGGAACCGCGAGTCGTACCGGTTGTCCGGAGAGAAGAGCGAGACGATGATCAACGGGAAGGGCAGCTTCTTCTTGACCGTCACCCCGTAGTTCTTGACCTCGGTGGGTAGCGTGGCCTGCGCCTGGCTGTAGCGGTTCTGGACCAGGACGTTGTCGATGTCGACGTTGGTCCCCAGCGCGAAGGTGACGAGCTGGGTCAGCGTCCCGTCGTTGGCGTTGGTGCTCTGGAGGTAGAGCATGTTGTCCACGCCGTTCATCTGCTGCTCGATGGGCGTGGCCACCGACTGCTCCACCGTCAGCGCGTCCGCACCGGTGTAGGTCGTGGTCAGCGCAATCTGCGGAGGGACGATCTCCGGGAACTGGGCGATGGGAAGACGGAGCGCGGCCACCGCGCCGCCGATCACCGTGACGATCGCGATCACGATGGCGACGATGGGATGACGGATGAAGTACCCGGAGATCACGGCTCAGCTCCCTGCGTCGGCGGCCGGAGCGCTCCTGGCCGGGGCAAAGGCGGGGTCCGGCTTGGGCGTCACCTTCAACCCCTCGGAGACCTTCTGCGCGCCCTCGGTGATCACCCGGTCGCCGGCGTTCACACCCTTGACGATGGCCCACTGTGCGCCGGCGCGAGGGCCGACCTCCACCGGGCGGATCTGCACCGTGTCCTCGGGCGTCACCACCGCGACGCTGTACGAGCCCTGCAGCTCCTTCACCGCGCTCTCGGGGACCACGATCATCCCCTTCCCCGCCTCCTGCCTGGGAATCCGGACCCGCCCGTACTGGCCGGGGCGCAGGATCCGCTCGGGGTTCGGGAACACGGTCAGGACCTCGATGGTCCCCGTGCCCTTCTGCACCTCGCGGTTGAGGGAGGTGAACCAGCCCTTGTGGCGATAGACCGAGCCGTCGGCGAGCACCAGCTCGAGGATCTGCCGCTCGGGCCCGGCGTCGAGCGGGTCGAGCTTCTCGAGCGCGACCGCACGGGACGCCACCCGCAGATAGTCGGCCTCGCTGATGGGAAAGGTGACCCGCATCGGGTCGAGCTGCGAGACGGTGGTCAGCAGCGTGGGCTCACCCTGCCCGACCAGGTTCCCCACCCGGACCAGCGGCGTGCCGGCCACCCCGTCCACCGGCGAGGTGATGCGGGTGTACCCGAGGTTCAGCTGCGCCTCGTCCCATGCCGCCCTGGCCGAGTCGACGCTCGCCGCCGCCGCGGCCTGCGCTGCCACCGCGTCGTCGAGGTCCTGCTGGCTCACCGCCTGCTTCGCGGCCAGCGGCCGGTACCGATCCGCCGTGACCTTGGCCTGGCTGAACGAGGCCTGGGCCCGCGCGAGAGCGCCCTTCGCCTTGGCCGCGGCCGCCTGATACTCGGCCGGGTCGATGGTGAAGAGCAGCTGGCCCTTCTTCACGAACGCGCCGTCGGCGTAGTCCTGGGTCCTGAGAAAGCCCTTCACCCGGGCCCGGATCTCGGCGTTCACGTACCCGTCGATGGTCCCCACCATCTCGGCCGAAAGGCTGAGGTCCTGCTGGACGGCCGGTGCCACGAGCACCGTCGGGGGCGGAATCGGAGGCGGTGGCTTCTTGCAACCCACCGCCAGCAGGGCCCCCAGGCTCCCCACCAGGACCCGCCAGCCAGCACGTCGGGACGACATGGTTCCTCCCGGAATCCGACCCCCGGGTCCAGTTATCGACATCCGGTGGCCCTGTCGAGGGGGACCTTGGGGGGCGCTGGCGCCTCGCTCAGCGGGCGGGCGTCGTCTCCGGCTGGGCGGGCGGCGTGGAGGGCATGTCCACGACGGGCGGGGTGTAGTCCGCTGCGGTGAGGGCGATCTCGATCCGGCGGTTCTGGCTGCGGCCCTCGGCGGTGTCGTTCGGAGCGAGCGGCCGGTACTCGGAGAAGCCAGCCGCACCGAGCATCTTCGGCTCCAGACCCTGCGTCTGGAGATAGCGGACCACGCTCACCGCGCGCGCGGCGGAGAGGTCCCAGTTGTCCTTGAACGAGCCCTTCTTGTTGACGGGGACGTTGTCGGTGTACCCGGCGACGATCACGTTCTTGCCCTGCAAATCGTGGAAGGCCTTGGCGACTGCGGCGAGCGCTTCCTGGCCCTGCTGGTTGATGGCGGCCGAGCCGGACGAGAAGACGACCCGGTCCTTCAGCTTCACCGTCATCTTGCCCTTCAGCTCGGAGAGCTCGACCTGGCCGCTCTGGATCTGACCCTTCAGCGAGCCGGCCAGCTCCTCGTACTGCTTGCTCTTGGCCTCGGCCTCGGTGGTGGACTGCGTCAGGGCCGCGTTCTGGGCCTGCAGGTCGGTCACCTTCTTCTGCAGGGCCGCGTTCTTCTGGGCCTCGTCCTGGTACATCTTCTTGTTGTTCGCGGCGTCGCGCTGCGCGGCAGCGAACTCGTCCTTGGACACCCCGCAGGCCGCGAGGAACAGCGCGCTGCAGACGGCTACGATGACTCGATGTGACATGCGTTCTCCCTTCCTGGGAGAGCGATGCCCTCTGCTCGAGACTCCGGCAATGAGACCAAGGTCCAAGTCCGTCCCCCGAGGGAATCGTCCCCCCCCGGGGCGCGCAGGCCATACGGCAACGCCGACCGTGGGGCGTCGTCGCAGGGCCTCGCCCGGCTCGGTGGCCCTACTGCTGGATGGTGGAGTTGTCCTTCGACGCCGCGGCCACGCAGCCTGACGCGCTCTGCGGGCAGACCACGATGTACGAGGCCTTCTTGCCACATCCCTCGACGCCAACCGTGTACTCGGCGCGCTCGGTGCCCTGCCACGCCACGGGCTCGAGCATGGTCCGTGAGAGCATGATCGCCTGGGCATTCGGGCAGCTGAGCTCGAACTGGCCCCGACGCAACGCGACCGCCACGGCTGCATCCTGGCTCTGGTTCAGCTCCTGGGTCTGGCTTGCGCAGGCCACGAACAGAGCGACCCCCAGGGTTCCGATCAGCTTGATGGCTCTCGACATGTTCAGACCCTCTCCGTGAGGCGTGAAGACCGTGGATCGATATCCCAGCCCCGACGCCGCGGGCATGGGACGATGGTCCAATCCGGGCGCTACCGGGAGGCAACGACCCGGGCTGCCGTCGCCCGCGGGGCTGCCACCAGCCCGTAGACGAACGCGCCCAGCGCCCCGCCGATGAGCGGTGCCACCCAGAACATCCAGAGTTGCTCGAGCGCCCAGCCGCCAACGACCAGGGCCGGGCCCGTGCTCCGGGCCGGGTTCACCGAGGTGTTCGTGACCGGGATGGAGACCAGGTGGATGAGCGTGAGGCAGAGACCGATGGCGATGGGGGCCAGGCCCTTCGGCGCGCGCTCGTCGGTGGCGCCCATGATGACGAACAGGAACGCCGCGGTCATCACCACCTCGCAGACGAATCCCGCCGCCATCCCGTACTGCCCCGGGGAGTGCAGGCCGTAGCCGTTGCTCGCGAGCCCACCGGCGGTGCTGAACCCGGCCTTGCCACTGGCGATGAAGTAGAGCGTGCCCGCGGCGAGCGCCGCACCGACGACCTGCGCGACGATGTACGCCGGCAGCTCGCCCGCCTTGAATCGGCCGCCCACCGTGAGCCCCACCGACACGGCCGGATTCAGGTGGCACCCCGAGATGTGCCCGATCGCGAAGGCCATGGTGAGCACCGTGAGCCCGAAGGCGAGCGCGACTCCGAGGTGCCCGATGCCTAGACCCGGGAACGCCGCGCCGATCACCGCGCTGCCGCACCCGCCGAGGACCAGCCAGAACGTTCCGATCAGCTCCGCCGTCGCACGTTGCCACAAGGCCATCGCAGTACCCCCGGTGAATCGATCGCGAATCGTCTAGCACGGCCACTCTTTCCCGGGGACATCCTGGCGGGTTGGCGCTGACCGGTGCCATCCGAACGGATCACCGGCCGCCGCACACGAAGCCTGCGTCCGGAACCGCAGAGCAGGTCCGGGCCGCGCTGACGCAGGCACGATTGCACAATCCTTGCGACTGGCAGCTCTGCGCCGTCCACTGCGCGGCGAGCGAGTCGAGCTTCCCGGTGCGAACCGGTGAGACGCCCACGCGGCAGTGGCAAGGATCGTCGAGCCGCCGCACCCGCTCGGCGCCGCAGGGGTCCGGAGCCGACGGATCGCAGGCCTGCCCCTCCGGGAGGGCCGCCCCGTAGTCCTCGGCCAGCGCGTCGCACGTCCGGGATTCCGCTGGCCCGGCATCCGGTGCATCGGCGCTCGCGGTGTTGACGCTCGGGGCGGTCGCGCAGGCGATCCACACCGCGAGGCCGATGAGACTGGCGGAGGTTCGCCTCACGCCCGCTCCGTCGCGCGTGGTCGGGCGAGGAGCGCGCCCGCGACGACGAGGAGCAGCCACGCCTGGAGCTCGCCTCCGCCCGGCGCGGCGGTGCAGCCGCCCGCCTTGGAGCTCGGCGCGTCGATCTGGACCTGCGCGGTCGCGGTGTGCCCCGCGGGCTGGCCCCCGCTGGTGCCGGTGACGGTGAAGACCGTCGGCCCGACGACAGTGGCGGCCTTCGCGGCGCTCAGGGTCAAGGTCGCGGTGGTCGATCCGGGCGTGATGGTCACCCGGTCGAAGGCGGCGGTCACCCCGGTCGGGAGTCCGCTCACCGTCCGCGCCAGGGCCACCGGCTCGGGCTGCCCCGAGGTGACCAGGCCGGTCACCGTGTAGGTCCGGCTGCCTCCGGGCGTGAGCGAGCCGGTGGCGGGAGCGAGCGAGAGCGACCAGTCGTTCGGCACCGCGAGGACCTGGACCAGGATCGCGGCCGAGTGCGTCTGCGCTCCGGTCGCCCGGATGGCCAGCACCGCGTCGGTCTGCAGCGGCGCATTCGCGTCTGCGGAGACCGTCAGGGTCGTGGACTCGCCGGCCTCGATGGCCGTGGTGTCGAACCGCACGTGCAACCCCGGCGGCACGTCGCTCGCCGAGAGCACGAGCGGGAGTCCCGCTCCGCCCGGAGGGACCTGGGTGATGGCGGTGCGAACCGGGATCGGAGCCGAGGTCTCGCCCGCGGCGACCTTCAAGCTGTTCGGCTTGAAGGTCAGCGCGAAGTCGCCGGACGGGGCGTAGCGAGCCGACACGCAGGCCGGAGCGCCGGGCTGCGCCGAGGGATCCGAGTCCCAGACCGCGCGCGAGAACGACTGCTGGATGGTGAAGCACCCCGGCGTTTCCGCGGTGCAGCCGACGAGCCCGTCGGACCCGAGCGTGTCGGTGCGCTGGTTGCACATGTCGCCGATCTCACCCTGGCTCGGCACGCCGACGTCGTACCAGCCCACCGGGACGTCGAGGTTCGCGGCGAGACCGATCGCCGCGTCGGTCACGGCCTCGGCCACCTCGTGGGAGGACGCGGCACAGGTGTTCTCGAAGAGCGTGCCGCTCCCGCAGCCTCGCTCGCAGCCGTTGCTCCCGAGATCCGGGATGACCGCGTAGGTGAACGTCTGGCCGGATCGCTGGCCGGTGCTGTGGTACGCGCAGTAGTCCCTGCAGGAAACTCCGAGGCCCGTCCTCGCGTCGTCGACCCGGACCGTTGCCGGCAGGTGGACCACGTAGAGCGTGTTCGCGTCCGGAGGCGGGAGCACCCCGTGCGCCACCTGCCACTGGAGCTCGGTGGCGATCGCGGTGTCGTTGAGACAGGTCAGCGTCGGCACGTTCTTGCACGCCGCGTAGGTCGTGGAGAGCGCGGGCAGGCGGACCGTGCCCGCGAACGTCCCCCGCCCGATGATCTGTCCCGGCCCGGGCTGCCCGGCGTTGGTGCCGACCTCCACGATGCCGGTGCTCGAGTACTCCGTCAGCCAGTCGAAGAACTCGCTGCTGGTGAACGCCCGGTAGAAGTCACCGATCCCCTGCGCCACCTCGGCGTTGACCGTTCCGTCCCAGAGGACGGCGTAGACCTTCACGTTGGAGATGACCGGACCGCCGAAGTACTTCATCTCCACCCGGCAGGGCACGGGGCCGCTCGGGGCGGTGCACTCGGGCGAGGTCCCCGCGGCACGGAGGAGCCCCGCCTCGGCAGGGACCGCGAACCTCAGCGCCGCTCCCTCCGCGCGGATGGGTCGAGCGACGTGGATATGTTCCGCCCGCGCCGTCCCGAGGAGCAGCGTCGAGGCGACGAGCACGATGCGAATGGACCTGGACAGACGGTTCCCCTCCCCCCGGATGGTTCCGAGCCGGCGAGCCTAGCCCAGCGAAGCGCTCATGGCGTCCGGTGGAGGATGGTGCCGTCACCACCCACCGCCCACAGCTCCCCGGCGGCCGTCCCGCCGAGCCCGGTCAGGCTCGAGAATCCGAGCGCCACGGAGAGGTCCGACCAGCGCGCGCCATCCCAGCGCAGGAGGAGCGGCGCGCCCCTGGATGCCGCGTAGACGTCGGTCGGGCTGCTGCCCCACAGGGAGCCCAGCCCGGCGACAGCCTGGTCCAGCCCCGTCGCCGTCGAGGTCCATGCACCGGAACCGGGGCGACGCCAGACGGCGGTCGCGTCGTCTCCCGCGGCCCAGACCTCGGCCGGAGTCGCGCCCCAGAGCGTGCGAAGCGACGCCGTCGCGCCGGTCTGCTCGAGAGTCCAGCTACCCGCGGCGAGGTGGTAGACGCCGCCTGGTGCGTTCGGGCCCCCCTGGGTCGAGTCCTGGAGGACGAACACCTCCGCCCCGACGGCGAGCACCGAGCCCGCCACGTCCGCCGGACCCTCAGCCTGCCACTTCTGACCCGTCCAGTGGAGCAGCGCTCCACGCGCGACCGCCCACACGTTCGCGGAGCCGGTGCCGGACAATCCGGCGAAGCAGAGGCCCGCGGCCTCACCCAGCACCTCGCTCCACCGTGTCCCATCCCAGTGAAGGAGGAACCCGGTGCAATCGCCGGCTGCACCCGCAGCCCAGACATCCGTCGGCGAGGCCGCCCAGACCGCCTGGATGGGATCGCCCACCCCGGTCGCAACCGGGATCCACTCCGTGCCATTCCAGTGAAGCGCCGTACCGCCACCGCCCACGGCCCACGCATCCGACGGACCGGTCCCGGTGACCGCCTCGAGGAAGGTCTGCGGACCCGGGCTGAGGGCGGTCAGCGTCCCGCGATCACCCTGCCAGAGAAGTCCCGTGTCCCCGGCCATCCACACGTTTCGCGCATCCGCGCCCCACACCGACCGGACGAGCCGCGGGTCTCCGACCTCGGGAGGGAGCAGCGTGCTCCAGCGCACCCCGTCCCAGTGCAGCGCGCCGCCCCGGGTCGTGGCGTAGACATCCGACGGGTCCGAGCCCCACAGCGCCCGGATCTCCGCCCCCGCGTCGATGCCCGGGGCCTTCGTCCAGCTGGCTCCGTCCCAGTGGAGCAGCAATCCCGGACCTCCTGCCCAGACGTCCCGGGCTCCGGAGCCCCAGAGCGCGACCAGCGCCCCATCCGCGGGCGCCGGGACGAGCGTGAACGGCTGCCCGACCGCTGCGCGATGGAGGAGGCGCGCCGTTCCGCGGGCCGGGTCGTACCCCGCGACCCAGGCCTCGCCCGAGGGACCCGGAGCGACCCAGAGCGCGCGCAGGTCCGGCAGCGTCGGCGCGACCACCGTGGAGAAGGCACCGGCCGTGCCCTCGACGACGGACATCCGCTCCTCCGGGCCGTCACCCTCGTCGAGCACGGCCAGGACGCCCGCCGGAGAGTTCGCCAGGGCAATGACCTCGCCCGCCGGCAGGCCGGGAGCGTCCCTCCACGTGCGCCCATCGAAGTGACGGAGCACGTCTCCGCCCGCCCAGACGTCGTTCGACGCCCGGCCGGCGAGCGCTCGGACCGTCTCACCCGGCCGCACCGGCGCGGTGGCCAGGGACCAGGCGGTCCCGTCGAAGTGGAGGAGCGCGTCCCCACCCGCCCAGATGTCGTTCCAGGCAGCGCCCCAGAGCGCCCGGAGGGTCACGCCGCTCGGCAGGGGCGACGACCAGCAGACCCGCTCCGGGCCACAGACCTGGCCCTGCCGCGGGAGCGGCGCGGGGTGAGGAACCGCCTCGGAGGTCGGGGCGCTGGAACCGCACGCCCCGCCCAGGACCGCGAGCGCGGCCAGGAACGGGGCGGCGGGATGACCTCGGTGAGACGAGCGGGTCAGTTCAGCGTCACGTCGTCGAAGAGGGTGTACGACGGGTCGGCCGAGTAGTTGTCGTCGTGGCTGGTGAGCACCAGGGTATAGGTGCCTCCGGCGCTCACCGCGGCAGTCACGTTCACCCACGCCGAGTTGGTCACGCATCTCTTCGGCACGATGGCCGTCCCGTTGAGGGTGATGGTCACCCAGTCGTAGGTGACGGTGTCCGGACAGGTCATCTTGTACCAGACGCTGAGCTGCGTATTGCCGGATGGGACCGTGAACGTCTGGGAGAAGCTCGAGTCACCGTTGGTCGGGGTGGTCGTCCCGGCCCGCGCGCAGGAGGTT
>JADGQZ010000042.1 GCA_017881345.1 Myxococcaceae bacterium | reverse complement strand
TCGATGTTCCGGATCATCTCGTGCCCGATGTCCGGATGCCGGCGCATCTCGATCCACTCTGCCTGGGTGAGCTTGGCCGGCTTGAGCAGCACCGCGTCGGGAACGCCGATCTTCCCGATGTCGTGGAGCAGGGCTCCGCGGCCGATCTCCTCGAGCTCCGGTCCGTGCAGGCTCAGCCGCTCGGCGATGGCCTCGGTGTACTTCACCACCCGCTGGCTGTGGTCGCTGGTCTCGTGCTCGCGGGCATCCAGCGCCCGCACCAGCGCGAGCAGCGTGGTCTGGTAGGTGCCCTGGATGTCCCGGAGCGCGGTGCGCAGCTCGCCGGTGCGGTCGCGGACCTTGCGCTCCAGCTTCTTCTGGTAGCGCTTGCGGGCGAGCTCGATGCGGCGCTTGGCCAGCGCCCGCTCGATGGCCCGGATGAGGTCGGTGAGCTTCGGTGGCTTGAGGAGGTAGTCCACCGCGCCGCGGCGCAGGCAGTCCACCGCGGCCTCGGTGTCGCCGTACCCGGTGAGCATGATGACCGCCGTCTCGGGGTACCGCTCCCGGAACGCCTCGAGCAGCCAGATGCCGTCACGGCCCGGCATCTTCATGTCGCTGATGACCAGCGGGGGCGCCTCGGCCGCGGCCACGTCCAGCGCAGCCTCCGCCGAGCTCGCGGTGCGGCACTCGTAACCTTCTTCCTGGAGCAGCACCGAGATGACGTCGCGGACCGAGGCGTCGTCGTCGACGATCAGGACCCGCGTCGGCGCAGCCAGGTTGTCCACGAGATGCATCCTAGAGTTTCGCCTCTCTGCGCTGCCACGGGGCGGCCTCGACCCCCTCGGTGGAACTCGCGCACCCGTTCACGACTGTCACAGTGTAAGCGCCTTCCGGTCGACCCGGAACGGGTCGAGATCGATCGAGAGCGGACTTCCGACGATTGTCTCGGTGAGCACGGTCGCGGTGATCGGCGTCAGGAGAATGCCGTTACGGAAATGTCCGCTGGCGAGGAACAATCCCGGGAGATGCCCTGCCCCCAGCACGGGCAGCCCATCCGGCGTATGCGGCCGGAACCCAGCCCATGTTTCTACCACGGGTGCCCCCGCAATCCCCGGAAAGAGCCGAAGCCCCGTCGCGAGCACCGAGGCGAGCCCGGACACGGTCACCTGCTTGTCGAAGCCCGCAAATTCCATCGTGCTCCCGAGCAGGAGCCGGCCATCGACGCGGGGAACTGCATACCCTCGCGCCCCGAACACCACATGTCGGCAGATCGGCACCCGGGTGCGCACCATCACCATCTGACCCCGCGCGGGCCGGACCGCGGCAGGTGACGAGAGCGCGCCGGGCACCAGTCCGGTCCACGCCCCTGCGGCCACCAGCACCGCGTCCCCCCGGAACTCGCCCTGGTCGGTGGAGACGCCGACCACACGCCCACCCCGCTCGAGCAGCCCGTGCACCTGGGCGGTGACCAAGCGCGCCCCGGCGCGTGCCGCGGCGATGGTGAGCGCCGAGACCAGCAGGCGGTTGTCCACCACCGCGTCCCCGGGGAACCGGGCTGCGCCGCCGACGTGGGGCGACAGCTCGGGCTCGAGCGCGCGCACCGCCGCGGCGTCGAGCCAGGTGGCCTCGAGCCCGCGCGCCCGCTGCCACGCGATGCGGCCCTGCATTGCCGCGCGCTCGGCGTCGTCGAAGGTGACCTCGAGCACCCCGCATTCACGGAAGGCGATGTCCACGTCGCTCGCCTCGGCCAGCTCTCGCGCGAAGGCCGGGTAGAGGGCCCGGCTCGCGAGGCACAGGTCGAGGAAGGGACCGGGCCCGTCGGCCTCGGCCTGCGGTGCGAGGATGCCCGCGGCGGCGCTGGAGGCCTCGGCGCCGGGCACGCTCCGCTCGAGCACCGTGCACCGGACGCCGGCCTGCTGCAGCCGCCAGGCGACCGCGCAGCCCACCACGCCCGCGCCGACGACCAGGACCTCCATCAGCGCTGCTCCCCGGGGGCGAGCGGGCGGACCGGGATCGGCGCGTGAGGCAGCTGGGAGCCGGTGACCGCCCTGGGCGGCGGCGGCCGGTCGTGGTGGGTGATCCACCAGAACCGGGCGAAGGCCAGCAGCGCCAGGACCATCAGGAGGATGGTGCGCAGGGGGAACCGGCGCGGACCGCCGGAGCGCGTGGGTGGAGTGGTGAGCAATGGCCGCATCGACGCCATGACGGTTGGTGCTTGATCGGGTGGAAACGGGGGGTTAATGCCGCCGCGCGCCTACCGGGTGCAAGGAGGATGAACGACCGTGGCTGACATTCTGGACGTGGTGATCATCGGCTCGGGACCCGGAGGGTACGTCGCCGCGATCCGCGCCGGGCAGCTGGGCTTGAAGACGGCCATCGTCGAGCGGGACAAGCGCCTGGGCGGCACCTGTCTTCACCGGGGGTGCATCCCCACCAAGTCGCTTCTCTGGACCGCCGAGCTGTTCGCGCACATCCAGGAAGCGGCCGAGTTCGGCATCGATCTCAAGTCGCCAGCCATCAACTGGGCCGCGGCGATGAAGCACAAGACCAAGGTCGTCACCGCCGGGGCCAACGGCATCGACTACCTGATGAAGAAGAACAAGGTCCAGGTGCTGAAGGGCCAGGGTCGCATCGTGGGGAAGGGAAAGGTCGAGGTCACGCTCACCGAGGGCGGCGCCAAGCAGACCCTGGAGACCAAGAACATCGTCATCGCCACCGGGTCGGTCCCCAAGTCGCTGCCCAACGTGAAGGTGGACCACAAGGCCGTCTACAACTCCGATTCCATCCTCGAGATCGCCGAGATCCCCAAGAGCATCATCGTGCTCGGCGCGGGCGCGGTGGGATGCGAGTTCGCCTCGGTGTTCAACCACGTGGGCAGCGAGACCACGCTGGTCGAGTACTTCCCCCACCTCCTGCCGATCGAGGACGAGGAGGCGAGCAAGGAGCTCGAGAAGCAGTTCAAGCGCCGGAAGATCGGTCTCGAGCTGTCGGCCCGGGTGGAGAAGGTCGAGCCGGGCGGCAAGGGCGTCAAGGTCACCATGACCACGCCCTCTGGCCCGAAGACCATCGAGGCGCAGATCCTCCTCTCGGCGGTGGGCCGTGCCCCGGTGACCGAGGACGTCGGCCTGGAGAAGACCAACATCAAGCTGGAGAAGGGCTTCATCCCGGTGGACGACTTCATGCGGACCACCGAGCCGCACGTGTACGCCATCGGCGACGTCATCCCCGGCCCGATGCTGGCGCACGTGGCCTCGGCCGAGGGCGTGCTCGCCGTGGAGCACATCGCGGGCAAGGAAGTGCACCCCATCAACTACGACCACACCCCGTCGGCGACCTACTGCTACCCCGAGGTGGCGTCGGTGGGCCTGACGGAGAAGAAGGCCAAGGAGCGCGGCTACGACGTGAAGACCGGCATCTTCCCGTTCAGCGCCATCACCAAGGCCAAGATCTCCGAGGAGGGGTTCGGGATGATCAAGGTGGTGAGCGAGAAGAAGTACGACGAGGTCCTCGGGGTCCACATGGTCGGTCCGCACGCCACCGAGCTGCTGGCCGAGGCCTGCATCGCGCTCCGGCTGGAGACCACCACCGAGGAGCTGGGCCGGACGATGCATGCCCACCCCACACTGTCGGAGATCATGAAGGAGGGTGCGGAGATGACCCTCGGGACGCCGATCCACGTCTGAGGGTCGTGCAATCTTGACCCCCGCCCGGCCGGGCCGTTAATCCGGGGTTGTCCCTATGGCGACGCCAGACAGATTCGCTCTGCCCCAGCTCGCCGAGAGCACCCGGAAGCCCGATTGGCTGAAGGTCCGGATGCCGCACGGCGAGGAGTACGAGCGCGTCAAGGCGATCGTCCGGAAGACCGGCCTGGCGACGGTGTGCGAGGAGGCCCGCTGCCCCAACATCGCCGAGTGCTGGGGCGGGGGCACGGCGACCGTGATGCTCATGGGCGAGGTCTGCACCCGGGCCTGCCGCTTCTGCCACGTGAAGGTCGGCGCGCCGCCGCCGCTCGATCCGCACGAGCCCGAGAACCTCGCCCGGGCGGTCAAGGCGCTCTCGCTCGAGTACATCGTGGTGACCAGCGTCAACCGCGACGACCGGCCGGACGGCGGGTCGAGCCACTTCGCTGCGGCGATCACCGCGCTCCGTCGCGAGAGTCCGAGGACGACGGTCGAGGTCCTCATCCCCGACTTCAAGGGCGTGGAGCAGGACCTGGCGACGGTGGCGGTGGCCCGGCCGCACGTCATCGCCCACAACATCGAGACCGTGGAACGGCTGACACCGACGGTGCGCGACCGGCGCGCCGCGTACCGGCAGAGCCTGCGGGTGCTCCGCTACCTCAAGGACCGTCCGGAGGGGCTCTACACCAAGAGCTCGATCATGGTCGGGCTCGGCGAGACCGACGAGGAGCTGTTCCAGACCTTCCGGGACCTCCGCGAGGCGGGCGTCGACGTGCTGACGCTCGGCCAGTACCTGCAGCCCTCGCAGTACCATCTCCGCGTGGCGCGGTTCGTTCCGCCGGTGGACTTCGCCCGGTACAAGCAAGTGGCGGAGGGGATGGGATTCCTGTACGTCGCCTCGGGTCCTCTGGTCCGCAGCAGCTACCGCGCGGCCGAGTTCTTCATGAAGGGTCTCATGGAGCAGGGTCGGCACGCGTAGGCGCCCTGCGAGGAGCTGACACCGCCGTGGCCACGTTCGAGTTCAAGCTTCCGGACCTCGGGGAAGGCGTCGTCGAGGGCGAGATCGTCAAGTGGCTGGTCAAGCCCGGCGACACCATCGAGGAAGACCAGGGCGTCGTCGAGCTGATGACCGACAAGGCGACGGTCACCGTGCCGTCGCCCCGCGCAGGGAAGGTCATCTCCGTCCATGGCAAGGAGGGGGAGATCGCCAAGGTCCACCACACCCTGCTGACGATGGAGACCGCGGGTGGCGCTCCCGTGGCCGCCGCCGCGGCGAGCCCCGCTCCGGCCGCGTCGAGCGCGGTGCCCCTCGCCGCGCGCGCCATCGAGACGGAGAAGGTTCTGGCCACCCCGGTGACGCGGCGGATGGCCCGCGAGCACGGGCTCGACCTGGCAGCGATCTCCGGGACCGGCCCTCAGGGGAGGGTGCTCAAGGCGGACGTGCAGGCCGCGCTGGACATGGGCCGTGCGCCCGAGCCGGTGCAGGCGCCGCGGGCGAAGCTCGTGCCGCTGCCGTCGGCCGGGGCAGACCAGCGCATCCCGATTCGCGGCCTCCGTAAGAAGATCGCGGAGAAGATGGTGCGGAGCAAGTTCACCGCGCCGCACTCGCTCTTCGTCGAGGAGGTCGACGTCACGCAGCTGGTCGCGCTGCGCAAGCGTCTGAACGCGGGGCTGGCCGAGTCGGGTGAGAGCCTGAAGATCAGCTTCCTCCCCTTCATCTGCAAGGCGCTGATCCCGGTGTTCCGGAAGTACCCCTCGCTGAACGCGAACTTCGACGACGCGGCCCAGGAGCTGGTGCAGCGCGGCTCGTTCAACTTCGGCATCGCCGCGGCGACCGACGAGGGCCTCACCGTGCCGGTGGTGAAGGACGTGGACCGGCTCACGGTCCGGCAGCTCGCCGAGGAGATCTCCCGGCTGGGTGCCGCCGCGCGCGAGAAGAAGCTGAAGATGGACGAGCTGAGCGGGGGCACGTTCACCATCACCTCGCTCGGCACGAACGGTGGACTCTTCGCCCTGCCGATCATCAATTACCCCGAGGTGGCGATCCTCGGCCTGCACCGGATCCGCAAGCGGCCGGTGGTGGCGGACGATGACCAGATCGTCATCCGCGAGATGATGAACGTCTCGCTGTCCTTCGATCACCGGGTCATCGACGGGCTCGTCGCGGCGGAGGCGACCGGAGCGCTGGTGCAGCTGCTCGAGCACCCCGAGACGCTCCTGCTCGAGATGGCGTGAACCCCCGGGAGCTGCTGCAGTCGGCGCAGGCGGCGGAGCGAGAAGGTGACCTCGCCCGGGCCGGTGCGCTGCTGGAGCAGGCGGCCCGCATCTACGAGTCGACGGGACAGAAGGCCCGGGCGGCGCAGATGCGACGCCACGTGGACCGGCTGGGCGCTTCGGCCCGGTCAGGCGCGCGGGGCGTCGAGGAGCCTCCGGTGGCGACGATGAACGGTCACCCCGAGGCGCATGGCCCCGGGACGCTTCCGGGGCTCGATCGCACGCTCGTCGAGCGCACGCCGACCCTGGCCGATCCGGCGCTCGAGGCCTGGTGCAGCTTCTGTTGCCGGCCCTCGCGCGAGGTGGGGGCGCTGGTGTCGGGACCGGCGCAGGCCTACGTCTGTCGCAGCTGCGTCGAGCTCGCGGCGTCGCTCCTGTCGGGGGCTGCCGCCGTGCAGTCGCCGCGGGCGGCGACCGAGCCGCTCCGGATCCCCGACCCACTCCCTGCCTCGGGGCCGGCCGAGACGACGCCGGGCCCCGGGAAGGGCGAGTCGGGCGGTGCGAGTCGTGCGCGTGCGGTCGAGACCGGACCGGGAGCGCTGCCCACGCAGGCCGACGCCGTCAGGCGAATCGAGTCGGCGCTGGCTGCAGGCCACGCCCGGGTCCTGCTGGTGGGCGCGGCCGGGAGCGGGAAGAGCACGTGGCTCCACGCCTGGGCCGCGCGCGGGCTCGGGACCGCCTGGGATGGCACGGACCCATTCCCGGAACACGGGGCGGTGCTGGTCGACGACGTGGACCGGCTCGAGCCCGCCGCGCGCCGGCAGCTGGCCCGTGCGCTCCGGAATCGTCCGGTGGTGCTGGCGCTGGACGCGACGTTGCCCGAGCCGGAGCAAGAGGTCGGCGGCCGCCGGGTGCACGCGCCCGAGCAGGTCGAGTCGCTCGCGGGCAGCTGGCTTCCCGGACCGGTCCTCGACGGGCTGACCCTGGAATGCTTCCGCGCACCCGGAGACGCCGAGCTGCGGCTCCTCGCCGAACGGTGGCGTGCTCCTGACGGCTCGATGGCACCGCCGGATGCGCTCGAGGAGGTGCTGCGGCTGGCCGTTCGCTCCGCACGCGCGGCCCACGCCCTGCACGCGCTCTTGCTCCGGTGGTGGGCGTCGCGATGAGCGGACGCACGCTGACCGTGTACCGCCTCGGGCGTGTCGAGTACGAGGACGGGCTCCGGCTGCAGGCGCTGTTCGCCCGCGCCCGGAAGGAGCGAACCGTCGGCGACGTGCTGCTCCTGCTCGAGCACCCTCCGGTCTTGACGCTGGGACGCGGTGCGCGTCGGACGGACGTGCTCGCCAGTCCGGAGGCCCTGGAGGCCCGCGGCGTCGAGGTGCACGAGACCGATCGCGGCGGCGAGGTCACGTACCACGGGCCCGGTCAGCTCGTCGGCTACCCCATCCTCGACCTCGCGCCCGACCGGAAGGACGTGCGGCGGCACGTGCGGAGCGTCGAGGAGGGGATGATCCGCGCGCTCGCCGAGCAGGGCATCGAGGCCGGCCGGATCGGCAAGTGGCCCGGAGTGTGGGTCGGCTCCGAGGCGAGTGGCGACGCGCGGAAGATCGGCGCGGTGGGCGTGCACATCGCCCGCTGGATCACCACCCACGGGTTCGCGCTGAACGTGAACGCCGCACTCGAGGACTTCCAGCTCATCGTCCCTTGCGGCATCCGCGAGGCGGGGGTGACGTCGATCGAGCGGGAGCTCGGGCACCCGGTGGATGGAGCCCGGGTGGAGGAATCACTCGCCCGGGCGTTCGGGTCCATCCTCGAGGCGGACCTCCGGTTCGACGACGCGCGCGTGGAGACCATCTCGGTGACCGCGGTCCGTCGAGGCGCCGCCGGGCCAGAGGTCCTGCTCCTGCGCCGCATTCCCGAGCGCGGCGGGTTCTGGCAACCCGTGACGGGTCGTCGCCTGCCCGGTGAGCCAGCCGAGGCGGCAGCCGCACGCGAGCTCGAGGAGGAGACCGGTGCCCGGCTTCCCCTGCGGTCGCTGTCGTACCGGCACAGCTTCGCGTTCGGTGAAGCGGTTCCTCCGGTGCTCGTCGAGGAGGAGGCGTTTGCGGTCGATTGGCCGGCGAACCTCGACGCGCGCCCAGGTCCGGAGCACGACCGTGCCGAGTGGCTGAGCGTGGCAGAGGCGCTGGAGCGGTTGCCCTTCGCCGGGCTCGCGCGCGCCGTCCGACGGGCGACGACAGGAGAGGGTTCGGGCCACTGGCGCTGAGCCGCGCTGACGAGCGTCAGCCGCGCACGACCCGGATCGTCTGCCCCTCCCGGGCGGCGGTCGTGCGGGGGAAGCTGCTCCGCGCCTGCCAGAGCAGCGCGTCCAGCGCCCGGTCGTCCCGCTCGGGGTCGTGGTGGAACAGCACCAGCCGCTTCACCTTCGCCGCCTTGGCCGTCGCCAGCGCGCCGTTCCAGGTGCTGTGCCCCCAGCCCCTCCGGGCCTCGTACTCGGGCCCGGTGTACATCGCGTCGTGCAGCAGGACGTCCGCCCCCCGTGCCAGCTCCACCAGCGACTCCGCTGGCTTGTCGGTGTGCTCCACGTCCGTCGCGTAGACCAGCGAGCGCCCTGCGAACTCCAGCCGGTACCCGAGGTTTCCACCCGGGTGCTCCAGCTCGGCCGAGGTGATGCGCACCGGGCCGATGTTGAACGGCTCGCCGGGCTCGATGCTTCTGAAGTCCAGCGTCGCCCGCGCGATCTGATCCAGGGTCACCGGGAAGTAGGGGGGCACCATCTGCCCTTCGAGCGCGTCCTGGACGCTCCGGCCCTCGCGGCGGGGTCCGAGGAAGGTGAAGCGGTTCGCCGGCTCGGCCAGCGGGGCGAAGAACGGAATCCCCTGCAGGTGGTCGTAGTGGTAGTGCGAGAGGAGAACGGCCGCCTCGACTCGCCCGCCGGCATCGCGCAGCCGCTCGCCGAGCGCGCGGATCCCCGAGCCCGCGTCGAGGATGATCCGCCGTTCGCCACAGCGGACCTCCACGCAGGGCGTGTTGCCACCGTACCGCTGTGTTGCTGCACCGGGCGCGGGAACCGAGCCGCGCACGCCCCAGAACGTGACCTGGAACCGGTCAGGGGTGCGTGCGTCAGCCGGCTTTCGCCGCGTCCTCCCCGAAGAGCTCAATCAGGTGTCCTGTACGCTCGCGCTTCGTGCGCAAGTAGTCCACGTTATGCGGATTGTGCGGTGCGGGGGAGGGGATTCGACCTCGGACCGGCATTCCTTCCTCGACCAGGCCCGCGATCTTCAGCGGATTGTTGGTGATCAGGTCGACGCTCCGGACTCCCAGGAGCCGCAGCATGTCCGCGGCCACGTCATAGGTCCGCAGGTCATCCGGGAACCCGAGCTCCCGGTTCGCCTCGTAGGTGTCCATCCCCCGCGCCTGAAGCGCGTAGGCCTTGATCTTGTTGCCGAGTCCGATGCCGCGGCCCTCCTGGCGAAGGTACAGCACCACCCCGCGGCCGCGCGCGGCCACGAGGTCGAGCGCCCGGTCGAGCTGTTGACGGCAGTCACACTTGAGGCTGCCCAGAACCTCGCTGGTGAGACACTCCGAGTGGGCACGAACGACCACGCCCTCCTGCCCGAACACCTCGCCCATCACCATCGCCACGTGCTCGCGCTGGTTGCGGCGATCCCGGAACACCACCACCCGGAAGGTGCCGCGGGCGGTGGGGAGAGGCGCCTCCGAGTACAGCTCCACCACGTGCGAGCGTCGGGTCAGCGGCTGGGGAGAGAGGCTGGACATGTCGAGGACTCAGGCTCCGTAAGATCTACCCTGTACCAACCTTGGATGCTCGGCGAGGGCCTCGGTTGCTAGGGCCCCCATCCCACAGGTAGCAGCTGGACGGGGTCCCCCCGCCGAACACTCATCGCATCCATTGGAAAGTGCAGCAGATGGGTGGCCGAGACCGCCGAGCGCACTGCCCCCGAGGTCTGGGTCGGGAGGGGGTCCGCCCACGGCTCGCCCTCCCGCCAGGACAGCACCACCCGGATGAAGTGAGCCAAGCCCTTGTTTTTCCTGAGGTCCACGCCGCTCCGGGCCTGCACCGGGCGTGGAAGCGGGTCGAGCCGGCCGATCAGCCGGAGGAGCGCAGGCCGGACGAAGAGCTCGAAGGTGACGAGGGACGAGGTGGGATTGCCGGGGAGCGCGAAGACCCGCGTCGCGCCCCGTCGCCCGAAGGCCAGCGGCTTGCCCGGCTTGATGGCCACGCGCCAGAAGTCCACGGCCACCCCGAGACGCTCGAGCGCCGGGCGCACATGGTCGTGCTCGCCGACCGACGCGCCCGCCGAGGTGAGCACCACGTCGTAGTCGAGTGCGGTGCGGATGAGCCGCTCGACGTCCTCGATGCGGTCGCGCGCGATGCCGAGCACGTGGGGGATCCCGCCGGCGCGCCGGACGCCGAGCGCGATCGCGACCGAGTTGGTGTCCACGATGCGTCCCGCCGGTTCCTCGTCCGGCCGGCAGAGCTCGTCGCCCGTCGCGAGGATGGCAACGCGGGGACGCTGGGGAACGCGCACCGACGCCAGCCCCTGTCCGGCGAGCAGCGCCAGCTCGGGGATGCCGAGCACCGTCCCGGCCGGGAGCAGCACCTCCCCTGCGCGCGCGTCCTCGCCGGCGTCGCGCACGTTCTGGCGAACCGCCACCACCTCCTGGACCTCGACCGCGCCGAGCTCCTCACCCGGCAGCGCGCGGGTGCGCTCCTGCATCACCACCGCATCCGCTCCGGGGGGCATGGGCGCGCCGGTCATGATGCGCACCGCCTCGCCCGGGCCGACCGCGCGCGTGGGCTGATCCCCCGCGTGCACGACGCCCACCACCCTCAGCGTCACCGGCGCCCGCCCGGCATCGGCGCTCCGCAGCGCGTAGCCGTCCATCGCCGAGTTGTCCCATGGCGGCTGCGTGCGCCGGGCCGGCACGTCGGACGTGAGCCCGAAGCCGAGCGCGTCCTCGAGTGCCAGCCAGACCTCCGGAAGTGGTGCGAGGTCGTGGAGGATCCGGTCCTGGGCCTCGGCGGCGGGGAGCGGAGCGGGATCGGGCATCCGCCCTGCGTAGCGCGAAGGCTCCGAATTCTCAATTCTTTGAGGGGTTTACGGTTGACAGCGGCAACCCCCCCGGATATGTGCCCTCGTCCATCCGTGGCGAAGCCCAAGCCCAAGACGAAGTCCGGCGCGGCAAAGCCTGGCTCACGAAAGAATGAGGCCCGTCTGGGGCTCCTGAAGAAGGCATCGGCCAGGGTCGCCAAGGCTGCTGCCAGGCTGGTGAAGTCGGCGGCCAAGACTCCAAGCAAGCTCGCCTCCGCGAAGGTCGCGCCGGTCAAGGTAGCGCCCGCGAAGGGAGCGCCTGCGAAGCTCGCGCCTGCGAAGGGATCACCGGGCAAGGCCGCGAAGGTCGGAGCGAAGCCCGCGGGCAAGCCCGTTGCTCCGCCGGTGGTGCTCCGCACGCCCGACAAGCCGCGCCCCCGCGCCACCAAGCTGCCGCCCGTCGGCGAGCCGCTGACCAAGCGCGAGCTCGAGCAGATCCTCACCGCGGCGGCCGGCCGCGGCGTGGCGGGCGAGGGAAGCCTGAAGGGCAGGCTCGTGGTGAAGGACGGCATGCCGTACCTCCACGTCGTCGGCCGGGACAAGCGCGAGCTGGTGTTCCTCCTCCAGGGACCCGACCAGGAGGTCTTGCCGGCCTACCTGGACCACAAGGTCAGCGTCACCGGGCTCATCAAGAAGACCCACAACTACGGCGGCACCATCGACGTCCGGAAGTACGCCGCCAAGCGCGCCGACGCCGAGCCGGTCGAGACGCCGGCCGCCGAGAAGCTTCGCTACCTGTCGCCCGGCGAGGTCGAGCAGATCGGCAGCGCGGGGATGGGCGCGGGGATGCGTGGCTTCGCCAGCGTGCGTGGTGCGCTGGAGATGTCCGGCGAGGACTTCATCCTGGTCGTCTCCAACGCCGGGACCCGCCAGCAGGTCACCTTCCGCCTCGGCGGGAAGATGTCGAAGACCTTCCGCAAGAACATGGGCCAGCCGGTGCTGGTGACCGGAGTGGTGCACAAGGAATCTGGCTGGGGCGGGACCATCGAGGTCGAGAACGCCGAGCTCCGTCCGGCCGACGTGCGCAGCATGTCGCGCGATGCGCTCGAGGTGCTGGAGCTCGAAGGCGTCCCCGATCCGGGCACGCCGCTGGACATCCGGATCGGCCAGGCGCTCGCCGTTCGCATCCCGGAGCGCGCCGGATACACCTGGGCCGTCGAGCCCACCACCGCCAAGCGGGTGGGGCTCCGCGAGGCCAACTTCATCGCCTCCTCCGGCGGCGCGGGCACCCGCGAGTTCTTCTTCACTCCACGCAATCCCGGCCAGTACGACGTGGATTTCTTTCTGGCCAAGGTCTTCGCCCCGGCACAGGTGACGAAGACGCAGCGGCTGACCGTCGCCGTCCGCGCCTGATCGCGGGCGCGGGGGAGCAATTCGCATGGCAGCTCGGGTTGATAGCTCGGTCCTCCTCGGGGCCCTGGAGAAGGCCGATCACCCCCTCGGGGTGGCGGAGCTGCTCCGGTCCGCCGGTCTTCACGGCGGGCAGCGCACCGACGTGAAGCGGGTGATGCGCGCGCTGGTCAAGGAGGGCCGCGTGGAGCGGTCCGGCGAACGGTTCGCCATCCCGGGCCGCCGCGCCACGACCAAGGAGGTCCGACGCTCACGGCCGGGTGGAGGCACGCGCCAGGCCCTCGAGGGCACCCTGAGCGTGCACCGCGACGGCTTCGGCTTCGTCGACGTGGGCGCCGAGGAGGACATCTTCGTCCCACCGCACGAGGCCCGGCGGGCCCTCGACGGGGACCGGGTCAAGGTCGAGATGTTGACCTCCGGCGGTCGCTCCGAGGGCCGCATCGTCGGGGTCGTGCTCCGGCAGCGCGAGGCGCTGGTCGGAACCTACGTCGAGCGAGCCGGGAACGAGGCGCTGGTCCGGCCGAACGATCCGTCCATGCCGGCGCCGGTGCGCGTGCCACGCACGCAGCTCGCGCGCGATGGCGACGTGGTGACGGTGCGGCTGGGTGTCGGCGCGGATCTACTGCCGCCCGGCGGTCTGGTCGGCGAGGTCACCGGGTCCCTCGGCCGGCCGGGTGATCCGTCGCAGGACGTGCTGGCCATCGTCTTCGGCCAGGGGTTCTCGCAGGAGTTTCCGCCCGAGGTGATGGACGAGGCGGACCGGATCCCGCTGCACGTGCCGGCCACCGAGCTGCACGAGGGCGGCCGTCGCGACCTGCGTGCGCTCTCGCTGGTGACGATCGACGGCGCGGATGCGCGTGACTTCGACGACGCCGTCTACGCCGAGGATCAGCCGGGCGGCGCGGTCCGGCTCTGGGTGGCCATCGCCGACGTGAGCCACTACGTCCGGCCGGGCTCGGCGCTGGACACCGAGGCGTTCCGCCGCGGGACCTCGGTCTATCTGCCCGACCGGGTGCTACCGATGCTCCCGGAGCGACTGTCCAACGGCATCTGCTCGCTCCGCCCGGACGAGGACCGGCTCTGCCTGGTCGCCGAGATGGTCTTCGACGCGAGCGGCCGCCGCACCCAGACCGAGCTGTACCCGGCGGTGATGCGGAGCGCCGCGCGCTGCACCTACGAGGAGGTGCAGCAGGTGCTGGACGGCGAGCCCGTCCCGGCCCGCGACCGCTTCCGACCCCTGTTCCAGCGCCTGCAGAAGCTCGGACGGCTGCTGCGCGGCGTGCGCGAGCAGCGCGGGGCGATCGACTTCGACCTCCCGGAGACCCGGCCCCAGCTGGACGAATCGGGCCGGCCGGTACGGATGGTCCGACGCGAGCGCAAGGAGAGCCACCGCATCGTCGAGGACTGCATGCTCGCCGCCAACGAGGCGGTGGCGGCGTTCTTCCAGGAGAAGGGCCTTCCGTCCGTCTACCGGTTCCACGCCGAGCCCGACCCGGACA
This sequence comes from Myxococcaceae bacterium, assembly GCA_017881345.1. Taxonomy (GTDB): domain Bacteria; phylum Myxococcota; class Myxococcia; order Myxococcales; family Myxococcaceae; genus RPRB01. Next base: position 1,756 of record JADGQZ010000042.1, on the reverse strand, counting down.
AGCTGGCGACCTTCGGCGAGCTGGCCCGGGCACACGGCCTGATGGTCCCCGGCAAGGGCGAGCCGACCTCGCGCGAGCTGAACCTGTTCATGCGGGGCCTGGTGGGTCATCCGGGCCAGCGCGCGCTGAACCAGCTGCTGCTCCGCTCGATGATGCAGGCGGTGTACTCGCCGGACCAGGTCGGCCACTACGGCCTCGGGGCGGAGGAGTACCTTCACTTCACCTCGCCCATCCGGCGCTACCCGGACCTGCTCGTGCACCGGCTCCTCCGCGCTCAGTGGGAGCGAAGGCAGCGGGCGCGCCCCGAGCGAGAGCTGGAGAACGAGGTGGAGGAGCTCCGGCGCATGGCCGCACACAGCTCGGAGCGCGAGCGGGCGGCGATGAAGTGCGAGCGCGAGGTGAACTCGCTCTACGCCTGCCTGCTGATGGAGGACCGGGTGGGCGAGGAGTTCGCGGCCACCGTCTCGTCCATCACCGACTTCGGACTCTTCGTCGAGCTGGACACAGAGCACGTCGAGGGCCTGGTCCGCGCGGACGAGCTGGGGCCCGGGCACAAGCTCGTCGTCGGCGCGCTGACCTGGCCGACGGGCCGGCGGGTGCAGGTGGGGCAGGTGCTCACCGTCCGGCTGGCGGGCGTCAACGTGCAGCGCCGGCAGATGGATTTCGACGTGGTGGCGTTCGCGGGCGAGCAGCCGCTGGCCCGTCGCACCGCAGGGGAGCGGGTCGAGAGCTCGCGAGGACGCGGTGAGCGCTCTTCGCGGAAGCCTCGGGAGCCGGCCCCCCGCCAGCCTGGCAAGAGACGGCCGGGCGAGTTCGAGCAGGCCGCGCGAACCCCGGACGAGAAGCAATCCGGGAAGGGCGAGCGCCACGCGGGCGGGTCTGGCCGAGAGCAGCGCTCGCGGGGCGGACGGCCCCTTGCCGCGGGAGATCGCCAGGGAGCGGGTCGGCACGCGCCGGAGAAGCAAGGCGCGCAGCGGGGACAGCACGTCCCGGAGAACGCGCGCGGCGGCCAGCTCGCCGCCGCCGAGAAGCCTCGGCTGAAGGGCCCGGAGCACCCGGCCCAGCAAGCTCGGGCGCAGGACCGCGGTGGCCGGGTCGGGGCCGAGGGCCAGCGGCAGCAGGGCGGACGGCGCACCGAGGAGAAGCAGCAGCGCGAGCAGCCCGGGAAGCGCGGCGGTGAACGTCCGCAACGCCAGGGAAGCCAGCGCGACGCCAGGAGCTCCGAGCAGCCGGCTCGTCACACCGAGCAGCCCGAGCCGCAGCCGTCGGCAGCGTCCGGCTCTCCGCACCCCGGGTTCGATCGCCTCCGTGCGCTCGCCGGTCAGCAGGGGAAGGGTTCCCGTGGGGGCTCGCGTCAGGGCAGTCGACCGGCGGGCGGAGCGCGCGACGGCGGGCGCGGCGAGCGAAGTCGAGGCTCGTCCGGCGGTGGTGGTGAGCGAGGTGGAACCGGCTCGCGGAGCGGTGGATCCGGCTCGGGCCGGAACCGTCGCGGCCGCCGCTGAACCTCCCTGCGCGGGCCCATCGCTCCTGCGCGTGCCGGGGTGCGTGCTCAGCGGAACAGCGCGTCGGCGTTGTCGTGCAGGATCGCCTGCTCCTCCACCCGCGTGAACCCGAGCCGGCGCACCGCACGGAGCGCAGCGTCGAGGTTGCTCAGCGGAAAGTCCGAGCCGAAGAGGATCCGGTCCGTCCCCACAGCCCGGCACACCCAGCGGAGCTGCTCGGCATAGGGCGAGTCGACGTACAGCGGCGCGACCGC
>JADGQZ010000377.1 GCA_017881345.1 Myxococcaceae bacterium | reverse complement strand
GCCGCCCACCGCTCTCTGGTTCTGGCTGCAGCTGCTCACCCACCCGTTCCTGGTCGGGCTCCCCATCGTGGGGGTGCTCGCCGGGCATCTTCCGCGGCGGGTCGTGCCCTCGACCAGGCCCGCCGGCATGGGGGATGGGCGCGCGCACCGCTGAGGCTCGCCCCGCGTGTGGTCCAGCCGAACGACGCCCCATGTGGCCCGAGCGCGCTCCTAAGATGATTCCGGCGTCCGGCGCGCGCGTGAAAACCAGGCGTCGAGACTCCAGGGACCCGGACCGGCAGCCGACAGGTAGAGCCAGACGAAGCAGAACAGGACCGCGGGGTCTCCGTGCGTCATCACCGGCCAGAAGCCTTTCGGCGCGTGGCCGTGGAAGTAGGCGACCGCCATCTCGCCGGAGAGGAGGAAGGCGACCGGCCGCGTGAACAGACCGAGGAGGAGGAGCGTGCCTCCGACGCACTCGAGGATGCCGGCGATGCCGACGAGCGAGAGGGGCGGCACGGTCCCGCCGCCTGGCATCAGCGGACCCGGGAACGCAAAGAGCTTCATCGTCCCGTACTGGATGAAGAGAAATGCCGCGACGATGCGGAGGATGCTGCGCAGCTGTGGCGCCCAGGCGCTCCAGCGGTCGACGAGGGTCGGTCCCATCATGGAACCATCCTAGGCACCGGCCCGCGCCGGAGCCCGCCTCAGAGCGCGATCTCGCCTGGCTGGCCCCGCCGCGGAAGTGCCACGTAGAACGTTGCGCCCTGGTCCGGGACGCCCACGCCCCAGACGCGACCCCCGTGCCGCTGGACGATGCGCCGGACGTGGGCCAGCCCGATACCGGTCCCCTCGAATTCGTCCGCCCGGTGCAGGCGCTGGAACACGCCGAAGAGCTTGTGGGCGTACTTCATGTCGAAGCCCACGCCGTTGTCACGGATGTAGACGATGTCCTCGGCGCCGGGCACGTTCACCGTTCCCACCTCGATGCGCGCGGGCCGGCGCTTGCGGCTGTACTTGAGCGCGTTGCCCAGCAGGTTGCGCAGCACGAGCAGGAGCATCGTCGGGTCGCCCTGCACCGTGGGGAGCGTGTGGACCACCCACTGAACCTCGCGTCCCTCTTCCTCGTGCAGCAGCCCGTCGCGCGCCGAACCGAGCACGGCGTTCAGGTCCACCGCGCGGCTGCGCAGCTCCGCCCGGCTCACCCGGCTGAAGGAGAGCAGGTCGTCCACCATCTGGACCGCCTCGGCCGCGGTGCTCCGGAGGAGCGCGAGGTAGCTGCGCTCCCGGGCATCGAGCCGAGTCCCGGCGCTCTCGTCGAGGAGCCGGGTGAAGCCGCCGAGCTGCCGGAGCGGCGCGCGCAGGTCGTGGCTGACCGACGAGGTGAAGGCCTCCAGCTCGGCGTTCACCGCCGCCAGCGCCTGGGTGCGGTCGGCGACGCGCTGCTCGAGTGACGCATTGAGCTCCCGGATGCGCTGCTCCCGTTCCTGCATCGCCGCCACCGCCGCATCGTGGCTCCGCGCCAGCGCGAGGAGCTGCCGGCGGCTCGCGTACCCCAGCACCAGCGCGAGCGAGCTCACGCACCCGAGCGACAGCCAGAACAAGAGACGCCCGGTGAGCGAGGCGTGCTCGGCACGCTCGCGGCGCCGGACCTGCTCGCTCTCGCCCAGCGCATCGAGCACCTCGAGCATGCTGGAGAGCCGCTGCATGCCCTCGCCGGTCCGGAAATCGCTGATGTAGTCCTCGCCCGACTCGAAGAGCTCGCGTTCCCGGGCTGCGTACTGGCCCCACTCGCGGGCCATCGACTCCACCATGTCGAGCCGCGCCAGCTGGTCGGGGTTCTCGCGCAGGAGCTGCCGCAGGCTGGACAGCGTCTCGGCCAGCTTCCGGTCGGCGCGCTCGAGCGGGACGAGGAAGCCCGGGTCTCCGGAGAGCAGGTACCCGCGCAGGCCGGTCTCTCGATCCACCAGCAGCTCGCGCAGGCGGGCGGACCGGGCGAGCACCTGGTCCGAGCGCTGGGTGAGTCGCGCCTGGCGCACGAGCAGCGTCACCCCACCCCCCAGCGCCACCGCCAGCAGCGTGAGGAGGATCGCCGGAACGAGAAAGGCGCGGGTGAGCAGCCGCCGGAACTCGGCGGACTCGCGGGCCAGCGGCGCGGTCGAGGCCGCGAGCGCGGGAGCGGTCTGCAGCTGGGCGGCCGGTCCGGCGAGGCTCCCGGTGGGAGCGGGCTCGCCGAGCGGCTCGGCGACGGAATGCGGCGTCTGCACGGGCGAGGGAGAGAAGATGCTTGTAGCACTTCGTACGGGCCCCACGCGGGCCTCGCGTGCACCGTGAGTGTCGGACATCCGCGCCGAGTCACCCGCATGCACACCCAGGCGCCCGCGGTGAGACACCGGACGACAGGCAGCTCGCCCACGCGCCCCATCGCCGGGCTCATCGCGCTGACCCCGGGTGGCTGAACGAGAAGGCCCACCTCACCTACCGCGGGGATCGTCGCGCGTTTGCTCCGGCAGAGGCGCTCACCCCGGCGCTCGTCGCTTCCCGCGTCACACCAGCCGGGCGCTGAGCTCCTGGTGCACGTGTGCGCCGCGCGTGGTCAGCCGGAAGCGCTGGTCCACCGGCTCGAGGAACCCGTCGCGGATCAGCGCCTCGAGCTCGGTCCGACGCGGCGTCACCCCGCTCCGAGCCCAGAGAGCGAACAGGTCCAGCCCGCTGCGCAGCCTCAGGCCGAGGAGGAGTCGCTCCTCGTAGAGCGCGACCGCGTCGAGGGTCTCGCGCTCCTCGTCTGGCAACCGGCCCGCCTCCACCGCCTCCAGCCAGCGCGGCGTGCTGCGGAGGTTCGTGGTCCGGACCCCGCCCGTGCCCGAAGCGTGAAACCCCACCGCGCCGGCGCCGACGGCGAGCGACTCGCCTCCGGTCCAGTACAGCGCGTTGTGGCGCGAGTGCCGTCCCGGCAGCGCGTGGCTGGAGATCTCGTACCGGGCGAGCCCCGCGCCGCCGAGCACCTCGCCCACCGCGTCCATCATCTCCACCACCGCCCCGTCGTCCGGAAGCGCGAGGCGGCCCTGCCGGAGCCGTCGGCTGAACACCGTCTCGGCGCCGAGGTGCTCGCGCTCGACGGTGAGCACGTACGACGACGCATGCTCCGGCCCGAGCGCCGCGGTGCGCCGGGCGTCCGCGACCGACTGCCCGAGCGACTGGCCCGGAACGCCGAGGATCAGGTCCACGCTGACGTTGTCGAACCCGGCGGCGCGCGCAGCGTGGAAGGCGCTCTCCGCCTCCAGGGGAGAGTGCGAGCGCCCGAGCGTCGCCAGCACTCCGGCATCGAAAGACTGGATGCCCAGCGAGAGGCGATTCACCCCGGCCGCGCGGTACCCGGCGAGGCGCGCGGCGTCGGCGACCTCGGGATTCGCCTCGAGGGAGACCTCCGCGGCGGGCGAGACGGGGAGCGCTCCCCGGACACCCTGGAGCACACGGGCGACGTCCTGCGGACCCCAGAGCGACGGCGTTCCACCGCCGAGGTACACCGACTCGAGCGGCCGCTCCGCCCACGCGGGTCGCTGCTCCAGCCGGAGCCGCAGCTCGGCCAGCACCGCGTCTGCGTAGCGCGCACCAGGCACCCGGCGAGCCACGGCGATCGTGAAGTCGCAGTACGGGCAGCGCCGCAGACAGTACGGAAAGTGAACGTAGAGCCCGACGCGCGCGGCCTCGAACCCGGTGAGCGGATCGATCTCCATCGGGCCGGGCGCTATTCGGGGGGCATGCCCGTCATCGAGATGCGCACCTACTGGACCGTTCCCGGGATGCGTGAGGAGTTCCTCAAGGTCTTCGTCGAGCGGAGCATCCCGATCCACCGGGAGCTCGGCATGCCAATCATCGGACCATTCCTCGGGGTCGAAGATCCAGACACCTTCTTCTTCATGCGTGTGTTCCCGAGCGCCGCGGAGCGCGAGGAGCTGAAGCGCCGGTTCTACGAGGGCGAACCGTGGAAGTCGGAGCTGGAGCAGCGCCTCATGCCGCTGCTCGCCCGCTGGGAGGTCATGCTCGTCGACGACACCCCCGGCCTGACCCGCCAGCTGCTCGCCGAGCCCGCCGCGGGCTGCTGAGCCGGAGCCTCGCGAGCGTCGATCGAGAGAGCCCTCGAGTCGTCGTGGCCCGCGCCCGGCGGCAAGGGCCGTGGACCGCTAGGCGCCGCGGGACGTCGGGGCGGCAGCAGCTGCGATCGCCCGGCGGATCGCCGCCCGCGCGAGCAGCCGCGTCGAGTCCAGCGTCGGCAGCGCCGAGGTCGTGTCGTCGACCAGGAGGGGGAGCTCGGTGCACCCGAGCACCACGGCGTCGCAGCCGGCGTCCTTGAGCCGCCCGATGACGGCCTGGAGCGTGCGGAGCGCCTCGGGCCTGAACTGCCCGTTGACCAGCTCCTCCATGATGATGCGGCTGACCTCCTCGCGGTCGTCGGCGTCCGGCCGCACCCACGCCAGTCCGCGCGCGGCGAGCTTCTCCGGATACACCTCGCTCTGCACCAGCCAGCGCGTGCCGGTGAGGCCGAGGCGCTGGAAGCCGCGCTCCACCGCCGCCTCGGCGACCACCTCGGCGATGTGCAGCCAGGGCAGCGGCGCGCGGGCCCCGAGGTACGGGAACGCCCGGTGGATGGTGTTGTCCGGGCAGATCAAGAACCGCGCCCCGCTCGCGGCGAGCTTCCGGGCCGAGTCGAGCATCAGCTCCGCCACCCCCGCCCAGTCGTCCCGGGTGATGCACGCGTCATAGGCCGCGAAGGAGTGCCCGTGCAGCGACACCTCCGGGTGCGCGTAGGGTCCGAGGAGCCGCGGCGCCTCGGTGCAGAGCGTGCGGTAGCAGAGCGCCGCGCCCTCCGCGGAACAGGCCACGACGCCGATGTGCTGAGGAGGCGGGCTCATCGCCTCGAATCCTGCCAAGCACCGACCGGTACAGTCAGCTCTTCTTCTTGAGCTGGGCCTCGAGGCGGGCGACCTTCGACTTGAGGAGCGCGGCGCCCTCGGCGGCGTTCTCCGCGGCGACCAGCTTGGCCTTCAGCTTCGCCACGTCGGCCCGGAGCTTCTCCACCTCCTCGCCACTCCCCTTCGCAGCGGCGGCGGCGGGGGCGGCGGGCGCGGGCGCCGGCGGGCGGCGCTCCAGCTCGGCGATGCGACCGGCCAGGGTCTCTCGCTCGCGCCGCTCCTTGGTCAGCGACGCCTGCGACTCGATGGCCTTGCGGTTGGCATCCGCCAGCTCCTCCCGCAGCTTCCTCAGGGCCATGGTGTCGGCGCGGAGCCGCTCCAGCTCCTCGGTCAGCTTGCGGATGGTGGCCTCGGAGCCGCCCGCCAGCTGGGCGGTGAGCTGCTCCCGGAGCGAGCTGGACTTCTGCGACTCGGCCTTGAGCGAGTCCTGGAGCTTCTGGACCTGCGCGCCGACCTGCGTGGCCTGCGCCCGCGCCTTCTCCTCGGCCGCGCGCGCCTGCTCCAGCTCCTTGGTCATGGCCTGGAGCTTCTGCTCCACGCCCCTGCGCTTCTCCTCCTCGCCCCCGAGCGCGGCCTCGAGCTGCGCCGCCTGGTGCCGCTCGGTCTCCAGCACCGTGCTCACCTGGTCGTGGGCGCCCTGGTACTCCTCGAGCTGCCGCCGGAGGTCGTCCCCCCTGGCGTCCGCCTGGGTCCGCTTCTCCACCTCGACCTGGAGCTGCCGCTCGAGGGCCTTGACCCGCTCGGCCCGGGACTCGCCGTCCTGGCGCGTGGCGGCCTCGGCCTTCTGGGCGGCCTGGAGCTGCTGCGTGCGCTCGGCCAGCTTCGCCTCGAGCCCCTTCCGCGCCTGGCCCTCGCGGCCCATCGCCTCGTCCAGCTCGGCGCGGGCCCGCTGCTCCTCGTTCTGCATCTGGAGCTGGAAGGCCTCGAGCTCGCCCCGGAGCGCCGCCGACTCCTCGGCCTGCGCGTGCAGCTGGTCCTCGAGCCCGGAGGCCCGGCGGGAGGTCTCGTCGAGGTGGGCCTGGAGGTCACGCACCTTGCTCAGCTGGGCCTCGAGCGCCTGCCGCAGCCGCGGGAGGTCCGCCGCTTCCTTCTCGAGATCGGCCTTCTCGACCTTGAGCGCCTCGAGCGACGCGCTCGCCTCGGCCAGCTCCTCGCTGGACGCCTCGGCCATCTGGGCCGCGCTCTCCTCGAGCGCCTGGGCGCGCTGCCGCGCATCCTCCAGCTCGCCCTCGAGGTACTTGATGCGACCCTCGAGCTCGCCCAGCGTGCCCCGGCTCCTCCCGTGCTCCTGCTCGAGCGACGACAGCGCCTTCCGTGCGGCGCCGAGATCGTTGCGCAGCTGGCCGGCCTCGCCGGTCAGCTTCTCCAGCGCGCCCTGGGCGAAGTCCTTCTCCGTCGCCGCGCCGTCGCGCTCGGCGGTGAGGGTCCTCACCTCCTCGGCGAGCCGGTCTCGCTCCTGCTCGAGGCGGTCGGCGACGCTCGCCATCTCCTGGTACTGCCCGTTGACCGCGTCGAGGCTACCCATTGCCTCGAGCTTCTCCACCTCGAGCTGGCGAGCCTTCTCCTCGGTGGCGTGGAGCGACTCCTTGACCGTCCCCAGCTCCTCGGCCAGCGCGGCGCGGCCCAGCCGCTCCTCGTCGAGGGAGCCCCGCAGCCCCGGAAGCTCGGCCTCGACCTCGGCCAGGGCCCGGGCGAGGTCGCGTCGATCGGCCTCGCTCGAGGCGAGCTGCTGCTCGAGCGAGGAGGCCTGGGTCTCTGCCCCATCCGCGCGGGCGCGCTCCTGCTCGAGCGCGGCCTGCAACTGCTCCAGGCGGGCCGGCAGGTAGCGGAGCTGCCCGAGCTGGGGGAGCACCTCGTCCAGCTGGGCCTTCAACGCCACGGCCACCTCGCGGAGCCGGGCCGCCTCGAGGTCACGCTGCTCGTAGACGGCGCGCGCCCGGCCGAGGGTCTCCTCCTTCAGCTTCAGGACGGAGCGGAAGTACTCGAGCTTCTCGTCGAGGGCGATGCCACGGGGTGGCCGCGGCTCGGGTGGCTCGGCGAACGGGTCTCCGGAGGCACGGGGGAGCGCCGGGGGGACCTGGGCCACCGGGACGAGCCCACCGCTTCCGGCAACCGGGGGGGACGTGGCTGGAGCGGCAGGACGACCGCTCGAGGAGCGGCGGGGGAGGGGGGGCGGCCGGAGCCTTCTGGGCGAGGGGCTCATCGCCGAAGTCCAGGTCTTGAAGAGGATTGACGTCTTCCGGTGCGCCGGGCATCGCCTGACAGGGCAGACTACCTGTCCTGCGGGGGTTTCCCCAAAAGCCACCAGCCCGACGAGGCCCGAGACACACATGCCCACCCGCCACCGATTGGACAATGGCCTGACCCTCCTGCACGAGCACCAGGGGGCGGCGCACGTCGTCGCCTGGCAGATCTGGGTCAATGTCGGCGGTGCGGACGAGACCCCGGACGAGGCGGGCCTGGCCCACCTCCACGAGCACATGCTGTTCAAGGGGACCGAGCGGCGTGGGCCCGGGGAGATCGCCCGGGACATCGAGGCGCACGGCGGCGAGGTCAACGCGTGGACCTCGTGGGACAACACCGTCTACCACACGGTGATGGCGTCCCAGTTTGCGCGCGAGGGACTGGACGTGCTGGCCGATGCGGTGCGGTTTCCGCGCTTCGATCCGCAGGAGCTGGCACGCGAGTGCGAGGTGGTGGTCGAGGAGATCAAGCGCGCCGAGGACACGCCGGCCCGTCGGGCCTCGCGCGACCTCTTCCACGAGAGCTACCAGGCGCACCCCTACCGGCTGCCGGTGCTCGGGACGCCGGAGAGCGTCCGGGCCACCACCCGCGAGCGCATCCTCGCCTTCTACCGGAAGCACTACACCCCCGAGGCGATGACGCTCATCGCGGTGGGCGACGTGCCGCTCGAGTCGGTCCGGGCGTGGGCCGAGCAGCTCCTGGGCGGAGACTGGGAGCGGCAGCGGGCGCCGAGTCGCCACCGCGCGCTGGAGCCGCCGCGGGCCGGCCGGCGCGTGCACCTGGTCCCGGACGAGGCGAAGGAGGCCTGGCTCAACGTCTCGTTCGCCATCCCCGGAGCGAACCACGAGGACGTCCCGGCGCTCGACGTGCTGGCGATGCTCGCCGGACAGGGCGAGACGAGCCGGCTCTTCCGCCAGGTGAAGCGGGGCGGGCGCCTGGTGAACGAGATCAGCGCCTATGCGTACACGCCCGTGGACCCCGGGCTCTTCGGGGTCGGGATGACGCTCCCAGGAGAGAAGATGCGCCCGGCGCTGACCGAGTCGCTCCGCACGCTCGCCCAGCTCGTCGCCGCGCCTCCGTCCGAGGAGGAGCTGGCCACCATCAAGGCGCTGGTCGAGAGCGAGGCGGTGTACGCCCGCGAGACGGTCCAGGGCCTGGCCCGGAAGCTGGGGCACTACGAGACGAGCCTCGGCGGCTACGAGGCCGAGGAGCGGTACCACGCCCGCGTCGCCGCGCTCACGCCGGAGGCAATCCGCGAGGTGGCCCGCCGGTACATCGACTTCGACACCGCGGTGGTGACGGGCCTGTTGCCGGCGGGCGCGCAGCTGACCGAGGCGGAGGTGCACGCGGCGCTCGACGAGGCGCGTCGCGCGCCCGGCGTGGCCACCCCGGCGCGGCGGGCCCAGACCGTCCCTGCTGCGGCGATGCCGAAGCTGAAGGGCACCGGGCCGGAGGCCGGCCGCGTGGTGCTGGAGACGCTCGGCAACGGCGCCACCGTCCTCGTGCGCGAGGAGCGTGCCGTCCCCCTGGTGGCGATGCGCGCGGCGTTCGTGGGCGGTCTCCGGTTCGAGACCGAGGAGACGAACGGCATCACCACCCTGCTCTCGCGGATGCTGACCCGCGGGACGACCGCGCTCGGGGCCGAGGAGATCCAGCACCTGATGGACGCCTGCGCAGGCTCCATCGCCGGCGCCGGAGGACGGAACTCGGTGTCGCTGCGGGCCGAGGCGCTGTCGCGTCACTTCGACCGGGCGTTCACCCTGTTTGCCGACTGCCTGCTCGATCCGGCGTTCCCCGAGGAGGAGCTGGAGCGCGAGCGCCACCTCCTCCTTCAGGAGATCGCCGCCCGCGAGGATCGGCCGTCCTCGCTCGCCTTCGACGGGTTCTCGCGCGCACTGTTCCAGCAGCACCCGTACCGGATGCCGCAGATCGGCGAACGGGCGACGGGGGAGCGCTTCACCGCCGAGCAGCTCCGGGCACACCACCGCCGGTTCCATGATCCGTCGCGGATGGTGCTGGCGATCATCGGTGACGTGAACGGGTCCGAGGTGCTCGAGCGGGCACGCACGCTGTTCGGCGCCGCCGGGGAGGGACCGCAGCCGTTGCCCACCGTGCCGCGTGAGGCGCCGCCCGCCGAGCGCCGCCACGTGCACCGGCCGCTCGCCCGGGCCCAGGCGCACGTGGTGCTCGGGTTCCAGGGCCTGACCCTCTTCGACCCCGACCGCTACCCGCTGGAGGTGCTCTCCAGCGTGCTCTCGGGGATGGGCGGGCGGCTCTTCACCGAGCTCCGGGACAAGCGGAGCATGGCGTACAGCGTGACCAGCATGGCGGTGGAGGGCATCGACCCCGGGTACTTCGCCGTCTACATCGGCACGAGCGCCGACAAGCGCGAGGCGGCGGAGGCCGGGATGCAGACCGAGCTCCGCAAGCTCCTCGATGCGCCGGTCACCCCGGCGGAGCTCGACCGGGCACGGGCGCACCTGGTGGGAACGCACGAGATCGGGCTCCAGCGGAACGCGGCCCGCGCGGCGATGCTCGCGCTCGACACGGCGTACGGCCTGGGCCTGGACAACTTCGAGCACTACGACGAGCGCATCGAGGCGGTGACCGCCGACGACGTCCAGCGCGTCGCGCGGCGCATCATCCGGCTCGACCGGCCAGTCGGCTCGGTGGTCGGGCCGTGAGCGCGCCGGCGCTCCTGCTCTGGGACGGGGACTGCGGCTTCTGCCGCCGCTCCGTCGAGTGGGCAGAGCGCCGCGACGGCGGCCACGCATTCCGGGCGGTGCCGTACCAGCAGGCGCCCTCCCCGCCGATGACGCCCGAGCTCCGGGCGGCCTGCGCCCGGGCGGTGCACGTGGTCACGCCCGAGGGGACGGTGCTCCGGGCGGGTCGCGCGGCCCTCTGGATCCTGCAGCGCACGGGGCACCCCGTCCTGTCCCGGGTGCTCGCGCTGCCGCCGCTGGTGTGGGCCGTGGAGCTGGGCTACTGGCTGGTCGCCCGGAACCGCCGGATCGCCTCGCGGCTGATGTTCCGGAGAGGAGCGGAGCGATGATCTGCGTGGCCGTCACCTACGTGATCCTGCCCAACCGGGTGGAGGAGGCCATCGACCTGTTCACCACGCTGACCGAGGAGACGCTCCGCGAGCCGGGCTGCAGGATGTACCAGGTGCACCGGAGCCGGGAGGAGCCGCGGCGCTTCTTCCTCTACGAGCAGTACGACGACGACTCGGCGCTCGACGCGCACCGGAAGAGTCCGCACTTCGAGCGGTACGTGCAGCGGGGGCTGTTCCGCATCCTCGAGAGCCGGACGCCCGATACCTGGATTCCGCTCCAGCTCCCGAGCCGGCGCGGGTGAGCGCAGTCTCGCTGAGCCTGGACGTCCCCGAGCCGGAGGCGGAGCGGGTGGAGGCGCTGCTCTGGGATGCGGGTGCCACCGGCCTGGAGATCCGCGATCGCGAGGCACCGCCAATGCCGGGCGTGCGTGGGCCGTCGCCGGGAGAGGCCATCGTGGTCGCCTGGTTCGAGGCGCGCGCACCGGCCGAGGCCGCCCTGGAGGACGTGAAGGCCTGGGTCCCCGAGGTGCGCGCGCTCCTCGAGGAGGCGCCGGAGACGGACTGGTCCACCGCGTGGCGCGCTCGCATCCGCTCGACGCGCGTGGGGCGGCTGTGGGTCGGGCCACCGTGGGAGACAGCGCCCGCGGGAACGGTGGCGCTGACCATCGAGCCGAAGATGGCCTTCGGGACCGGGGACCACCCGACCACGGCGCTGTGCCTGGCCGCGGTGGAGGCCTTCTGCAGCGCGCACCCGGGGGCCTCGGTGCTCGACGTGGGCACGGGCACCGGGGTGCTGGCGCTGATGGCGCGGAAGCTGGGGGCAATCCGCGTGGTGGGCGTGGACAACGACCCGATGTCGGTGACGCTCGCGCAGGAGAACGCGGCGCTGAACGGCATCGGCGGCGTGGAGCTCTCGGGCGCGACGCTCGACGCCATCGACGGCCGGTTCGACCTCGTGCTGGCCAACATCCTGGCCAACACGCTGGTGGAGCTGGCGCCGGCGCTGGTGCAGCACACACGGGTGCGGCTGGTGCTCGCCGGGGTGCTCATCCACCAGGGGGACGAGGTGCGCGAGGCGTTCGAGCGCGCGGGCGCGGTGTCGGACGGCGGCGACCGCGCCGGCGACTGGGTGCGACTGGACTTTCGCGTCTCCTGAGTCAGCCATGTTCCGGATCCGCCTCGACGTCCCCTCCCCTGCGCCCGAGCGTGTCCGGGCGGAAGGTCCTGCTCTCCATCACCTGCGGGTCGCCCGGGTGGTGCCAGGCGAAGCCCTCGAGGTGTTCGACGGCCGCGGGCGGGCCTGGGCGGCGTGGCTCGAGTCGATCGACGAGGGCGCGGCGGTGCTCCGGCTCGGCGACGCGCGGCGGGGCGCGACCGGCCGGACGATCGTCCTTCTCCAGGGATTCCCGAAGGGGGACAAGCTGGATCTCGTCTTGCAAAAGGCGACCGAGCTCGGCGTGTCGGCGGTATGGCCGGTGCTGACGGCGCGCTCGGTGGCTCGACCGAAGCAGGACGCGCTCGGGGCGAGGCACGCGCGGTGGCAGCGCATCGTCGAGGAGGCGGCTCGCCAGTCCGGCCGGGCGGACGTGCCCGAGGTCGCGGCCCTCGGCCCGCTCGACACGGCAGTCCGGGCGCTCCCCGCCGGCGTGCGGCTGCTCGTGCTCGACGAGGAGGAGCGGGCCGAGCGGCTGGGAGAGGCGGCGGGCGATGGCGCAGTGGCGCTGGTCGTCGGCCCCGAGGGTGGGCTCGCGCGCGAGGAGGTCGACGCGCTGCGGGCGGCGGGCGGGGTGCCCGTCTCCCTCGGACCGCTCGTGCTCCGGACCGAGACGGCCGCGCTCGCAGCGCTCTCCGTGCTCCGGCACCTCGACGGACTTCTCGGCTGACCCGGGCGCCCGGTCCGTCCGCCGCGAGGCCCATAACGAGGTGTCTGGCCCCTCGCCCCGTAACGAGGTGTCTGGCACCTCGCCCCGTAACGAGGTGTCTGACACCTCGACCCGGTAACGAGGTGTCTGGCCCCTCGACCCGGTAACGAGGTGTCTGGCACCTCGCGCCGGCACCTCGAGCCGGTCGCAACGACCCGTAACGAGGTGTCTGGCACCTCGACCCGGTAACGAGGTGTCTGGCACCTCGAACCGGGCAGCGCGACTCGAAGCGGACAGGCAGGCTGCCCGTTTCTTGCGTCCCTCCTACATCCGGCCTTTCATGCCGGCCGTGTCCAAGTGCCTGAGATGCGGCGCCGAATTGCCGCCACACGGCGATTGCACGGCCTGCGAACCGGGCATGCTTCCGTCACGTCCCCAGCCGGAGATCCTGGGCCGCGACATCGGGCTCGACCGCCGCCAATCTCCCCCCGCGACGCCTTCGCGCGCCACGCCCGGGCCCTTCGAGCTCGAGCCGCCGGCCGCATCCGGTCCGCCGATGCTGACGCCTGTCCCACGGCCCGGACCGGCGTTCGACAGGACGCCGCCGATCCTCACACCCACGCCGGGACCGGCGCCATCCGTGACCTCGGGTCCCGCCGCGTCTGCACCTCCTTCGGCGCCCCCACGGGCACCGAGCTCTCCCGGTCTCCCAGCCGCGAGGCCCGGCGCGACGCCGGGCGTCCCGGGTCGTGCCCCGGCGCAGATCCCGACCGGCACCATGCCCGCATGGCCGCGCACGACGAGCAGCGGGGGCACCGCCGCGACGCCACGCGCTCCCACCGCCGCTCCGACGATGGTCGAGCTGATGCGCCAAGGGGTTCGCGACGCTGCGCCGACGCCCGCGCGACCCCCTGCATCGGGCCTTCCGCCACCGCGTGGCTCCACCACGCTTCCCCCCGGCCCGGCGGCCGGGACGCGTGCACCAGGCGGACTCCCCACCTCCGGTCCGCCGACGCCAGCGGCTGCCACCCCTGGGTCCGCCGCCCCGATACCCCGCGCCGCTGACCCGCGGAACGCCCCGGTCCTCGCAGCTGCTGCTGCCTGGCCTGCCACCGCACGGCCAACAACGCCGCCTGGCAGCGAGCCGCAGCCCTCGACGCTCTCCGCGGCCGGACTCCCACCGGCGCCCTCACCTCCGGCGGTAGCCGCGGGCGTACCGTCGTCTGCGTCCCGACAAGCGCCGATCCCCGGAGCGGGCCCCACGGCATTCTCCGCTCCGCCCGTGCTCACCGCGGCTCCCAGACCGCCAGCCTCGCCTGCAACGCCTCCCGTGCTCGCTGCGAGCCCGGCGGCGTCGCCCGCAACTCCGCCCTCGCCTACAGCGCCTCCCGTGCTCGCTGCGAGCCAGGCCGCGTCGCCCGCGACACCTCCGGCGCCTCGCGTGCTCGGCGCGAGCCCGGCGGCGTCGCCCGCGACTCCGCCCTCGCCCACAGCGCCTCCCGTGCTCGCTGCGAGCCAGGCCGCGTCGCCCGCGACTCCGCCCTCGCCCACATCGCCTCCGGTGCTCCGGGCGAACCCGGCGGCGTCGCCTGCCCGGCCATCATCCCCCTCGGTGCCGCGGGCGCCGTCGTCTCCCGCCTCGCCGGTCACCCTCGGCTTTGGCGCAACCCCGAGTCCCACGGCGCAACCCACCCCAGCGCAGGCACCCGCGATCAGCGCGGGCCCGAAGGCTCCCTCCGAGCAGCCGCCGTCGCCTTCGAGGCCGCCAGCGTCGCCGGTCACGCTCGGCTTCGGCACGGCCCCCTCGACCCCCGCCTCCACACCCCCGGCGCGTGCGCCGAGCTCCACCGCGCTCCCGGCATCCCCGCCGGCGCCACGCTTCCCCGAATCGCCGCGCCCCGCCACCACAGCGCCGGCCGCCCACGCCTCCGCGCCTTCGCCCGGGCCGGTCCCTGCACCCGTGAGCGGCGGCTCGACCACGCCCGAGCCAGCCCCCCGCGCGCCCGTCTCCCGAACGCATCCCACGCCGCGCGCAGCAATCCCGATGCTGGACGATCCGCCGTCGACAGCGGCACCGGCGCCACGCCTCACGCCAGAAGCTTCCAGGCCCAGCACGCTGGCCGAGCGAATGGGTCTCTCGCCGTCCGAGCCTCGCTTCCCGGAGACGACGCGCCCGCCCGCTGCACCTGCCCCGACGATGGCCGAGCTGATGCGCCCGGCCTCCCCGGAGCCCGCCGCGGCACCTGCACGTCCGGTCGCTGCGCGTACACCGCGGATCGAACCCCGGATGGACGTTCCCATCCCGGCCGCCGCAGCCAAGCCCTGGGAGGACGTTCCCGAGCCCGCGACGGGCGCCGCGCCTGCTCCGGCTCCCGCCCATTCCGGGCAGATCATCGAGGTCCACGCCCGCCCCGCCGCCCTGTGGCAGCGCATCACCGCCTTCATCGTCGACGGAACGCTCATCTGCAGCGTCCTGGCCCTCTACGTCGGAACGGCGGCAGCGCTCATCACCCCCCGCGGGGTCACCGCCACCCAGCTGACCGGCATCGACGGCGTGATGGCCCGCGTGCACCAGCTGAACGCTGTCCTGGCTCCGTGCATCGCCCTGGCGCTGGTGCTGGGCCTCGCCTACACCGCCGTCTTCGCCCTGCTCTGGAACGGCCGCACACCGGGACGCCGCCTCCTCGGCATCCGCCTGGTGGACCGGACCGGGCTGGCCCCCGCGCCCGGACGCGCCATCGCCCGTGCAGTCCTGGCAGTGCTCTCCTTCGTGCCGTTCCTGGCCGGGTTCTGGCTGGCCCTCTTCGACCGGCGTGGCCAGACGCTCCACGACAAGCTCACCCAGACCTTCGTCGTTCGTCCCGGCTGAGCCGCGGCG
Organism: Myxococcaceae bacterium; assembly: GCA_017881345.1. GTDB lineage: Bacteria > Myxococcota > Myxococcia > Myxococcales > Myxococcaceae > RPRB01. The sequence goes on along the minus strand of JADGQZ010000377.1, from coordinate 5,060 downwards.
CCGTACAATGGCGCCCGGCGAATGACCGAACGGCTGGAAGAGCACCTCGTCGCGCGCGGCCTGCTGACCCAGGATCGGGCAGACGATGCGCTGCGCTCGCAGGCGCTCGTCGGCGGGGCGATGGACACGCTGCTCCTCGAGATGGGAGCGATCCGCGAGCAGGATCTCGTGACCGCGCTGGGCGAGGTCAGCGGGCTCCAGCCCATCTACCTCGCCGACTACGTGCCCAACCCGGGCATGTCCTCGGCGCTGCCCCGCGAGGAGGCAGAGCGACTGAACCTCGCCCCGCTCTCGGACGAGGACGGGATGCTGCACGTCGCGGTGCCCTACCCCGTGCCGATGCGCGGGCTCGAGGTGCTGGTGCGGAAGCTCGGGCGCTCGGTGGCGCCGTGGGTCTCGACCGACGTGCGCGTCCGCTCCTGGCGGGCGCAGATCTACGGTACGCCGCTGCCGGCGCGGGACTCGGCGCTGCTGGGGACGCTCGGGCCAACGCTGGAGGAGCGACTGGCCACGGAGATGGCCGAGCAGGCCGCACGCAACGTCGTCGGTGAGCCGGTCCCGCTGGTGAACCCTCGCCCCGAGCCGGCCACCATTCCCGGCTTCGAGCCGGCCAATACCCTGCTCGAGGCGCTCGAGGCCGGGGTGGCCGCAGCCGAGCCCGAGCTCCCCGCCTGGACCGTCGATGCCCCGAAGGCACGCACCACGCGCCGGGCCCGCGCCACCACGACCGCGACCCCCTCGACGAGCGATCCGGTGGTGGACTGGTCACTCGCCGAGGCGCGCACCGCGCTCCGGACGGTTGCCGGCGATCGCGAGGGGCTCAAGGACGTGGTGCTCCGGTACGCGCGCCGCACGTTCGACTTCGTGGCTGCGTTCGCGGTGGTGCGCGGCACGGCCATGGGATGGGACGCGCGCGGGGAGGGCGCCGACGCGGCCGCGCTGGCCCAGGTGTCGTTCCCGCTCGACGTCCCGTCGCTCTTTCGCACCGCCGCCCTCGCTCACTCGTCCTACGCCGGCCCGGTGCCGGCCGATCCGCAGACGAGGCAGGTGCTGGATGCGCTCGGGCGCACGCCCCGCTCGGTGTTCGTCTTTCCGGTCGAGGTGCGGGGGCGCCTGGTCGCCGTGCTCTACGGGGATCGCGGCAGCCGGCCGGTGAGCCAGCGACGCCTCTCCGACCTCATCCTGTTCTGTCAGGACCTCGGCGCCGCCTTCGCCGAGCTCATCGTCCTCCGGAAGCAGCGCCGCTTCGCCGACGAGGACACGGCCCCGCCCGAGCCCTCGGGCGCGCTCGGGCTCACCGGGGTGCCGAGGCGCAGTCTCGAGGGGCTCGATCGCGCCCCGCCGGCGACGGCCCCCGCCGATCTCGGCCCGGTTCTGGAGCGGCTGGTGGGGACGGACGCCGCGGCACGGGCGGCCGCCATCTCCGAGCTCACCCTCGCCCCGGACGCCGCCGCCCGGGCGCTGGCGGCCGAGTTCCCCGGTCCGAGCGCCTGGAGCCGGGTACCCGTGCTGGAGCTGCCGGCGCCGGACGAGCTCGGCCCGGTCCCGGCCGGTCTCGCGCGGCTGGGTGGGGCGGGCGCTCGCGCGCTGTCGAGGTTCCTCGACGCTCCCGACGCCGACACCCGCTACATCGCGCTCCTCACCGCGGGGAGCCTTCCCCACCCCGAGCTGGTCGCGGGCGTGCTCCGCGGGCTCTTCGACGCCGACCCGGACGTCGCCTCCGCTGCCCGGGCGGCGGCCACGGCACTGCGCCGGCTCCCGCGCTTCCAGGCCGCGCTGCCCGACCTGCGCCAGGAGTTGGTGGCGAAGGAGCCCGAACGACGGGCGCTCGCGGCACGTGCCCTGGGCATGCTCCACGACCGCCCGTCGGTCGAGGGTCTGATCGGGCTCACCGGCAGCGACGACGCCGTCGCCGCGCAGGCGGCCGCCGAGGCGCTGATCGAGATCACCCGCGCCTCGTTCGGCACCAGCACCCACGGCTGGATGGCCTGGTGGGCCGAGAACAGGTCGCACCGGCGTGCGCAGTGGCTGCTCGCGGCGCTCCGGAATCCCGAGCCGTGGCTCCGGGCCGCGGCCGCCGAGGAGCTCTCCGCCGCGCTCGGGGACACGCTGGGGTACGCCCCGGACGCACCGGAATCCGAGCGCGCCGCGGCGCTGGACCGCTGGGAAGACGCGCTGCTCGACCCGCGCCTGCGCTCGATCGACGGCTGAGGCCGAGGCGGACGCCGGTCAGAACCGGCCGACCAGCGCGAACGCCCCTCCACCCGGACCAATCGACACCGCCGGGAGCACGGCAGGCAGTGCGGTGGTCGGAGCGGAGGGGGGCTGGTCCGAGGAGCTCAGCTCGTAGCCGATGACCGACCCGGCCACCGGGAGCAGCAGGCACAGGGCGTAGGTCGCCTTGGCCGCCGAGCTGTCGCTGCCTGCGCGGACGAGCCCGTAGATGCCGTACCCCACGCCGAGCCCGGCCACGCTGCTGAGCCAGCTGATGATGAAGCTTCCCTGACGCCCGAGCAGCTTGCCGGTGAGCGACACGCCGATCGGCGCACCGACCGAGACCCCCAGCGCCGCTCCCACCTGGGCGGCGCTGTTGGAGGAGCTGCCACCCTCCTGGGTGTTGAGGGTCGCGGAGATGACCCACGCCGCCGCCCCGCCGATGAGCGCGCCGCCGACGATTCCGCCTCCGGTCTCGGCTCCGATCCGCACGAGCGGAGCGATGGGCTGCGTGGCAGCCGGAGGGGCTGACTCGGCGCGCGCGGCGAGAGACGCGAGCAGGGCCAGGGCGGCGCAGCGGACGCGGGTCGGCGGAGTCACCGGGCAGGTCCGTCGGGCGTCCCGGTCCGGCCGGTCCCGGGCATCCGACGAGCGGCGGAGCATGTTGGCACACGTGATAAAGCGCTGGCCACCATGGATGCCCCTCCCGATTCAGACCCGCTCCGCGCCCGCCTGGATGCCCTGGAGCGGCAGGCCGAGCTCGGCGGCGGAGCCGAGCGGATCGCCAAGCAGCACGAGGCGGGCAAGCTCACCGCCCGCGAGCGGCTGGACCTCCTGCTCGACCCCGGGACGTTCGTCGAGCTGGACAAGTTCGTCACCCACCGGAGCGCCGAGTTCGGGATGGGCGACAAGCGCATCCCCGGCGACGGGGTCGTCACCGGCTACGGGCGAATCGACGGGCGGCAGGTCTTCGTCTTCGCCCAGGACTTCACCGTCTTCGGCGGCTCGCTGTCCGGCGCCTACGCCCAGAAGATCTGCAAGGTGATGGACATGGCCACCCGCGTGGGCGCGCCGATCATCGGGCTCAACGACTCGGGCGGCGCACGGATCCAGGAGGGCGTGGAGAGTCTCGCGGGGTACGCGGAGATCTTCCTCCGCAACACGCTGGCCTCGGGTGTGGTGCCCCAGATCTCGGTCATCCTCGGGCCGTGCGCGGGCGGCGCCGTGTACTCGCCGGCCATCACCGACTTCATCGTGATGACCAAGGACACGAGCTACATGTTCATCACCGGTCCCGAGGTCATCAAGACGGTGACCCACGAGGAGGTGACGAAGGAGGACCTCGGCGGCGCGCTGGCGCACAACCAGAAGTCGGGCGTGGCGCACTTCGCCGCCGAGAACGAGCAGGCCAGCATCCTGACGGTCCGGGAGCTGCTCTCGTACCTGCCCTCGAACAACGCCGAGGACCCGCCGGTGGTCCCCTGCGAGGACGAGCCGTTCCGGGTCAGCGAGGAGCTGCGCACGCTGGTCCCCCCGAACCCGAACAAGCCCTACGACATCAAGGAGGTGGTGCGGGCGGTGGTGGACCAGCGTCACTTCTTCGAGGTGCAGGAGCACTTCGCGCGGAACATCGTCGTGGGCTTCGCCCGGGTGAACGGGCGGGCGGTGGGCATCGTGGCCAACCAGCCAGCGGTCCTCGCGGGAGTGCTGGACATCTCGGCGAGCGTGAAGGCGGCGCGCTTCGTGCGCTTCTGCGATTGCTTCAACATACCGCTGGTCACCTTCGTGGACGTGCCCGGCTTCCTCCCGGGGACCGCGCAGGAGTGGGGCGGGATCATCACCCATGGCGCGAAGCTCCTCTACGCGTTCGCCGAGGCGACGGTGCCGAAGGTCACGGTGATCACCCGGAAGGCGTACGGCGGCGCCTACGACGTCATGGCGAGCAAGCACATCCGCGCCGACGTGAACTACGCCTGGCCCACGGCGGAGATCGCGGTGATGGGTCCCGAGGGAGCGGTGAACATCATCTTCCGGAACGAGCTGGCGAAGGCGGCGGACACCGCGACCGAGCGGGCCCGTCTGGTCGCGGATTACCGGGAAAAGTTCGCCAATCCATTCAAGGCCGCCGAGCTGGGGTACATCGACGAGGTGATCCGCCCCGAGCAAACTCGGGAAAAACTGGTGCGGGCGCTCGAGATGCTGAAGGACAAGCGGCAGGAGAATCCCGCCCGGAAGCACGGGAACATCCCGCTCTAGAGAGCTGCTCCGGCGCACTCCCAGCACGTGTGTGACAACGTCACACGATGTCGCGTCCGACCCGCCCCGAGTCACCCGAAGTGGAATGGGGGTGCCCGGCGAACCGCGGGTCGCAGAGGACTTGCTGGCTGTGAGCGTTCGTGTGTCTGATGGCGTGGTTGGAGGGCGGTTTCCCAAGGGGGACCACATGCACCGCACGGCGAAGGCCGCGATCGCCACGTTGGTCAGCTGCGCCGTGGTCATCGGGTGTGGACAGGGTGTCACGGCCAACAAGGACTTCACCGATCGGCAGATCTTCCAGGGGGTCGTCTTCGGCAGCGCACCGGTGGCCGCGCTCGTTCCGGAGGCCCGCGATCAGCTGCGCGCCGAGCTCTATGTCAGCGATGCGCGGGAACTCGCGGCGCTTGCCAGGGCTCAGGACCAGATCACCGATCTGATCGAGCGCGACAACCCAGGCTTCCTCGCCGAGTTCGCGCGGGCAGCGCGGAGCGGAAACCCCGCCACCGTGAAGGCGATGCTGGCGCGTGCGGCGCAGGCGGTAAACAGGGCGACAGCATTGCTCCCCGTCGGCTTCGTCCGCGGCAACAACG
>JADGQZ010000376.1 GCA_017881345.1 Myxococcaceae bacterium | reverse complement strand
TGGGTCGCCCCGACCGACTTCCTGCTCGAGACACCCGACCTGGGCACCGTCCCACGACGAGGCATTCCATGACTTGCCGTGCTCTCTGGATTCTCCTGGCATGCCTCGCGCTCGCCCCTCCGGGCCGTGCCGCCGAGGGGGCCCCACCCGCGCCCGGCGGCGACCCGATCGCCAGCAAGCTCTTCCCGCCCGAGCTGGTCATGGCCAACCAGGCGGAACTCGGCCTCGACGACCGCCAGCGCGACGCCATCCTCAAGGAGCTCGAGCGCGCGCAGTCGCAGTTCCCCCGGCTGCAGTGGCAGCTCCAGGCCGCCGCCCAGCAGCTCGCGAAGCTCCTCGACGCCCCTCAGGTGGACGAGGCCAGGGCGCTCGCCCAGGCCAGCGAGCTGATGAAGCTGGAGACCGAGATCAAGAAGACGCACCTCACGCTCCTGATCCGGATCCGGAACGTCCTGACCGAGGCACAGCGGGCGAAGCTTCAGGCACTCCGCCGACCGGGCAACTAGGTGGCGACAGCCCTCTACCTACCGCTCGGTTGCGCCTGACGCGCGCTGTCACGTAGCATTCCGGGAGCGAGTCGGAAGCTCTCCCCCACCCCGGCTCGCGCCTAGGGAGGAACGATGAAGAATGTTGGCGCCTGGATGTGGGTGCTCGTTGCCGCGCTGCTATTTGTCGCCGCTGTTCCGCTGACATCGCAGGCAGGCAATCCGGGTGGCACCTCCGAGATGAAGAAGAAGCCACCGGCCGACGCCGGCAAGTGACGCGGTTGCCTTGATCGATTGCCCTCGCGGACGTCTCGCGAGGGCATCGTTTTTTTTCGCGTGATCTCCGCGGTCGTCGCGGTCTCGTTCCGCACGCGAATCGAGCGCGCGACCGACGCCACCGCGAGCGCGTCGCGGGCAGAACGGAGGAGGCCCCGGCCTGGCAGGCGACTGCGCGCACGCACGGTCCACACCGGCGACTGCGCAACGCTCCGGCGCGCCGCTCCCTGATTTGGAGCCGGCCGACTTGCCTTGATGCCTGTCAGCAGGTGACATCCGCTCGCCCTTTCCGCGGAGGTTCCCCCGGATGAAGTACCAGCTGAAGATCAACGGACAGACGCGGACGATCGAGGCCCCGGAGGACATGCCCCTGCTCTGGGCGCTCCGTGACGGCCTGGAGCTGAAGGGCACCAAGTTCGGCTGCGGCATCGCCCAGTGTGGCGCGTGCACCGTGCTCATCGACGGCGTCGCACGCCGCTCCTGCGTCACCCCGGTCTCGAGCGTCGGAAAGTCGGCGATCACCACGATCGAGGGTCTCTCGCCCGACGCGACCCACCCCCTCCAGAAGGCCTGGGAGGAGCTGGACGTCCCGCAGTGCGGCTACTGCCAGGCCGGGCAGATCATGTCCGCCGCCGCGCTGCTCTCGAAGACCCCCAATCCGACCGACGCCGACATCGATACCGCGATGGGCGGCAATCTCTGCCGCTGCGCCACCTACCTGCGCATCCGACGCGCCATCCACCGCGCCGCCGAGCTGGGCAAGACCACCGCCTCGAGCGCCACCGGGAGCGGCCGATGAGCGAGCTCACACGACGCTCCTTCCTCCGGGTCTCGGCCGTCGCCGGCGGTGGCCTGCTCCTCTCGAGCTTCTGGGACACGCTGGATGCGGCTGCGCCTGCCGCCGGTGGTGCGCAGAAGCAGGACCCGTCCCTCAACGCCTTCGTCCGCATCCACCCCGACGGCTCGGTGACCATCGCCGCGAAGAACCCGGAGATCGGCCAGGGCGTGAAGACCATGCTCCCGATGCTGATCGCCGACGAGCTCGACGTGGAGTGGAAGCAGGTCCGCGTCGAGCAGGTGGGCCTGGACACCAACCTCTACAAGGATCAGTGGTCCGGCGGCAGTCAGGCCGTGCCCAACAACTGGCTGCCGATGCGCCAGGTGGGCGCGGCGACGCGCTCGATGCTGGTCACCGCCGCGGCCCAGCAATGGAAGGTGCCCGCCACCGAGTGCACCACCGCGAAGGGCAAGGTGCTGCACAAGAAGAGCGGGCGCTCTCTCGGGTACGGCGCGATCGCCACCGCCGCGGCCGCGGTCCAGCCGCCTGACCTGGCCTCGGTCAAGCTCAAGGACCCCTCGGAGTTCACCATCATCGGCACGCCCATCCCCGGCGTCGACAACCGGGCCATCGTCACCGGGAAGCCCATCTTCGGCATCGACGTGACCGTGCCGGGGATGAAGTTCGCCACCTTCGTGAAGTGCCCGGTGTTCGCGGGCAAGGTGAAGTCCGCCAACCTCGACGAGATCCGCGCCATGCCCGGCGTGCTCAAGGCCTTCGTGGTCGAGGGCGGCACCGCGCTCAACGAGCTGCTCGGCGGCGTGGCCATCGTCGGCGAGAGCTTCTGGCAGGTGCAGACGGCCCGGAAGGCGCTCAAGATCACCTGGAACGAGGGCGAGACCGCGAAGCAGAGCACCTCGGCGTTCAACGCCAGGGCCGCCGAGCTGGTGAAGCAGCCTCCCCAGCGCTCCCTCCGCAAGGACGGTGATCCGGCGGCGGCGCTGGGCAAGGCGGCGAAGGTGGTGAAGGCGGACTACGCCTATCCGTTCATCGTCCACGCCGCGCTCGAGCCGCAGAACTGCACCGCGAAGTTCGCCGACGGAAAGCTCGAGGTGTGGGCCCCCACCCAGACGCCAGCCTCCGGACGGACGATGGTGGCCAAGACGCTGGGCATCAAGGAAGAGGCGATCACCATCCACCTGATCCGGGCCGGCGGCGGCTTCGGGCGGCGTCTGTACAACGACTACATGGTCGAGGCGGCGTGGATCGCCCGCGAGGCCGGCGTCCCGGTGAAGCTGGTCTGGACCCGCGAGGACGACTTCCAGCACGACATCTACCGGCCCGGCGGGTACCACTCGTTCTCCGCGGGTCTCGACGCCGGCGGGACGCTGACCTGCTTCCGGGACCACTTCGTCAGCTTCGGCACGGTCGAGAAGTTCGCGCCGTCCGCGGACCTCTCGGACGCCGAGTTCCCCGCCCGCTACGTGTCGGACCTCGCGCTCGACGCGTCGGTGATGCCGCTGGGCGTTCCCACCGGCGCGCTCCGGGCCCCGCGCAGCAATGCGGTCTGCTTCGCGTTCCAGAGCTTCCTCGACGAGGTGGCGCAGGCGGCCGGCAAGGATCCGCTCGAGTTCCGCCGCACATTGCTCTCGAACACGCCCTCTGCGCCGCCGCCACCCGCGCCCGGAGCGACGCCGCCGTCACCGATGGATCCGAAGCGGATGCTCGGAGTGC
>JADGQZ010000375.1 GCA_017881345.1 Myxococcaceae bacterium | reverse complement strand
TCGTGCTGCCCGACCCCGCAACGCAGCGGGGCCCGGGACGCGCATCGCGCACGTCCCGGGCCCCACGTTCAGCCCCCCGAGGCTGTCTTCAGCGGCCAGCCGGCGACATCGCCAGGAGCGCCTCGTCCGAACCCGGCCCGATGTCCGAGCCGGCCTGCGCGAGGTGCGTCACCGCGGGCACCGACTCGCTGTACGACGGGGCGCCGGCAACCTGGGGCGCCTGCACGTCCGCGAGGGCAAGCGCGACGGGGAGGCCCATCACGCAGAGAAAACCCGCCGCCACGCTCCGCACCCTCATCCAGCTGCTGTTCTCGGTCCGCTCGGTGTTCATCGCTTTTCTCCCGCGGGGCGCCGCTTCTCGCCGCCGACGGACCGAGGAGATTGCACGGCGGATGCCCGAGCCAAGCCACCGTCATCCGGTGCTTCTTGGCCGAATGTCGTGGCGTGGCGGTCTACACCCAGCCCTGGGTGTTGCCGACGCCGCAACATCGACCCGCGGTCTCCACGAGGGGGCGCCGGTGTGGGTCGACCGGCGCGTCCCGGGGTGGACCGCAGACATCGTGCCCGCTTTCGCGCCGCGGCGTCCTCTACCTGACTGCGGCCGCCCTGACCTCGCCGACTGCAGCCCGCCCGACAGCACCCTGACGCGGACCTGGACCGCGGCCGCCCTGACCTAGAGCGGCCGGTGCAGCACGCGCGACAGCTCGCCGACGATGCCCCGACGGAAGGCGAGCACGCACACGACGAAGAGCGCGCCCTGGACCACCGTCACCCACCCCCCGAGCTGGGCGAGGTAGCTCTCCACCACGATGACGATCACCGCGCCGACGATGGGGCCGAACACCGTCCCCAGTCCCCCGAGCAGGACCATCAGGATGACCTCGCCCGACGTCGCCCAGTGTACGTCGGTGAGCGACGCCAGCTGGAAGACGATGGACTTGGTCCCACCGGCAAGCCCGGAGATCGCCGCGGAGAGGACGAAGGCGATCAGCTTGTACTGGTCGGACTTGTAGCCCAGCGACACCGCCCGGGGCTCGTTCTCCCGCACTGCCTTCAGGACCTGCCCGAACGGCGAGTGGACGACCCGGAGGATGAAGAAGAAGCCGAAGAGGAAGATCGCCAGGACGACGAAGTACATCGTCCGGTTGTCCTCCAGCGAGAGCAGGCCGAGGAGCTTTCCCCGGGGCACGCCCTGGATCCCGTCCTCGCCGCCGGTGAACTTCGCCCGGAGGCAGTAGAAGAAGAACATCTGGGCGAGGGCCAGGGTGATCATCGCGAAGTAGATCCCCTGCCGCCGGATGGCCAGCCACCCCACCGCCAGCCCGAGCACCGCCCCGGTCGCCATCCCGGTGAGGACCGAGAGCTCGAACGGCAGACCCCACACCCGGGCTGCATGGGCGGCGAGATAGCCCGCTCCGCCGAAGAACATCGCGTGCCCGAAGGAGAGCAGCCCCACGTATCCGATGAGCAGGTTGAAGGCGCAGGCGAAGAGCGCGAAGCACAGCATCTTCATCAGGAAGACGGGGTAGATGACGAACGGCGCCACCAGCAGGATCGCGACCAGGCCGGCGATCGGGATGCGCAGCGAGCGCATCTCGTCCCGTACCGCGGCTCGAGCCTTGATGCCGGGGCTCGCCTCCACCCCATGCGCCGTCACGTCGTCCTCCCGAAGAGCCCCGCGGGCTTCACCAGGAGCACGATGGCCATGATCACGAACACCACCGTGTTCGAGGCCTCCGGGTAGAACACCTTGGTCAGGCCCTCGATGACCCCCAGGCCGAACCCGGTGACGATCGATCCGAGGATGGACCCCATCCCGCCGATGACCACCACCGCGAAGACGACGATGATGAGATCCGTGCCCATCAGCGGGTTCACCCGGTAGATGGGTGCGGCCATCACCCCGGCCAGCGCGGCCAGCGCCACGCCGAGGCCGTAGGTGATGGTGATCAGCCGTGGCACGTTGATCCCGAACGCCTGCACCAGGAGCGGGTTCTCGGTGGCGGCTCGCAGGTACGAGCCCATCCGGGTGCGCTCGGTGATGAACCAGCTCAGGGCACAGAGCATCACCGAGACCAGCACCACCCAGGCCCGGTAGTTGGGGAGGAACATGAAGCCCAGGTTCCTCCCTCCGGTCAGAAGCTCGGGGACGTCGTACGGCTCGCCGGAGACTCCGAAGTAGTTCCGGGCGACGCCCTGGATGACGAGTGCCAGGCCGAAGGTCAGGAGCAGGCCATAGAGCGGATCGAGACTGGCGATGCGCTTGATCATCGTCCTCTCGATGAGCGCTCCGAAGAGGCCGACCACGACGGGGGAGATGAGCAGCGCCGGCCAGTAGCCGATCCCCAGGTGCTCGAGCATCAACCACGCCAGGAGCGCCCCCAGCATGTAGAGGGCGCCGTGGCAGAAGTTGATGACGTTGAGCAGCCCGAAGATGATCGCCAGGCCGAGGCTGAGCAGCGCGTAGAACGAGCCGTTGATCAGCCCCACCAGGAGCTGGCTGAACAGCGCCTGGATCGGGATTCCGAAGACGGTCATCGGTCCGGGGTAGCCCGCCTCACTTGGCGGCGGTGACCAGCGGGCATTCGCCCTGGGCGAGCGGCCGGAAGGCCTGATCGGCGGGGATCTCCTTGACCAGCTTGTAGTAGTCCCACGGGCCCTTCGACTCGGACGGCTTCTTCACCTCGTAGAGGTACATGGGATGGATCTTCCGGCCGTCGGCTCGGATGGTGCCCTTCCCGAAGAGTGGATCGTCCGTGGGGATCGCCTTCATCTTCGCCACCACGGCCTTGCCGTCCTCGTCGGACTTCAGCGCCTGCACCGCCTTCAGGTAGTGCAGCACGCCGGCGTACACGCCGGCCTGGACCATGGTGGGCATTCGCCCGTTCATCCGAGCGGCGAACTTCTTCGACCAGGCGCGGGTCTTGTCGTCGCGGTCCCAGTAGTAGGCCGAGGTCAGCTGCAGCCCGTTGGCGGTCTTGAGACCCAGCGCGTGCACGTCGCTGATGAACACCAGGAGGCCCGCCAGCTTCTGACCGCCCTGGACGATGCCGAACTCGGAGGCAGCCTTGATCGAGTTGATGGTGTCGCCGCCCGCGTTGGCCAGCCCGATGACCTTCGCCTTCGAGGCCTGTGCCTGCAGGAGAAAGGACGAGAAGTCGGCGGTGGTCAGCGGGTGGAGCACCGAGCCGAGCACCTTGCCGCCGTTGGCCACGACCACCGCGGTGGTGTCCCGTTCCAGCGCCTTGCCAAAGGCGTAGTCCGCGGTGAGGAAGAACCAGGTGTCACCCCCGGCCTTGACCACCTCCTTGCCAGTGCCGTTGGCCAGTGACCAGGTGTCGTAGGTCCAGTGGACGGTGTTGGGCGTGCAGGCCTTCCCGGTGAGGTCCGAGGTCGCCGCGCCCGAGTCGATGAAGACCTTGTTCTTGTCCGCGGTGATCTTGGCAATGGCCAGCGCCACCCCGGAGTTGGGCACGTCGACGATGACGTCCACCTTGTCCACGTCGTACCACTTGGTCGCGATGCCGGAGCCGACGTCCGGCTTGTTCTGGTGGTCGGCGCTGACGACCTCGATCGGCATGCCGGCGACCTTGTTGCCGAACTCCTCGGCCGCCATCTTTGCTGCGACCACCGAGCCCGGGCCTCCGAGGTCGGCGTAGAGACCGGACTGGTCGTTGAGGACGCCGATCTTCACCACCTTTTCCTGCGCCAG
>JADGQZ010000374.1 GCA_017881345.1 Myxococcaceae bacterium | reverse complement strand
TCGCTCACCGCCACACCCCGGAAACCGAGCCGTTCGCGCAGCAGCCCGGTCATGCAGCCCGGGCTGAGCGTCGCCGCGACGTCCTCCCCGAGCGCCGGGAAGCGCACGTGCGCCGTCATCACCGACGCGAGGCCGGCCCGCGCATAGGCCGCGAAAGGGACGAGCTCCACCGCCTCCATCCGCGCCAGGCCGTGCTGCAGCACCGGGAGCGTCAGGTGGCTGTCCTGCAGCGTGTCGCCGTGGCCGGGGAAGTGCTTGCCGCAGGAGGCGACCCCGCCGCCCTCCAGGCCCTCGGCGAGCGCGACGCCCAGCCTTGCCACCATGGCTGGCTCCACGCCGAAGCTCCGGTCGCCGATGACCGGGTTCGCCGGGTTGCTGTCCACGTCGAGCACCGGGGCGAAATCCCAGTCGAACCCGGTGGCACGGAGCTCGAACGCGAGCAGCCGGCCCACCTGCCGGGCGAGGCCCGCGTCCCCGCTCTGCCCGATGGCGCGCATGGGCGGGAGCGCGGTGTAGGGGTGGCCGCGGAGCCGGGCGACCCGTCCACCTTCCTGGTCCAGCGAGACGGCAAGCGGACGACCCGCGCGGGACTTCAGCGCACGGACGAGCAGCGCGGTCTCGGCCGCGGTGCCGATGTTCCGTGCGAAGAGAATGGTCCCGAGGACGCCCGCGTCGACCAGCCCGCCGAGGTCACGGTCCAGCTCTCGCCCGGGGAACCCCACGAGGAGCAGCCGCGCACAGGCCTGACGGGTATCGCTCACCAGATCCACCCACTGTACCAGGCCCGGACCCGGGGCTCGTACTCCTGATGGGGCTCAGCACCGGAGCCAGTCCCCGGATGCACAAGCAGCTTGCACCCTGCCCCTCCGGCCTGAAATCACCGGGGTCGCCATGGCCGACACCGCCCACTCGCAGGCGCCCACGGGCGCCTTCTACCGCGCCCGCATCGCCTCCCTCCTGGCGATCGCCCCGCTCGGCATCTGGACCGCCCTCCACCTCTGGGACAACCTCAGCGCCTTCGGGGGCGCGCAACCCTGGGAGCAGGCCGTCACCGGCGCCCGTCACCCGCTGAACCAGGCGATCCTGGTGGTGGTGGTGCTGCTCCCGCTCGTGCTGCACACCATCTGGGGCATCGTCCGACTGGCCTCGTCCCGGCCGAACAACGTCCGCTACGGCAACTACGACAACCTCAAGTACCTGCTGCAGCGGCTGAGCGCGGTCGGGCTCCTCGGCTTCATCGGTGCGCACCTGTGGCTCGCCTGGGCACAACCTCGGTTCGTCGAGGGCCGGCCGGAGCCGTTCGCCGAGATCTCGCACGAGATGGCCCACCACACCCCCACGCTGGTGGTCTACATCCTGGGCATCCTGGCGGTGAGCTACCACCTCGCCAACGGCATCCAGACCTTCGCCATGGGCCAGGGGGTGGTGGCGAGCGCCGGGGCGCTGAAGCGCCTCGACTGGGTGGTCTACCTGGCCTTCGTCCTGCTCCTGGCGATGGGCTGGGGCAGCGTGTTCGCCCTCTGGCGCGCCGGCTGAGCTGTGACGGCGCCGGGCCCCGCCCTCGGTTAGGGTGGCCCGACCGTGGAACCGGCCCCGCTCACCATCGGCTTCCTCATGGACCCGCTCGAGCAGGTGCTGGTCCACCACGACACCACCTTCGCCCTGATGCGGACGGCGCAGGAGCGCGGGCATCGGCTGCTGAGCTTCGGGCAGGAGGCGCTCTTCCACCAGGGTGGCCAGGCCCACGCCCGGGCACGCGAGGTCGAGGTCTTCGAGCAGCAGGGGCACCACTTCCGCGTGGTGGCCGACCGCGAGGTACCGCTCGGCGTCCTCGACGTGCTCTGGATGCGGAAGGACCCACCGGTGGATGTGGCCTTCCTCCACGCCACCCAGCTGGTGGAGGCCACCGGGGGGCGTCCACCGGTCTACGTGAACTCGCCGGCCGGCCTGCGCACCGCGAACGAGAAGCTCTGGGCGCTCCACTTCCCCGAGCTCACCCCCGAGACGCTTGTCAGCCGCGACCTGGGGCAGCTCCGTTCCTTCGTCGAGGACGCGCCCGACGGCGCCATCGTCAAGCCGGTGGATGGCCACGGCGGCGAGGGCGTGGTGCTGCTCCGACGTGGTGACCGCAACACCCCCTCAGTGCTCGAGCTGCTCACCGCGCGCGGGCGCGACTGGGTGGTGGCCCAGGAGTACGTGCCGGCGGCGCGCGAGGGCGACAAGCGCATCCTCCTGCTCGACGGCGAGCCCCTGGGCGCGATCCTCCGCGTGCCGCTCGAGACCGAGAACCGCGCCAACATGGCCGTCGGCGGGACGCCGGTGAAGACCGAGCTCACCGCCCGCGACCGGGAGATCTGCGCCGGACTCGCGCCGCTCCTCCGCAGGGAGGGGCTGGTCTTCGTTGGCATCGACGTCATCGGCGACGTGCTGATCGAGGTGAACGTCACCAGCCCCACTGGCCTGGCCGAGCTGGCCCGGCTCGAGGGCGGTGATCCGGCCGGGCGCATCCTCGCCCACGTCGAGCGCCTGGCCGTGCGCGGCTAGCAGCGGCACCGTCGTCGTCTCTGGGCGTCGGCCTGCTCCCGCTGACGCGGGCGCTCCTGACCTGGCCTCTGGGGACCGCTACTTCGCGGGCGCGTCGCTCGCCGACTTCGGCGCAGCAGGAGCGCTCGCGGCGTGAGGCTTCATCGTGTGACCCTTCTTCACGCCGGCGTCGGCGGCCGAGGGGCTGCTCTTGTCCGTGCTGGACTTTGCGTCGCCGCCAGGCTGCGCGGCGGTCGTCTTGGCTCCGCCGCTCGTCTTGTCGGGGGACTGAGCCAGTCCGGTGAGCGGCAGGCACAAGGCGAGTGCGGCGGTCAGGCTCTTCATGTCGGGAACCTCCGGCGCGCGGACCTTACCGGTCATCGGGTCCGAGATGATGGGTCAGAACGCACCCGGGCTCTGGCCGACCCACATGAGCAATGAGATGACGAGAAGCAGAGCCGAAACAATTCACTTGTCTGCGACGAGCAAGCCCTCGCACGCTGCCTCTCCCACCGGAGGGGATTCATGCGACATGTCGCGACAGGTCGGTTGCTCTCGCAGTCTAGAACATTTTCTTCAGCGGTCCTGGCCGTGCTGGCCAGTGCCATTCTCGGAACGGCCCCCGCGTACGCCGGCAAGATGAGGCCGACGTCCATCCCGGCCGAGAAAGCGACCTTCGAGCCCAGCGCGACCGCGAGATTCACGTGCGAGCTGCGACCCTTCGATCTGAGCAAGGGGCTCTTCTGCTACGGGCCGGCCGCCATTCGTAGCGCCTATGGACTGAACGGGCTGCTCTCGTCAGGAAGCGACGGGCGCGGGAGGACCATCGTGATCCTCGACGCCTTCGGCAGCCCCACCATCACCGACGAGCTCAAGGCATTCGACCAGGTCTACGGACTGCCCGATCCGCCCTCCTTCAAGATCATCACCATGCCCGGGACCCCTCCCTTCGATCCGAACGACGACAACGTCGTTGGCTGGACGGGAGAGATAGCGCTCGACGTCCAGTGGGCACACGCCATCGCTCCTGCGGCCAACATCGTGCTCGTCGCAGCCAAGAGCAACGACGACGTCGACCTCATCGATGCGTTCAACTACGCGGTGGACCACAACCTCGGGGACGTGATCTCGATGAGCTTTGGAGAGAGCGAGTCGTTCCTCGCCAATCCAGACGGTCTGGACATCGTCGCCGCGTGGACAGCGGGGTTCGAGAAGGCCCGCGCCAAGCACATCACGCTCGTCGTCTCCACCGGTGATCAGGGGTCCGCGACGCAGGATCTGCCGTTCCAGAGCACCAGCTTCCCGTCGACGTCGCCGCTGGTGACGGCAGTGGGCGGGACGAACCTGTTCTTTGGCACTGCGGTGAGCGCCGATCCGAACGGCACGTATCAGACCGAGTCGGTGTGGAACGACCCGTTCGGCGCGGGCGGCGGTGGGATGAGCATCCTGTTCAAGATTCCCGACTATCAGGAGGACGCGGTTCCCCGCTCTGTCCGCAAGCTCCTGCACGGGTACCGCGGCGTTCCGGACGTGGCGTACAACGGTGGCGTGGTCGGGGGCGTGATCACCGCATGGTTTGTCCCGTTCGGTCCGGGCGCGTTCTTCATCTTCGGGGGCACAAGTGCCGGGACGCCACAGTGGGCGGGGGTCGTCGCGGATCTGAACTCCGCGACCGGGCGGAGGCTCGGGTCGCTGAACAAGCGGCTGTACCGGCTTGGACGCTCGGGAGTGCTCAAGCCGTTCTTCCACGACGTCACGACGGGTGACAACGCGTTTGACGGCATTCCCGGATACCCGGCGACGCCCGGCTACGATCTCTCGACTGGGTGGGGTACGCCCAACCTGGGCAAGCTCGGCTCGGCCATCTGCGACGGCGACGACGACTGATCATCGCTCGAGGGCAGGCGGCTGTTCGCCTGCCCTCGGGTGAGACGGACCGGGGGACCTGACTGGGTGTCGGACGCTCGACGTCCGGGGGTTGGCACGGGCCGCTGACGGCCACAGCCTCCCTCGATGCGTGCTCCCTGGCTGATCCTGCTCGCCGCGTTCGCGGTGGCCTGCGACGGCGGACTGGGTGGCGGGACGGGAGCGGACGCCGGGCTCGTCGATGGCGGCACGGGCGCCCCCGATGGTGGACCGGGAGGCGGGCAGGTGCCTCCTGGGGCGACCACCTCCGTCCCGGTGAGCGTGCCTGGTTCGATGCGCACGGCACCGTTTGACGTCCCGCGTGCCCTCACCGTCCCCCAGGGCTTCTCCATCGCCGTCCTCGCACGGGTGCCGGGTGCGCGGTTCCTGGCCGTCACGCCCGAGGGGAATCTCCTGGTCTCGAACCCCGGTGCCGGCACCGTCTCCCTCGTCCGTCCGGGCGCGGGCGGAGCCGACGCGGTGGTCTCGGACTGGGTGACCGGGCTCCGGAAGCCGCACGACCTGGTCTTCCACACCATCGGGAGCACGGTCTGGCTCTACGTCTCCGAGTCCAACGGTGTCCGGCGGTACGCCTGGACCGGCGCGGCCACCGCGCCGGCGTCCGAGGTGGTGCTCACCGGGCTCCCGGACAGCAGCACGCCCGAGCTGCATGGGGCGTACGGCCACGAGCTGAAGAACATCGGGCTCGACGGCCAGCACCGGCTCTTCGTCTCCATCGCCTCGAGCTGCAACGTGTGCGCGAGCGACGCGCAGGCGGATCCGGTGCGCGGGGCGATCTACGTGTACGACGCGACGGGCGGGAACGGGCGGCTCTACGCGCGCGGGCTGCGCAACGCCGAGGGCCTCGCGTTCTTCCCGGGGACGGACGACCTCTGGGTCGCCGTGAACAACCGCGACGACGTGCCGTACCCGTTCCAGGACGCGACCGGACACTACGGCCAGATCGTCCAGGCCTACGTGGACAACCACCCGCCCGACGAGCTCATCCGCCTCCGCGACGGCGGCAACTACGGCTGGCCCTATTGCAACCCGGACCCCGACACGGCGAGGGGCCTCTTCGACATGTCCTTCGACCGCGACTACGACACCAACCGCGACGGGAGCGCCGCGGATTGCAATGTGATGGACCACGTGACGATGGGCATCCAGGCGCACTCCGCCGCGCTGGGCCTCACTTTCCTGCAATCGACGTCGTTCCCGGCGCCCTGGGCCTCGAGCGCAGCCATCGCGCTGCACGGCTCGTGGGACCGCACCACACCCGCCGGGGACAAGGTGATCCTGGTCCCGTTCGTCAGCGGTGGGCAGCAGCCGTCGTCGGCGATCGATCTCGTCACCGGATGGACCGGCTCCGACGGGAAGTACTGGGGTCGTCCGGTGGACGTGGCAGTCGACCCGGGTGGAGGGCTGCTCATCTCCGACGACGCGAGCGGGACCGTCTACCGGCTGTCTCGCGGGCCCTGAGACGATCGCCCGCAACGTTTCCGGCGAGCGGTGTCTCCCCTGGTCCGGGTGGTTCCGGGGCGACCCGAAAATGTTTCTCCCGCGCGATCAGCAGCCGCGCGTGATGGACGCTCCTCTCTCCAGGCAATCGGAAGCGTGAACGCGAACTTCCCCGGAACTTCCCCGGGGGGATCCATCCGACTGGAGATGATCATGCAGAACAACATTCGACTTCTCGCCGGTACCGGCTTCCTCGCCGGGCTGGTCTTGGGCTGGACCGCGGGATGCGGCTCGGCGGACTCCGGAGCGCAGGCCACGATCGGTCCCGGGGGCGGAACCCTCTCCGTGCCCGGCAGCGGTGTGGAGCTCGTCGTGCCTGCCGGGGCGCTCAGCCGGCCGGTCGACGTGGCGGTGAACACCACGCGAGACGCCGCCGCGCTCACCGTCTCGCTGCAGCCGGCGGATCTCGCGCTGGCCCGCGCCGCGACCCTCTCGGTCACCCTCCCCGGGCCGGTCCACTTCTCCGGTGTCACGGAGACCTCCTCCGGAACGCCGATGGGACTGGATGATCGCATCGAGAGCGCGAATTCGGCCGTCGCCCGCCTCCGGATGGACCGTTTCCGGCGGGTGCGCTTCTCGACCGAGGTCACGGATGGCGGCACCGGGGCCTGCCGCGAGCACGAGGACGGCGAGGACCATGACGGCGGTGACCACGACGGCGACGGTGGTCACCACGACGGGGATGCCGGGACGCCTGCGTCGATGGCCTGCCCCACCGGGTTCGAGTGCGACGACGGCGTCTGCGTTGCGCCGGGTGGGAACGACGAGCACCACGGCGAGTGCGACGGCGGCGCTTGCCACGGCGACGACGACGGGTCCGACGCCGGGCATCGCTGAGACCGAGCCCGAGCGGGTGAGCAGCATGGGACGGGAGTCTGGTGCGGCGAGGAGGTTCCCGGGCCGGGGCGATGTAGTGTCCGATGCATTCGCTCTCCCGGACGACGCAGGTGGCTGCCGTGGGTGCTCGCGCTTCTCACCGTCGGGGTGCTGGCGGTGGCCGCCGCGGGCTGGGCGATGGACTCCCGCCTCGTCCGGGAATGGCGGGCGGAGGTCCACGCGCGCCGGGCACGGACCCACCTGGCGTCGCGCGAGCCCGACCAGGCTCGCGTCGAATTCCGGAGAGCGCTCCGCCTGAACCCCGGGGACCTCGGTGCCCGGCGCGAGCTCGCGGACATGGAAGCCGGGCTCGGCCACACCGAGCTGGCGTTCCTCGAGTACCAGAGCCTCACCGAGATGCATCCCGAGGACGCGACGGGCTGGGTCCGCGTCGCCGAGCTGATGCGGAGGTCGGGCCTGCTCGAGGCCCCCGAGGCCGCGCTGGACAGGGCCATCGACGCGGCACCCAGCGACGGCGAGGCCCGCCTGGCGCGCGGTGAGATTCGCTTCCAGCTCGGCCGCTATCGCGGTGCGGTGGAGGATGCCCGTGCTGCCGTGGGCGCCGGGGCAGCGAGCGCGGACGCCTGGCGTCTCCTGGTCACCGCCACCGCACGAGCGGACGGTCCCGACAAGGCGCTCGAGAGCGCGCGCCAGGCTCCCGGGCCGCTCCGGGAGTCACTGTCGCACCTCGCGGTCGCCCCGGACGACGCCCTGGGGCCGCCCCCGGCGCCCCCGCGCAGACTCCGTCCGGATGCCCAGATCGATCGGAGCAGCCTCGGAGCGTGGAGCCGCGAGTACTGGCCAGGTCGGATGGGCGAGGTCCGGAAGAGCTTCGAGGCTCACCTCCAGCGAAAGGAGTGGATCGAGGCCCAGCGCCTCGTCGACCTCGCTGCGTCCGAGTTCCCCGGGTCCGCCTTCGGGCCCTTCCTGGCCGGGCTGCTCGAGTTTCATCGCGGCGATCTCGAGCAGTCCGAGAAGCAG
>JADGQZ010000373.1 GCA_017881345.1 Myxococcaceae bacterium | reverse complement strand
CGGTCGAAGTATTCGGACAGCGGGATCACGAACTTCCGGCTGCCGCCCACCAGCTCCTTGAACTGCTGGGTGGTGATCTCCCGGTGCTCGGTCAGGTGCGCCACGAGCCGCTGCTTCAGCTCGGCGATGGCGTTGGCGTGGAAGCAGAGCTCCTCGGTCACCTTCACCACGACGTGGTCCGCGATGGGGCCCTGGAGCAGTCCGGCCACGCGCTCTGGCGGCGAGGAGAGCATTCGCCCGATCTCCGCCAGCGTCGGTGGAGCGAGCGCACCGGCGGCGATGGCCGCCACGGCCTTGGTCCGCGCGGCCTCCTCGTCGAGCGAGAGGCTCCGTCCCCTGCCCTTCACCCGCAGGCCCTCGCCGATGGCCTCCACCGCGCCGCGCTCGACCAGGGTCTGAACCAGCCGCCCGAGGAGCCGCGGGTCCAGATCGGCCGAGAGCCGCTGGCGGAGCTCCTCCCGATGCAGCGCATCCTCGAGAGGCGCCCGGTCGTGGAAGGACTGGAGCAGCGCCAGGGCACGTGCCTGGAGCGCGGCGAAGGTCTCGCCCGCGACGTAGAGGCGGCGCTCGCGGTCGATGAGGAGCACCTGCCCCTTGCTGCTGAGCACGTCGAGGGCACGCTGCACCGTCTTCGCCGCGCTCGCCGTCCGGACCGCGAGCTCCCCGGCGGTCATCCCCCGGTAGCCGGACTGCCGGGCGAGCCAGATCAGTCGCGCGTCGAGGTCCTCGCCACGCATCGGCGCGAGCAGCTCGGAGGCCCCGCGGCGCCGGCGTGGAGCGCCGATGGTCAGCACCCGGCCGCCGGCGAGTGTCGCTCCGCGCCCTGGCAACGGCCGCGCGCCGCGCAGGATGAATCGCTGTCCCGGAAGCGCCGCCACCGGCGCCTGCAGGCGGAGCTGGGCGAGGCCCGTCTCCCCGGGCGAGAGCTCCGGCAGGTCGAGCAACGTCACGCGCGCCTCGACCTGCGCCGTGCCCAGGTGCAGGAGCAGCGTGCGGCGGCGCGGGAGCGGAGCCTCGGCCGCCGCGAGCAGGGTGAGCTCGACGTCCAGCGAGCGCGTCTCGGGCAGCTCGGCCTCGCGGACCAGCACCATGCCGCGCCGGACGTCCTGCGTCGCCACGCCCGAGAGGTTCACCGCCGTGCGCTGACCCGCCGAGCCGCGCGCCACGCTCTGGCCATGGGTCTGGACGCCGCGGACGCGGAACGGCCCCGGAAGACCGGGCAGCAGCGACACCGACGCCTCGGGCTCGACCGTGCCGGAGAGCAGCGTCCCTGTGACCACGGTCCCGAACCCCTTGATGGTGAACGCCCGATCGATGGGGAGGAAGAGCGGACCATCTGCCGGACGGCGGGGGACGGAGGCCGCCGCTCGCCCGAGCGCCGCCCGGAGCGCGTCCAGCCCCTCACCCGTCCGGGCCGAGACGGGCACCACCTCCGCCTTCTCCAGCACGCTCCCGGCGAGGAGCGTGGCCAGGTCCGCGTCGAGAAGTGACCGCCAGTCGTCGCCGAGGCCGGGAAGGAGGTCTGCCTTGGTGAGCGCGACGACTCCGGCCTGCACCCCGAGGAGCTGGCAGATGTCGAGGTGTTCGCGGGTCTGCGGCATGACGCTCTCGTCCGCGGCGATGACCAGGATGGCCAGGTCCACCCCTCCCGCGCCGGCCGCCATCGCCTTCACGAAGCGCTCGTGTCCGGGGACGTCCACCACCCCCGCCACGGTGCCGTCGGGCAAGGTGAGGTGCGCAAAGCCGAGTTCGAGCGTGATGCCCCGCCGCTTCTCCTCGGGAAGTCGATCGGTGTCGATGCCGGTCAGCGCCTTGACCAGCGAGGTCTTGCCGTGGTCGACGTGCCCGGCGGTGCCGACGATCACGCCCGTGACCGGACGCGCCGGGGCGGAAGCTCGGGCCCCTGCACGAGATCGAACCGTCCATCCTCGGTGACCGGGCCGTAATCCCAGGGGAAGACCAGCGGGCCCTCCATCACCAGCACCGTCCAGTCCGGCGTCACGCCCTGGTCTCGGCAGAGCAAGGCGGCGGTGCGGATCCGGCGCGCCCCGGCCTTCTTCGCGGAATCGATGGCGCGGCCCATCGTCAGGCCCGAGGCCACGACGTCGTCGACCAGGAGGATCCGGGCGCCCTTCACCTGGCGCGGCATCGCCATGACCTTCGGCATCCGGCCGGTCAGTGGGTCGCGGGAGCGTCCGAGGATGCGCACCGGGTGGAAGGGCTTGCCGAGGGCGGTCGCGAGCGCCGAGCCGACGTACAGCCCTCCTGGTGCGATGCCCACCACCAGGTCGAGCGGATTGGCGGCGGCGATCTCCCTCGCCATCCCGTTCACCGCCTCGTCGAACTGGGCCCAGGTCATCTCGCGGATGATGCTCCTCGCGCCGCTGCGGTCCTGTCCGACGAGCCTGCGAGGCAGCTCGCCCTGTGGCGAGAGAAGGAGACCGGAGGACTCCTGACGGCGCCTGGACGTTCGCGAAGGCATGAACGGGAGGAGCCTAGCGCGAGGAGACGGTGCCGATCAGCGTCCGCAGCTCGTCCCGTGGAATGACGTAGCGGGTCGTGCAGAACTCACACCTGGCTTCGGCTTGACCTTCCTTCTCGAGGAGGTCCTCGAGCTCGGCCCGGCCGAGCGCCAGCAGGGCCCGGTGCACGCGCTCGCGCGAGCAACCGCACTGGAACTCGAGGGGCCGCTTGGTCAGGACATCGAGCTCGAGGCCCGGGAAGAGCGAGCGAAGCAGTGCCGGGCCCGATCCGTTCGCCTCGAGGAGGGCGCGATCCAGCACCTCCCGGGTGAGGCGCCGTCCGGTCTCGAGGAGCGCCGCGCCGTCTCCGTCCGGGAGCTTCTGGAGCAGGACGCCACCCACGGCGCCCAGG
>JADGQZ010000372.1 GCA_017881345.1 Myxococcaceae bacterium | reverse complement strand
TCCGTGGCGTCATCCCGGTCAACCTCCGGCCCGCCGGCGAGGCCCACCAGCTCGGAAACCGGTTCGGGCTCGTGTTCCTCCAGCTGCCCCTCGGGATCGGAAACGCCCGGGCACGCCTGGCGGAGATCCGGCAGAGGATGCGCGCGCTCAAGAAGAGTCCCGGCGCGGCGGCGGTCTTCGAGCTGCTCTGGCTGATGGGGCGCGCCCCCCGGCCGCTCTTCGACGCGGTCATCGATCTCTTCGCCACCAAGGCGACGGCGGTGGTGACCAACGTCGTCGGCCCCCGTGAGCCACTGTCGATTCTCGGGTCGCGGCTCCGCCAGGCGATGTTCTGGGTGCCGTGCGCGGGTCACCTCGGGCTCGGGGTGAGCCTGCTCAGCTACGCCGGGCAGGTGTGGGTGGGCGTGCACAGCGACGTGGGCCTGGTCCCGGATCCGGAGGCCATCGTCGCGGCCTTCGAGGAGGAGCTGGACGCGCTCGGCGTCCGGCAGTCTCCGCGCCGGCGTCCGGCCGTGCGCCCGCGCAGGTCCCGCGCGCGCCCGATCGCCGCGCGGTAGGGACCGCCGGAGGCCACCCTCGAGGTCGCGCTCAGCTCCGCGCCATCTTCAGCACCGGGACGAAGACCTGGACCGCTTCCCCCGCCCGGGCGATCGCCGCGAGGCTGGCGCTCGACAGTGCGCCGAAGGTCTGGAAATCGTGCACCTGGTCGTCCCAGACGTCGAGCGCCACGTGCACGTCGGCGGCGCGCGCTCGCGAGGCGAGCGCCTCGACGTCGTCCCGGAGCAGCTCGGCTCCGCCGGCCTGGAGATACAGGGGCGGCAGTCCGGCGAGGTTCGCCTCGAGGGGTGAGAGCGCGGGGTCCGCCAGGTCGCGGCCTCCAGCGTAGCCGGTCGCGTCTCGCCGGGAGGCGACGACGTCCAGGAAGTCGGCGTCCGCATTCGTGGTGAAGCTCGCCGCGCGGCAGCGGAGATCGACCCACGGCGAGAAGAGGACGGCGCCTGCAGGGAGTGGCTCGCCGGCGTCGCGCAGCGTGCAGAGGAGCGCGAGCGCGAGGTTGCCTCCCGCCGAGTCACCGGCGAGCACCACCTGCTTCGGCGCGTGGTCCACCAGCGCGCCCCGCCAGACGGCCCGCAGGTCCTCGAGCGCCGCAGGCCAGGGGTGCTCGGGGGCGAGCCGGTAGTCGACCGAGAGCACGCGGCACCGGCTCGCCAGCGCCAGCCGGGCCAGGAGGTCCCGGACCATGTGCGAGGAACCGACGGTGAAGGCGCCCCCGTGGACGTAGAGCACGAGCCGCGGCTCGGACGGGCCTCGCAGCGAGACCCAGGTCACCGGAACGCCGGCCATCTGCCCTCGCCTGCGGGTGGTCCGGAGCAGGGCCGTGGGAATCAGCACCGGGACCGAGTCGATCTCCCGGCGCCGGGCGACCGGTGGCAGCGCGTGGAGGCGGCGCCAGAACCGGCGGAGGAACGTCGCCCGTGCCTCGTCGCCGATGCTCCAGGACGGGCGGGGCGGCCGCCGGGAGATCCGCCGGACCGCGGTCACGATGAGGGTCAGGACGTACCCGAGCGTCAGCTGCATCCCGACCAGGAAGCGCCTCATGACTTGGCGAGCTCCGGAGGCTGGTCGACCCGGATGATCTGGAACTGATCGGGCGCGTCCTCCTGCTCGGTCGGGACGAGGACGAGGTACCTGGCGCGCTTGGGGCCCCTGCTCCCACACCAGCGCATGCCATCTCCTCTCTGCCCCTGGATCGAGGCTCGCTACGCTCGACGCTTGTCATCCGAGCCTCTCACGACTCCTGCAACGGCGCTCGGACCTTGAATGCTCGAGAGCCCGCGAGACCGAAGCCGACGAACACTCCTGGGCACTCTCCTGGCCCTCGCGATCGGCGCATGCAGCGGGCAGGTCGGCGACCTGGCAGCGGCCTCCGGGCCTCAGGCTCCGAGCGACCCGGCCGGGAACGGAAACGACGCGGGCACCGGTGACGCCGGTCGATCGGATGCGGGCGGAGCCGACGCCGGCGCGGTCGATGCGGGCCGCTCCGATGCTGGCGCTCCCGACGCCGGGAGAACGGACGCTGGCACCGCCGACGCTGGCAGCCCGGGAAGCGATGCAGGAGCGAGCACTGGCGACGCCTTCCCGGCGAGCGCGACGATCTACCAGGACATCTCCGGCGCGCCGCTCGATCCGAGCTCGGCGCAGATCATCGGCCACCTCGCGGCGGCCGGCTGGGGCTCGGGTGCGATGCAGATCGACTTCAGCTTCGATGTGCTTCACGCCGCCGCGACGGTGCAGCCGCGGGCCTTCACCCCCGCGCCCGGGTACTACACGCCCGACTGCGACCAGGTGCCGGTGCCGGTCCCGCCCGGCGGAGCCACCGAGGGGTCCACCACCTACGCCTGCGATGCCGCGCAGAACGACTGCCACCTGCTCGTGTACCAGGGACGGCGCCTCTACGAGCTGTACCAGGCGAACATCGCCGGGGGCCTGGCGACTGGCTCCCCGTTCACCACCTCGTGCGCGGTGGTCTGGGACCTCGACCACGACTACTGGCAGGCGGGGACGCCGTACAGCCGGGGCGACCAGTGCACCAGCGCCGACGCGGCCGGCCTCCCCATCGCGCCGCTGCTGGTGACCGGCGCGGAGCTCCAGGCCGGCGTCGTCCGGCATGCGCTGAGGTTCATCCTCCCCAACCCCAGGATGGCCAGTGGCGTCTTCGTGCACCCGGCCACGCACGCCGGTGGACCGAGCGGAGACGCGCTCTATCCGCCGTATGGCGCGCGGTTCCGGCTCCGGGCCTCCTTCGACCTCACGCGCCTTCCGAACGCTGCGGCGCGGGCGGTGGCCGTTGCGCTCCAGAAGTACGGGATGATCCTCGCCGACGGCGGGAACATCCCCCTCACCATGGACCAGAGCGCCGCCGCGTTCCTCGGCCCGAGGGACCTGGGCCTCCTCCAGGTGTCGGACTTCGAGATGGTCGCGGCCCCGAGCGGGCGCATCCCGCTGACCTACGACTGCACCCGGACGCCCCTGACCCAGTAGGCGCGGGCGACGGCGGCTCGACGCTGGGGAGTCCGGTGGCAGGGCGTCCTGCCGAGCGCGCTGGCCCGCATCGACCCGATCCCCGGGAGACGACGCTCAGGACGTGTATGCAGCCTCGCCGTGCTGGGTGGCGTCGAGGCCCTCGCGCTCCTCGTCCTCGTGGACCCGGAGCCCCATCGTGCGATCGAGCACGAAGAGGATCCCCAGCGTCATCACCAGGGTGTAGACGCCCGCGGCGAGCAATCCCACCGCCTGCTTCCACAGCAGCGAGGGGTCACCAGCCAGGAGCCCGTCGGCCCCGTTCCCAGGGTTCAGCGCCTTCCGGGAGAACACGCCGACCAGCAGCGCGCCAAGCATGCCGCCGACGCCGTGCACGCCCCAGGCGTCGAGCGAGTCGTCGTAGTGGAACTTCCGCTCCTTGAGCTGCACCGCGGCCCAGCACACCATTCCCGCGATCGCACCGATGACCAGCGACGCCGCCGGAGAGACGAACCCCGCCGCCGGGGTGATGGCGACCAGGCCCGCGACGAGACCCGAGACGAAACCGAGCAAGGTGGGCTTCCGCCGGAACACCCACTCGCTCAGAACCCAGAACATCGCCGCCGAGGCCGCGGCGACGTGCGTGGTGACGAAGGCCAGCGCCGCCGTCTGTCCCGCCGACAGCGCGCTCCCGGCGTTGAAGCCGAACCAGCCGAACCAGAGCAGCCCCGCGCCGGTGATGGTCATCGGCAGGTCGTGGGGGATGAACTTCTCCCGCCCGTACCCGAGGCGCTTGCCGATGAACAGCGCGCAGATGAGCGCCGAGAGACCTGCTGTCCAGTGGACCACCGTGCCGCCGGCGAAGTCGAGCACGCCGAGCGTTGCCATCCACCCCCCGTCCGCCCACACCCAGTGGGCCACCGGGTCGTAGACCAGCGTGCTCCAGAGGAGGGTGAAGGCCACGTAGGCGCTGAACTTCATGCGCTCGACGAACGCGCCGCTGATCAGCGCCGGGGTGATGATCGCGAACTTCATCTGGAATGCCACGAAGACCAGCGCCGGCACGCTGCCCTTCAGTGTCCCTGCCATCCCGTGCAGGAACAGGTAGTC
>JADGQZ010000371.1 GCA_017881345.1 Myxococcaceae bacterium | reverse complement strand
GCGCGCTGACGTAGCTCAACCGGTAGAGCAGCTGATTTGTAATCAGCAGGTTAAGGGTTCGAGTCCCTTCGTCAGCTCCAGTGATGGTGTTGAGGGTAAGGAGTTTCCGGCTATGGCTCCACTTTCCACCCCGCGGCACGACACGCGGGGTGGTCTGTTCAAAGGCCATTGGAGCCCGGAGCGGTTCAGGGGTGGGGTGCCCGAGTGGCTAAAGGGAGCAGACTGTAAATCTGCCGGCTTATGCCTACGAAGGTTCGAATCCTTCCCCCACCACTGCGGGTGTAGCTCAGTTGGTAGAGCGTCAGCCTTCCAAGCTGAGGGTCGCGGGTTCGAGCCCCGTCGCCCGCTCTGCTCGCGTAGCTCAGTCGGTAGAGCGCATCCTTGGTAAGGATGAGGTCACCGGTTCAATCCCGGTCGCGAGCTTGAAAACGGGATTTGGGGTTTAGGGTGTGGGGTGTGGTTACGGGGCGCCGACGCGAGGCTCCGGATAACTGAGATCGGTATCGACATGGCGCGCGACAAGATCATTCTGGCCTGCGGCGACTGTAAGGAACGGAACTACTTCACCACCAAGAACCGCCGGAAGCATCCCGAGCGGGTCGAGTGGCGGAAGTACTGCCCGCGCTGCAACAAGCACACGCTGCACAAGGAAACCAAGTGAACGCCGTCGGGATCACGGGCGTCCTCGCCGTGATCGCCTTCATGGCGGCGCTCGTGGTGTGGCGCGAGCACGTGAAAGTGATGGCGCGCTCCACCGGGGTGTTCCTTGGCGACGTGAACAGCGAGATACGGAAGGTCACCTGGCCGGACCGGCAGCAGCTCAAGAACGCCACCGGCGTGATCATCCTGTTCGTGGTCGTGGTGGCGATCCTGATCGGGCTGATGGACGTGATCCTGCAGCTGATCCTGACCACCTGGCTGCCTTCGTGGTTCCGGTGACCCAGGGCACCGCGATGGATCATCACTGGTACGCCGTCCAGACGACGGCCGGCCACGAGAACAAGGTGCGGTCGCTGATCGACCGGCGGATCCAGGACGACGCGCGCGCGACGGTGGAGAAGCCGATCCGTCAGGCGCTGGTGCCGACCCAGGAGATCGTGGAGATCAAGAACGGCAAGAAGGTCAACGTCGAGCGGAAGTTGTACCCCGGATACGTGCTGGTGGAGATGGTAGCCAACCAGGAGACCCTCCACGCCATCAACAACATCCAGGGCGTGATCAAGTTCGTGGGCACCGGGCGCGACCCGATGCCGCTCCGGCAGGAGGAGGTCAACCGCCTGCTGGGCGTCGCCGAGGCGGTGACCGAGTCGGAGCCGAAGGAAGAGATCCCGTTCATGACGGGGCAGGTGGTGGAGATCATCGAGGGGCCGTTCTCCGACTTCAGCGGCACGGTCGAAGAGGTGCTCCCGGACAAGGGCAAGGTGCGCGTGTCGGTGAGCCTGTTCGGGCGGCCGACCAGCGTGGAGCTGGATTATTTGCAGCTTCGGGCACACTGACGGAGCCGGGTGCAGGGTGTAGGGAGTTGGGTGTGCGCCTCGGGGCGCCGTCCGACACCCCAAACCCCACACCCTGTTGATCCCGCGACCGCGCGGGCCATCGCGGCAGCTGGCGGCCGGCTGACAGGCCGCGGCGAACGATTGAGGGATGCATGCCACCGAAGAGAATCCAAGCCGTCGTCAAGCTCCAGGTGTCGGCCGGAGCGGCGACCCCGGCGCCGCCGGTCGGGTCGGCGCTGGGTCCGCACGGCATCAACATCATGGAGTTCTGCAAGCAGTTCAACAGCCGGACGGCGAACCAGCCGGGGATGATCATCCCCGTCGTGGTGACGGTGTACGGCGACCGGTCGTTCACCTTCATCACCAAGACGCCGCCGGCCGCGATCCTGCTCTTGAGGGAGGTCGGCATCGAGAAGGGCTCGCCGACCCCCAACCGGCAGAAGGTCGGGTCGGTGACCAAGGCGCAGGTCAAGAAGATCGCCGAGATCAAGATGCCGGACCTGAACGCCAACACGGTCGAGCAGGCGATGGCGATGGTCGCCGGCACCGCGCGGTCCATGGGGATCGAGGTGGTGGACTGATGGCGACCCGGGGCAAGAAGTACCGCACGGCGGCGGAGCGGTTCGACCGCGCGGCCCGGTTCCAGCCGCGGCAGGCGATCGAGCACGTGAAGCAGTCGGCCTACGCGAAGTTCGACGAGACGGTGGACGTGGCGCTGCGCTTGGGCGTGGACCCGCGGCACGCCGACCAGATCGTCCGCGGCACCGTGGTGCTCCCGCACGGCACCGGCAAGAAGGTCCGGGTGCTGGTCATCACTCAGGGCGACCGGGTGAAGGAAGCGGAGCAGGCGGGCGCCGACTTCGTGGGTGTCGAGTACATCGCCAAGATCAAGGAAGGCTGGCTCGACGTGGACGCCATCGTGGCGACGCCCGACGTGATGGGCCAGCTCGGCGCGCTGGGCCGGATCCTCGGCCCCCGCGGGCTGATGCCGAACCCCAAGGCGGGCACCGTTTCGATGGACGTGGCCAAGGCGGTGCGCGACATCAAGGCGGGCAAGATCGAGTTTCGCGTGGACAAGACGGGCAACATCCACGCGCCGATCGGGAGGGTGAGCTTCACCGTGGAGCAGCTCGAAGCCAACTTCACGGCGTTCATGGACACCATCGTGCGCTCCCGGCCCTCGGCGGCCAAGGGCGTCTATGTCCGGACGGTCGCCCTGTCGAGCACGATGGGTCCGGGCGTCCGCGTGGATCCGGGGTTGTACCGATGAACCGCACCGAGAAGCAGTCCGCGATCGACGCGCTGGCCGCCAAGCTGACGGGCGCCAGTTCGATCTACGTGACGGACTACGCCGGGCTCAACGTCCACAAGGTCACGGAACTGCGGCGCCGGCTGCGCCGCGCCGGGGTCGAGTATCTGGTGGTCAAGAATACCCTCGCGCTGCGCGCGCTCCAGAGCTCGCGCATCGCCGGCCTGGACGGGCACTTCGCCGGCCCCACGGCGCTGGCCCTGACCTCCACGGACGCGGCGGCCGCCGCGAAGGTGCTGACCGATTTCGCCAAGGAGTTCCAGAAGCCCGCGGTCCGCGCCGCGGTGGTGGATGGCCGGGAAGTCACTCCGGAGCAGGTGAAGCGGCTGGCGCAACTGCCGCCGCGCGAGGTGTTGCTGGGGCAGTTGGCCGGCGCGCTGCAGGCGCCGCTGGCAGGATTCGTCGGGGCCCTGACGGGGCTCCTGTCCACATTCGTCGGCGCCGTCGAGGCGCTTCGCACGCAGCGCGACAACGCTGCCTGAACCGTTGCAGAGGGACGCACATCGATGGCAACCACGACCCTGTCGAAAGACGAAATCCTCGAGGCGATCGGCCACATGTCGGTGGTGGAGCTGGCCGACCTGATCGAGGCGTTCAAGACCAAGTTCAACGTGACGATCGCTGCGGCCCCCGCCGCCGCCGCGCCGGCTGCCGCCGCTCCCGAGGTCGAGGAGCAGACGGAGTTCGCCGTCATCCTCAAGGAAGCGGGCGCCAAGAAGATCCAGGTCATCAAGGTGGTCCGCGAGGTCACCAGCCTGGGTCTCAAGGAAGCCAAGGATCTGGTCGACGGCGCGCCGAGCACGGTGAAGGACGCCGTGAGCAAGGCCGAAGCGCAGACCATCAAAGCGAAGCTGGAAGAGCAGGGCGCCACGGTCGAGTTGAAGTAGGCAGACGGTTACGCACGACGCTCGTCATCGAAGAATGATGCCCCTCGCACCCGGGGCCTTTTGCGCTGCCCGAAGGAACCGCAATGGCTGAGACGCTGCCGCAGATCTCGTTCGCCAAGCTGGAGGAGGGGATGGACATGCCCCACCTCCTCGACATTCAGACGCGGGCCTTCGAGGCGCTGCTCGCGCAGGATGGGAAGGACGAACGGGAGGATGTCGGGCTGGAGCGGGTGTTCCGCGACCTGTTCCCGATCACCGACGTCAACGAGAACTACTCGCTGGAGTTCGTGAAGTACGCCATCGGAGAGCCGAAGTACTCCGTCGAGGAGTGCATCGAGCGCGACATGACGTACTCGGCGCCGCTCAAGGCGACGCTCCGCCTCCTCATCATGGAGGAGGTCG
>JADGQZ010000370.1 GCA_017881345.1 Myxococcaceae bacterium | reverse complement strand
GGGGACATCTTCTCCACCCGGAGCGGCGAGCTCCGCCTGGTGCTGGGCAAGAAGGAGAGCGCCTGGGTCCAGAAGGGCAAGCGCCAGACGCTGAAGAGCCTCCCGGTGGAGGACAACGTGGCGCTCATCTACGACGACCTCGGGGTCTACAGCGGCCAGCCGCTCGGCACGCCCTGCGACCTGCTGTAGTCCCTGGAGAGCGCGCCGCTACTTCAGCTGGACCTCGAAGGTGGGCGAGGCGACGGTGCGTCCGTCCTTCAGCACCGCGTCCACGTTCCACAGGAGCCCGCCGCCGGTCGCGCGCCTGGCCACGCCCTCGGGCAGACGGAGCTCGGATGCCGAGAGCCCCAGCGCCTGGTGCACGACGACCAGATCCGGGGTGAGCACCGTCACGTTGTAGCTGCTCGCGCCTGGCACCTCGGACCAGCGCAGCACCGCATCGGCCGCCGGCTGGACCGCGGGCGATCGGGCCTGCACGGTGGGAGCGGCGGTCCCGCGCTCGACCGACGGTGGGCCGGGCGTCGCGGGCCGGAGCACGACCCAGAGTCCGGCGGCGACGAACGCCGAGAGCGCCAGCGGGACGAACGACCTCGGCCACCAGCGACGCGCGGGCAGCGGCTGGCCCGCGAGCGCCTGGATCGGCGCCGGGTCGTCCGCGGTCCCGGTGGCGGCCCGCCGGACGTCGGCGAGGATGTTCCACGCGTCTGCGCAGCGGGCGCACCGGGCGCCGTGGTCGACCAGGGTCCGCACCCGCTCGAAGGGGAGCTCCCCGGCCGCCGCCGCCCAGAAGTCCTCCGCGGGCGGGCAGGCCGTCCCGTCGGTGACCGGCACTGCCGCCCGGAAGCGCCTGGCGATCTCCTCCGGTGAGTCGGTCATGCGTCTCCCCCCTCGAGGCAGATCCGGAGGTCTGCCAGCCCACGGTACACGAGGTTCTCCGCCTGCTTCTCGGTCCATCCGAGCGCCGTGGCGACCTCGGCGACGCGGAACCCTTGCAGATGCAGGGTCACCGCGGTGCGTCGTCTTTCCTGGAGTGCCGCGATGCAGTCGAGGATCTCCGAGCGCGCCTCCGGCCCGGGCGTTCCACCTTCGCCTCCCGCCAGCTGCTCGGCCTGGCGCTGCTGCCGGCCCAGCCGGCGAATCTCGTCGATGACGACCGTGTAGGCGACTCTCCACAGGTAAGACGCTCCGCGGCCCGCAATTCCCTCATGGGCGGGCCGCTCCAGGAGGCGGACCAGTGCCATCTGGACCAGGTCCTCGCGCTGCGCCGAGAGCGCGGGCGGGCAGTGCCGCTCCACTGCACGGATCAGCACCTGGCGGATCCGCGCAAATTGTCCCGGGTCTGCGTCCTGGGGGCCATCGTCTCCCCCCCGTGTGCGAGCCATTCGGCCCTTCCGAGGTAATCACACGGTTCCGCTTCGGGTATTCTTTCCGCGCGATGGGCAGGCCGATTTTACGAACGATGGTCCGGGTTTCCGGACTGTCGGCCCTTCTCCTCCTGGCTCCCGGACTGCACGGCAGTGCGAAGGCGGAGGGTGTACGTCCCCTCTCCGAGTGCGAGGCGATGGTCCGCCGCGCGCCGCGTTCGCTCGAGGGGTACATCTGCCTCTTCGGGCACCAGGGAGCGGGCCGGGCCGAGGTGCTGCGCTTCCTCGACGGGCAGATACGGAAGGATCCGCAGAACCCGCGGCCGCGCCTGTATGCGGGGATCGTCCGGACGCTGGGCGGGGAAGCCGTGGACGACCACGAGTGGCGGTTGGCCATCGACGGGTTCGCCCGCGAGAGGGACGTCACGGGCGAGGTCTACGCGACCACCTCGCTCATCTCGGCGCGCTGCATCGGGCGGCTGGTGTGCGACGGCGAGACGCGCGAGCTGCTCTGGCACACCGGGGAACTCGCCCGGGCCTCGGGGAAGGTGGACCTCCAGCAGGTCGCGGAGATCTGGGGGATGAAGGTCGCCTTCGCCGTGGACGACATGGACGCGGCCGCAGCAGCCGAGGCGCGTCTCCAGGCGCTCGGGCCGCCGCGCTCGACCTGGCTCCGATCCGAATCGCTCCAGGCGCGCGCCCACCTCGCTGCGCTGCTCCTCGATCACGAGCGTCAGCGGACCCTCTACCGCGACCTCCTGGATACGCTGGACGCGGACGATCCGCGACGTCCCGCGGCGGTCGGGGGAATGGCCTCCGCGGTGGCGCATCTGGCGCTGCGCGGGCTGGAGAGCCCGACCACGGCCGAGCGGCTCCTCCGCGAGGCGATCGACGTCCAGGAGCGCGCCGGCCTCGGCGTGCTCTCGGCGCGGACGGGGTACCTCGCCACCCGCGTGCAGCTCGCCATCCTCCTCGGGCCCACCGCCGAGTCCCTCTCGCTTCTCCGCTCCACGCTGGCGGCCCACCTGGCGCGGAGCTCCGGGCCGGCCCCGATGTATTCGCGGCTTGCGCTCGCCGAGTTCCTGGCGACGGTGGACCCTCCGCGGCTCGACGAGGCCATGGAGGTGTCCCAGGCGGCCGTCGAGCACGCGTTCCAGACGTCGGGAGACTACGAGAAGGCGCGCACCCTGGTCCTTCGCTCCCGGATGGCGTTCCGGCTGGGGCACCTCTCGCCGGGGCGCGCCGACGGGCTGGCCGCGCTCGACCTTGCCGAGCGCCTGCGCGAACAGCAGCGCTCGATGCCTCTGCGGCTTCGCTATGCCCAGTCGCTGTCCTTCGCCTACCAGTCGCTGGCAGGTGCCCTCACCCGGTCCCGCGCTCCGGGCGATGACTCGGCCCTCGACGCCGCCTTCCAGGTGATGGAGCGGCTGAGGGCGCGCGGCCTCATGGAGACGCTGCTCGCCGAGGGAACGCCGGGGGAGCCGGTCCAGGTGCAACCTCCGAGGCTCGCGCAGGTCCAGGGCGAGCTCGGCCCGGGCGAGGCGATGCTCTCGTTCCAGCTCTGGCAACCCGAGCCGTCCGTCGACGCGCCGTACCGCGAGGGGAGCTCGTGGGTGACGGTCATCACCCGGGAGCGGGTCGAGGCATTCCCGGTCCCGGTGGCGGACGACCTGGCACGGCGGATCCGCGCCTGGACCGGCCTGCTCGAGCGACGGGACGGCGCGGACCGGCTTGCGGGCGCGCGGCTCTACGGCGAGCTTCTCCGGCCTGCGCTCGCCGCTCTGCCACCACGGATCGATCGTCTGATCATCGTCCCCGACGGGCCGCTCCACCGGCTGCCGTTCGACGCTCTCTCCGAGGGGCCAGGGACGCCGTACGTGGCCGAGCGGTTCGGGATCTCCATCGAGCCATCGGCCGCGCTGTGGCTTCGCTTCCGTGCGGCCCCGCGGCAGCCCCCCGGAAAGCTCCTGGTGCTCGCCGATCCGGCAGAGGCGCCTGCCGTCGGCTCGGTCCTCCACGGTTCCAGCGGCGTGTTCGGTGCGCTGGCCCACGCGCGGCGCGAGGCCCAGGCGGCGCTGGCGGCATTTCCGGGCGGCGGCGAGCTGCGGACCGGGCCGCCGGCCTCGGAGGCCTTTCTCAAGGCGGCAGGGCTGAGAGGGGTGTCGATGCTCCACTTCGCCACCCACGCGGTCACCGACGAGCAGGACCCGGAGCACGCGGCGGTCGTGCTCGCGCCGGGCAGCGCCTGGGAGGACGGACGGCTCGAACCCGGGGAGATCGCGCGGCTCCCTCTCGAGGGAAAGACGGTGGTTCTCGCCGGGTGCGAGACCTCCGCCGGACCGCTCTACCGGGGCGAGGGAGTGATGAGCCTTGCCCGGGCGTTCTTCGGGGCGGGAGCGACGGCGGTCGTAGGGACGCTGGACCGCGCGCGGGACGACGAGGCTGGTGTCTTCTTCTCCGCGATGTATGCGGCGCTGGGCCGGGGAGCGAGCATCGGTGACGCCGTCTCGGCGGCGAAGCGGGAAGGGATCCGCCGGGGCGCGCCGCCGGCGGCGTGGGCGGGGGTGGTGCTTCTCGGGGACGGGCAAGCGCGGCCGGGCGGCAGCGAGCGGTCGGTGGTCATTCCGCTCTCGCTCGCAGGCGCTGCGCTGGCATTCGCAGGCCTGGGGGCAAGCCGTCGGTTACGCCGAGGCCGGCCCCGGCCTCCGGGCAGCTGGGGGTAAGTTTCGACGCCCCCACCGGCGGCTCGCCCGGGAGCAATTCGGCTAACGTCCGGGTCCCGATGCGCGCTTGCAGGTGCCTCGCGACGGTCAGGGCCTTCCGCCTCTGGAGCGTGGTGCTCCTGGGTGGCAGCCCCGCCTGGGCCGAGGCCGTTCGCAGCGTGGGCGAGTGCGAGGCCCTGGTCCGGAGCCAGCCCCGCGCGCTGGACGGCTACGACTGCCTGTTGACCCATCGATTCACCGAGCGCGACGAGGTGCTCCGGTTCCTCGACGCGCGCGTTCGGGGGGACGTGGGGGACCCGCGGCCGAAGCTCTACCGGGCGATCGTCCATCACCTCGCGGGGGACACCGACGACGAACGCGAGTACGTCCTCGCGGCGCAGGGGTTCGCCCGCGAGCACGACGTGACAGGGGAGTTCCTGGCCCTCACCTCGCACGTGTCGGCTCGGTGCGTCTATCCGGACACCTGTGACGAGCGGGCCAGGGTGCTCCTCGGTCGCGCTGGCGAGCTGGCGCGCGCATCGGGGAAATCGTCTCTGCTGCAGCACTGGGAGATCTGGCGTCTGAAGATGGCTCTTGCGCTCCAGGACTTCGTGGCTGCGGAGGCAAGCGAGTCGAGGCTCATGGCTCTGGGTGAAGTGTCCTCCCCCTTTCTCAAGGTGGAGGGCCTCCAGGCGCGCGCGTATCTCGCTGCCAGCCTCCTGGACTACCGCCGGGTCCGAGCGCTCTCACAGGAGATGCTCGATAGCCTGGCCCCGGGGGATCCACGCCGCGCGCTGGCGCTCGGAGGTGTGGCCTCGGCGACGATGCACCTCGCGCTGCAGGGAATCGAGAGCCGGGAGAACGCCGAGAGACTGGTCCGGGCTGCCCTGGTGCTTCAGGAACGCGTGGGGCTGGCGCTCTGGTACCCGGAGATCGGGTATCTCCCCTCGCGGCTCCAGCTCGCTCTGTTGCTCGGCCCGACGCCCGAGGCCTTCGCCCTGGTCCGCTCGTCACTCCTCGGCTATCGGGCCCGGCCCGGCTGGACCAACCCGGTCTGGGCGGAGCTGGTGCTCGGCGAGCTGCTCGCCACCGCAGCTCCTCCCCGACTGGACGAGGCCCTCGAGGTCGCCGAGGAGGCAGTCTCGGACGGGTTCAAGTTCAACGACTTCGGCGAGTTGCCGGCGATGGTCCTGCGCTCGCGGGTCCGCTTCCGGCGAGGTGACTTCTCGCTTGCGCTCGCGGACGGGCTTGCCGCCCTCGCTCTGGCCGAAGAGCTCCGGGACCACCAGAGCGAGCTCGCGGTGAGGCTGCGGTATGCCGAGTCGCTCTCCTTTGCCTACCGCTCCCTGTCCGGCGCGCTCGCCGCGTACCGGGCTCCGGAGGATGTCTCGGCAATCGACGAATCCTTCCAGGTGATGGAGCGGCTTCGCGCCAGGGGGTTGATGGAGACGCTGCTGGCAGAGGACCGTACCGGGCCTTCGGGCGGAGAACGGGCCGTGGTGCGTGCACCCACCCTGGGACAGATCCGCGGTCACCTCGAGCCGAGAGAGGCCATTCTCTCGTTCCAGGTCTGGCGCCCCGAGCCCACGATGGAGGCGCCGTACCGCGAGGGCAGCTCCTGGGTGACGGTCATCACCACCGACGGAGCACGGGCGTACCGGATCCCCAATGCGGATGTGCTGGAGCCACAGATCCGGGCCTGGACAGGGCTCCTCGAGCGGCGGGATGGCTCCGACCGCGGCCCTGGTTCGTGGCTTCGCCGCGAGCTGCTCGGTCCGGTGCTGAGTGATCTGCCATCGAGGATCGACCGGCTGGTGGTCATCCCCGACGGGCCGCTCCACCGCCTGCCGCTGGATGCGCTGTCGGCGGGCCCCGGCAAGCGCTACCTCGCCGAGGAGTACCAGGTGTCGATCGCTCCATCGGCCTCGCTCTGGCTTCGGTTCCGGGCGGAGCCGCGCCTGGCGGCGGGGAAGCTCCTGGCTCTGGCCGACCCGGCATCCCCGACAGCCGTTCGTTCCGTCCGGCGAGATGGGGCGGGGAGGGTCGGTGTGCTGGTGCATGCTCGGCGCGAGGCCGAGGTCGCGCTCTCGGTCTTTCCGGCGGGGAGTGAGCTGCGGACCGGCCCACCCGCGTCCGAGTCCTTCCTGAAATCGTCCAGCCTGGACGGCGTCTCTTTGGTGCACCTCGCGACGCATGCCGTGGTCGACGACCGCGACCCCGAGCGCGCAGCGGTGTTGCTGGCGCCGGGGAGCCCGGCGGAGGACGGGCGGCTCGAGCCGCGGGAGATTGCACGGCTCCCGCTGGCCGGAAAGACGGTGGTTCTCGCCGGGTGCGAGACCTCGGCCGGGCCGGTGTATCGTGGCGAGGGCGTCATGAGCCTC
>JADGQZ010000369.1 GCA_017881345.1 Myxococcaceae bacterium | reverse complement strand
GCTCGGCCGGCACACCATCCCCGGCCGCGGCGGCGTGGAGATCGACCACGTGGTCGTCCCCAACGACTCGGTGTGGTTCACCGTCATGACGGTGATCACCCTCACCGCGGGCACCGCCTTCATCATGTGGCTCGGCGAGCGCATCACCGAGCGCGGCATCGGCAACGGCATCTCGCTCATCATCTTCGCCGGCATCGTGGCCCGGCTCCCGAGCGCCACCAGCCGCCTGGTCGACCTGTCGCACGACAAGGCCTGGCTCATCCCGGTGCTCGCGGTCTTCATGCTCCTGGTGGTGGGCGTGGTGGTCTCCATCGAGCGCGGGATGCGGCGGATCGCGGTCCAGTACGCCAAGCGCATGGCCGGGCGGACCATGTTCGCCGGCCAGGCCACGTACTTCCCGATGAAGGTGAACACCTCGGGCGTGATCCCGCCCATCTTCGCCGGCGCCATCCTCAGCTTCCCGGCCACGCTCGGGAACTGGCTGCCCGGGCTGGCGACGGTGCAGCGGGCGCTGGAGGGCAACGCCTGGCTCTACGACGGCGTCTTCGTCCTGCTGATCATCTTCTTCACCTACTTCTACACGACGCTCACCTTCCGCGCCGACGACGTCGCGGACAACATCAAGAAGCAGGGCGGCTACATCCCCGGCATCCGGCCGGGCCGGCAGACGGCGGAGTACATCTCGGGTGTCCTGAACCGCATCACGTTCGGCGGGGCCATGTACCTCGCCGTCATCTGCGTCATCCCCTCCATCCTCTCCAACCCGGCCTTCGGCGGGCTGCCCTTCCAGTTCGGCGGGACGGCGCTGCTCATCGTCGTGGGCGTGGCGCTGGACACCGTCCAGCAGATCGAGGGCCACCTCATCAGCCGCAACTACGAGGGCTTCGCTGGAGCGCGCGGCCCGCGGATCCGCGGTCGACTGAGGCCGGCGGCATAAGGGAGTCGTTCCCGGGAGGGGTGCGATGAACCTGGTCCTGCTCGGACCACCAGGTGCGGGGAAGGGGACGCAGGCGAAGCGGATGGTGGCCCGCTGGGGGATCCCCCAGGTCTCCACCGGCGACATCCTCCGGCAAGCGGTGAAGGACGGCACCGAGCTCGGCAAGCAGGCGGGGCCGCTGATGGCCGCGGGCAAGCTCGTCCCGGACGACCTCGTGGTCGGAATCGTCAAGGACCGGCTGTTGCAGCCCGACGCCGCCAAGGGCTTCATCCTCGACGGCTTCCCCCGCACCATCCCCCAGGCCGAGAAGCTGGACGAGGGACTGCGGAACCACGGCAAGGCGCTCGACGCGGTCATCTCGCTCGAGGTGCCGATCGAGACGCTGGTGGAGCGCATCTCGGGCCGGCGGAGCTGCCCGCGCGACGGGAGCGTCTACCACGTCGTCCAGAACCCGCCCCGGCGCGAGGGCCTCTGCGACCTGTGCGGGGCCGCTCTGGTCCAGCGCGAGGACGACAAGGCAGAGAGCGTCCGCACCCGGATGCAGGCCTACGCGGCCCAGACGGCCCCGCTCAAGGAGTTCTACGCCCGGAAGGGGCTGCTCCACGTGGTGGACGGCGTCGGGGCTCCCGAGGCCATCGAGGCCGCCGTGGTCCAGGCAGTCGGCCGGCGTTAAATCTTCCCCGATGGCAGTGGAGATCAAGAGCGCGCCGGAGATCGACCGCATGCGGCGCGCCGGCCGGATCGTGGCCGAGATCCTCGATGCGCTCGAGGACGCCGTGGCGCCCGGGGTGACCACCTGGGACCTCGATCAGCTCGCCGAGCGCCTCATCAAGGAGAAGGGGGCCAAGAGCGCCTTCAAGGGCTACCGCGGCTTCCCGGGGGTGCTCTGCGCCAGCATCAACCACGAGGTGGTGCACGGCATCCCCAGCCGGGGCCGGAAGCTCTCCGAGGGGGACCTCATCAAGCTCGACTTCGGCGTCTCGGTGGAGGGCTTCTACGGGGACGCGGCCCGGACGGTCCCGGTGGGGAAGGTGTCCGACCAGGCCCGGCGGCTCTCCGAGGCGACGCGCGACTCACTCGAGGCGGCCATCGCCGCCATCCGGCCCGGGAACCGCATCGGGGACATTGGCCACGCGGTGCAGTCGCACGTGGAGAAGCTCGGCTTCTCGGTGGTCCGGGACTTCGTGGGCCACGGCATCGGCCGGAAGCTCCACGAGGCGCCCCAGGTCCCCAACTACGGCCGTCCAGGCACACTGGAATCGTTGCGTCCGGGAATGGTCCTGGCCGTGGAACCCATGGTGAACGCCGGGACCCATGCGGTGGACGTCCTGGACGACGGGTGGACCGCGGTGACGGTCGACGGGCAGCTCTCGGCCCACTGGGAGCACACGATCCTGGTGACCGAGGCCGGCCATGAGGTGCTCACACGGGCCCGTCCCGGGACAACGGCTTGAAATGTCGAGGCATGGCCGGTAGAAGAGCTTGCTTCGGCGCGCCCCGGCTGGTATGGCGGCGCGCTTTCCCGTGTACGAAGTTCTGTTTGTCGAAGGGGTCAGTCTGCCGAGATTTCGAAGGTCGGAGAGGGTCGCCGCGGTGCCGAAGGACGATGCCATCGAGGTGGAGGGGACGGTCATCGAACCGCTCCCCAACGCGATGTTCCGGGTGGTCCTCGACAACGGGGGGCACAAGGTGCTCGCGCACATCTCGGGAAAGATGCGGATGCACTTCATCCGGATCCTCCCGGGCGACAAGGTGAAGCTGGAGCTGTCGCCGTACGACCTCACCCGGGGTCGCATCACCTACCGGGCGAAGTAACCAATCCCCCTTCCAGAAGGCCCGAAGGACGGAAGTTTTCGAGGAGTGGTGCCCGGATGGGCCACTCGATCAGGAGTCGGTGTCGCCATGAAGGTCCGCGCGTCGGTGAAGAAGATCTGCGACAAGTGCAAGGTGATCCGCAGGAAGCGGGTCGTCCGGGTGATCTGCGCGGCAAACCCGCGTCACAAGCAGCGCCAGGGCTAAGCGCCCAGGCTCGAACGAGGAACAAGAACCAGCATGGCTCGCATCGCCGGCATCGACCTTCCCCCCGCCAAGCGCGTGGTGATCTCGCTCCAGTACATCTACGGCATCGGCAACAAGGCCGCCCACGACATCGTCACCAAGGCCAAGGTGGATCTGACCACCCGGACCAAGGACCTCACCGAGGACCAGACCCGCGCCATCCGCGAGGTCATCGAGTCCGACTACAAGGTCGAGGGTGATCTCCGGCGCGAGGTCACCATGAACATCAAGCGGCTCATGGACCTCGGCTGCTACCGCGGCCTCCGGCACCGCAAGGGCCTGCCGGTCCGCGGCCAGCGCACCCACACCAACGCCCGGACCCGGAAGGGCCCGAAGCGCGGGATCATCCGGCCCAAGGCCACCGCCCCCACCACCACCCGGGCGTAACCCGCTTCAGAACTGACGAGAGACCACCCGCATGGCCGAAGAAGTCGCGCCCCCCGCCGCAGCCCCCGTCGCCGACGTCGCTGCCGGCGTCACGTCCGCAGCCGCCGAGAAGCGGGTCAAGCGGAAGGGCAAGAAGAACATCCTCAACGGCGTGGTGCACATCCAGAGCACCTTCAACAACACCATCATCACCATCTGCGACGTCTCGGGGAACGTGATCTCCTGGTCCTCCGCCGGTGCCCGTGGCTTCAAGGGCAGCCGCAAGTCGACCCCGTTCGCCGCGCAGGTGGCGGCCGGTGACGCTGCGGCCAAGGCGATGGAGCACGGCCTGAAGAACGTGACCGTGATGGTGAAGGGCCCGGGCGCAGGCCGCGAGTCGGCCCTCCGCGCGCTCGCCGCCGCCGGCCTGAAGATCTCGCTGATCCGCGACGTGACCCCCATTCCGCACAACGGATGCCGGCAGCCGAAGCGCCGCCGCGTCTAGACCACCTTCCTTTCCGGAGAACTGATTTGGCCCGCTACACCGCCAGCGCCTGCCGCATCTGCCGTCGCGAGAACCTCAAGATGTATCTGAAGGGGGACCGCTGCTACACCGACAAGTGCGCCATCGAGCGCCGCCCCTATCCGCCCGGCCAGCACGGCCAGGGCCGGGTGAAGTTCAGCGGCTACGGCGTGCAGCTGCGGGAGAAGCAGAAGGTCAAGCGGATGTACGGGCTGCTCGAGTCGCAGTTCCGCGGCTCGTTCCACCGCGCGGCGCACGCCAAGGGCAAGACCGGTGAGACGCTGCTCCAGCTGCTCGAGCTGCGGCTGGACAACGTGGTCTTCCGCATGGGCTTCGCCGACACCCGGGCCGAGGCCCGGCAGCTGGTCCGGCACGGCCACTTCACGGTGAACGCCAAGCGGGTCAACATTCCCTCGTTCGAGGTGAAGCCCGGCAGCGTGATCGAGGTCGCCGAGAAGAGCCGGAAGATGATCCGCATCGCCGAGGCGCTGGAGACGGTGGACCGGCGCGGCATCCCCCAGTGGATCGACCTGGACAAGAAGGCGATGAAGGGCACGGTGAAGAGCGTCCCGAACCGCGAGGACCTCACCATGCCGATCCAGGAGCAGCTGATCGTCGAGCTCTACAGCAAGTAGTCGGCAGCACCAGGAACGCGTCCTCCCGTCATCCGGACGGGTAAGTGGGTGGCGTCGCTCCTCGAAGAGGAAGGAAGCAGTCCATGGCTGAAGCATTCAACGCGAAGAACTGGCGCGATCTCATCAAGCCCCGGCGGATGGAGATCGACCCCGAGTCCGTCTCCCAGACCTACGCCAAGTTCGTGGCCGAGCCGCTCGAGCGCGGGTTCGGGACCACCCTCGGCAACTCGCTCCGGCGCGTGCTCCTGAGCTCGCTGCAGGGAGCGGCGATCACCAGCGTGCGCATCGAGGGCGTGGAGCACGAGTTCACCACCGTGCCCGAGGTGACCGAGGACGTCACCGACATCGTCCTGAACCTCAAGGAAGTCCTGCTCCGGATGCACACCAACGAGCAGAAGACGCTCCGCATCGAGGTCGAGGGCCCGAAGGAGGTCAAGGCGGGTGACATCATCGCCGACGACCAGGTGGAGATCCTCAACCCCGGTCACGTCATCTGCACCCTGTCCGAGGGCGGCAAGCTCCGGATGGAGATGAGCTGTCGCCGTGGCCGTGGCTACGTGCCGGCGATCAACAACAAGAACCCGGGCGACCCGATCGGCACCATCCCGATCGACGCGCTCTTCTCGCCGATCCGCAAGGTCAACTACCAGGTGACCAACGCCCGCGTCGGGCAGGTCACCGACTACGACAAGCTCAGCCTCGAGGTGTGGACCGACGGCTCGGTCACCCCCCAGGACGCGGTGGCCTACGCGGCGAAGATCATCAAGGAGCAGCTGACGGTCTTCATCAACTTCGACGAGACCGAGGAACCGGTGGTCGCCGAGGCGCCCAAGGAGGAGGCGAAGCTCAACGAGAACCTCTTCCGCAGCGTGGACGAGCTCGAGCTGAGCGTTCGCAGTGCCAACTGCCTCCAGCAGGCGAACATCAAGACCATCGGTGACCTGGTGCAGCGCACCGAGGCCGAGATGCTGAAGACCAAGAACTTCGGCCGGAAGTCGCTGAAGGAGATCAAGGAGATCCTCGCAGAGATGGGGCTCTCCCTGGGGATGAAGCTCGACAACTGGCCGCAGCGCCCCGGCGTCGCACCGGCCTCGAGCGAGCCGAAGGCGTAATCAACGAGGTCATCGGCCCGGGTACCTGACACGGCCCGGGAAAGGACGGAAGACGGTGCGTCACCGCGTCGGACACAGGAAGCTGCAGAAGAACACCAGCCACCGGCTGGCGATGCTGGACAACATGGTCACCTCGCTCCTCGAG
This sequence comes from Myxococcaceae bacterium, assembly GCA_017881345.1. Classification (GTDB taxonomy): domain Bacteria; phylum Myxococcota; class Myxococcia; order Myxococcales; family Myxococcaceae; genus RPRB01. The sequence continues at coordinate 3,675 of JADGQZ010000369.1, read as the reverse complement.
CACGAGGCGATCAAGACCACCGTGCCCAAGGCCAAGGAGGCCCGGCGGCTCGCCGAGCGGATCATCACCCTCGGCAAGCGCGGGGGCCTGGCCAACGTCCGGCTGGCGGAGCGCACCGTGCGCAGCCGCGCCATCCTCCAGAAGGTCTTCGGCGAGCTGAAGGACCGCTACGCCGGGCGCCCGGGCGGCTACACCCGCATCATCCGCCTCGGGCACCGGACCGGTGACGCGGCGGAGATGGCTCTCTTGGAATTGGTGGACCGCCCGGCGAAGGCCGAGGCGACCGAGAAGAAGGAGTAGGGCGGCGTCAGGCGAGGCGAGCAGCCGCGCTGGTCATTGCGGCTGTCCGTCCTTGAGGAGCAGCACGCTGCCCTTCCGGGTGTGGAGCTCGATCTCCGTCGCCTTGAGGTTGAACGGGGCGAGCTTGCCGTTGTCGCCCATCAGCTGCTTGGGGGTGATGGTCACGAAGGCGCGTGGCTCCACGTGACTGATCGCCGCGCGGTACGCATGGTTGACCACCACCACCACGTCCTCCCACGCCCGCTCGCTCTCGTTGGAGAGGACGTACGCGGGATGCTCGCTCTGCTCGCCCAGGATGAGCCGGGCCCCGAGCGAGCTGCTCGGGCCGACCAGCGTGGGCGCGCCCGGACAGGCCACGAAGACCCCGGCGAGGCTCATCACCGCCCAGGCGGCGAGGATCGCCGCCTTGAACTTGAAGTACCGGTCGGCGTTGCGGAAATCCTCCCAGGTCTCGCGGAGGATGGCGGCGACGTTGAGGGCCGTGCTCTCGGCCTCGGTGCGGATGCGGGACTGGAGCGGCAGGCCGTCCTCGTCGAGCGGCAGGGGCTCGCTGCGGGTGGCGCTCACCGTCCTGCCGGCGAGCAGCGCAGCCTGGTGTGGCGGCAAGTTCCGTCCTGGTGGTCGCATGCGGCCGGGGGTGAGTCTACACGAGACCAATCGCGCGGCCCGCCCTGTGCCTCCGCGCTCCCGGGTGCTGTAGTCCTGTCCACCGTGTTCCCGGACCTACCGAAGGGAGTCCACGCGCCGTGAGGGAGGTCTACATCGTCGCCACCGAAGACGCCGAGCCGCTCGGCGCGGAGGGAATCGGCGAGGCATTCGAGACCGACGACGTGACCGTGGAGCTGGACGAGAGCCCGGGGAGCTTTCGTCTGCACTCGGCGGAGGCCGACATCGCCGTCCGCTTCGAGGCGCTGGAGACACCCCTGGGCTGGACCCCCGAGCTCCTGACCGGCAGCGAGGCGGCCCACGCCCGGCTCCGGCGCGCCCGGGGGCTGTACCGCGTCGCCTACCAGACCCCGCCGGGGAGCCAGCCCACCGTCGGCGTCTTCGAGGCCCTGTGGTGTGCGCGCGGGCTGCTCGAGCGGCGGGAGGGCGTGCTGCTCGACGCGAGCGCCTTCAAGCTCCACGAGGAGGAGGACGTCCGGGAGATCACCGAGCTGGACTTCGACATCCGGGACCACGTGAACCTTCACGCCATGGAGGCCGCTCCCGGAGACGCGCCGCTCTGGGTGCACTCGCACGGGATGGGGAAGTTCGGGCAGCGGGACGTGGAGATCTTCCACCTGGCCGAGGCGGACCTGCTCCCGGCCGAGAGCTTCCTCCACGAGCTCTGCACCGACCTGGCGTTCGGCGAGGGACCGGTGCCGCGGATGCCGATGGAGACCAGCAACGGCGAGGCGTTCATGCTCGTCTCCTCCGAGGAGGCGCGGCACGGGATGCTCGGCGTCCCGATGGACACCTTCGAGGGGCACGAGGGGGAGTACTGGACCGTCGTCTCTCCGGAGGGGCGGCACACCACCTCGGAGCTGCTCCGCCCTTACCGGAGCCGCTTCGAGCAGGAGGACCCGACCCGCTCCGAGGCGCTGGCGGCCCAGGCCTCGCAGCTCCGGCCGGCGTTCAAGGCCCGCTTCCACCGCCGCGGGCTGATGGAGCCATTGACCTTCCTGGTTCGCGCCGCGTTCGAGACCCACCCCGAAGGTGACCCGGTCCAGGAGAACCTCTGGATGGAGGTGCTGGCCTGGGAGGACGGCCGCATCACCGGCAAGCTGGTCGACGGGGCAGCGCACACGACCGAGTGGCGGAAGGGTGCCTCGGTCGAGATCGAGGAGGACACCATCAACGCCGTGGCGATGGGACGGGAGGGGCGCCCGCTCGACGACGGGGAGATGCAGGGCGTGCTCCTCGCCGAGCGTCCGAGCTGATGGAGGTCCAGCTCTCCCAGGAGGTCGCAGAGGCGAGGTCGGGGGGGGTTCCGGTTGTGGTCCTCGAGTCGTCGGTCATCGCCCAGGGGCTGCCGCACCCGGTGAACCTCGAGGCCGCCCGTGCCTGCGAGGAGGCCGTCCGGCGTGCCGGTGCGGTGCCGGCGGTGGTCGCGGTCATCGACGGGGTCGTCCGCTGCGGGCTCTCGGCCGACGAGGTCCGCCGGCTGGCCGCCGGGCCGGACCGGCGGTGGAAGATCGGGGTGGGGGAGCTCGCCTCGGCGGTGCTCCAGAAGGCCACGGGCGGCACGACGGTGAGCGCGACCTGCGCCGTGGCCGGTGAATGCGGCTTCCCCGTCTTCGCGACCGGGGGCATCGGCGGCGTGCATCGGGGCGAGGCGGGCGACATCTCCGCCGACCTGGGGGCGCTCGCCCGGTACCCCGGGATGGTGGTCTGCACCGGGGCCAAGAGCGTGCTCGACCTGCCGCGGACGCTCGAGGCGCTGGAGTCGCTGGGCGTCCCGGTCCTCGGATTCGGAAGCAGCGAGTTCCCGGCCTTCTACGCGGACCGGTCCGGGCTCCAGCTCGAGCACCGGGCGGATACGCCGCAGCTCGCCGCCGAGGCGCTCCACGCGCAGCGCGACCGGCTCGGGCTGAAGCAGGCCATCCTCCTCACCGTCCCCCCGCCGCCCGAGGTGGCGCTGGACCGGGACGAGGTCGACCGGGCGCTCGTGGCCGCGGAGGCCGAGGCGCAGCGCCAGGGCGTGACGGGCAAGGCGGTGACGCCGTTTCTTCTCTCGCGGCTCGTCGAGGCGACCGGGGGGCGGACGCTCCAGGCGAACGTGGCGCTCCTGGCGAAGAACGCCCGGGTCGCGGCGGAGGTGGCGGTCGCCTACGCCCGCCTGCGCGGCTCGGCGTGATGGCGCAGCGCTGGATGCTCCTCGGGCGGTTCCAGACCCTCGGGGAGGCCGAGTTGCTGGTCGCGGCGCTGGCGAAGGAGGGCATCGGTGCCGACCTTCGCGGGCGACACGCGGTGGCGATCGAACCCGAGCCGGTCGAGGTCTGGGTCCAGGAGCGAAATGCGGCCCGGGCGAACGCCGTGCTCGTCGGGACCCAGGAGGCCGTCGTGGAGAAGGAGTCGATCTGCCCGCGGTGCGGTGAGCCGAGCCCGGCGTCGTTCGAGAGATGCTGGAAGTGCGAGGCCGTCCTCCCGAGGTAGGCGCGGCGGACGCGCGGGCCCCTTGCTGGCCCATGGGCGAGGCCGTTCTCCAGAGGGGTGGAGCTCGGGTGCCGGGTCCCGATCGGCCTGCGCGATCGTCGACGCTCCAGGGTGACGCCGTCAGGGCACCCGCGTGCCGGGCGTGCGGCCGGCTTCACGCCTGGGGGCAGCGCTCGTCCTGCGGTGCTGCGCCTTTCCCCCGGCTCGGGCGTCCGGTCTTGTGCGTGGAAGGCGTTG
>JADGQZ010000041.1 GCA_017881345.1 Myxococcaceae bacterium | reverse complement strand
CTGCCCGCCTACGAACCGGAGCACATCCACCTGAGCCTCTGCCGGGGTTTCAGCCCCAACGACCAGACTGCGCAGAAGCCGACCGAGGAAGAGCTCCGCGACATCCTCGCCCACACGAACAAGTACTTCCCGGAGGATGAGCTCAACTGCGGCGCCTGCGGGTATGCCACCTGCCGGGCGAAAGCGGCAGCGGTGTTCGCGGGCATGGCCGAGGAGGCCATGTGCCTGCCCTTCATCCTCGACCAGGCGGAGCGCGTGTGTCACGAGCTGAACGTGCCGTGGAGCAACCTACGGGACGTGCACAGCCACCTCATCAACAGCGAGAAGCTGGCCTCCATGGGCCAGATGGCGGCGGGTGTGGCGCACGAGCTGAATAACCCGCTGAGCACCATCCTGCTCTACTCGCACATCCTTCAGCGCAAGCTGCAGGACCGGGGCGACTTGGACCACGACCTCAAACTGCTGGCCGAGGAATCGGCGCGGTGCAAGAAGATCATCGGCAGCCTGCTGGATTTCGCCCGTCAGAGCCGGGTGCGCATAGAGAACGTGTCGGTGGAGCAGCTGGTGCACTCTTCCGTGGATGGCGCTCTCGCGGCCATCCCCTCCGGCCCCAACACCCATATCGACGTGGTCATGGACGTGGCGCCGGGCCTCAAGGCCGACCTCGACCGCGACCAGATGACCCAGGTGCTGGTGAACCTCATCAAGAACGGGGCGGAAGCCATGGAAGGCCGCGCGGGCGCCATCCGGGTGGCGGCGGCCGAGGTCCCCGACACAGGCCGGATGCGCTTCAGCGTGACCGACCAAGGCGCCGGCATCTCGGCCAGCGCCCGGGACAAGATCTTCCAGCCGTTCTTCACCACCAAGAGCATCGGAAAGGGCACCGGACTCGGGCTCCCCATCTCCTACGGCATCGTCAAGATGCACAATGGAAACATCTGGTACGAGACCGAGCCCGGGGCAGGAACCACCTTCCACGTTGAGATCCCTATCACCCGCAAGGGTGTGGAAAGGAGCGCGAAGTGAGCGAGCCAGAGACCGGACACGACGAAGCCGGCCGGCAGACACCCTGGACCATGGTGTTCGTGGACGACGACCTCGACTTCCTGGCGGCCCAAGAGGCCTTTTTCGGCAGCCGCGGGCACAAAGTGGTCACCGTCGACAGCAGCAGTGAGGCCCTCGAGATGCTCGAGACCCTCACGCCCGACATCATCTTCCTCGACCTCATGATGGAGCGCTACGACAGCGGCTTCCGCATGGCGTATGAGCTGCGCAAGCGGGAGCACCTGGCCGACGTGCCGCTGGTGATGCTGAGTGGTGTGGCTCGGGAGACCGGGGAGCGCTTCGATCAGGAGGGCAAAGCCCTGTTGACCTGGTCCAAGCTGGACCGCTTCGTGGACAAGCCGGCCACAGGCAAACAGCTGCTCGCGGTGGCGGAGGAACTCCTGTCATGAGCGGACCGGACGCCGCAGCTGCCGCGGCGGCGCCCCTCGACCCGGCGCCCCCCGCCCGCATCCTGGTGGTGGACGACGAGTACGGCGTCCGCTCCGCCGTGCGCACCATCCTGGAGTTGGAAGGCTACGACGTGCAGGACGCGGCCGACGGCGCCGAGGCCATGGCCTTCGTCAACGCCGGCGACTGGGACATCGCCCTGCTGGACTACCGCCTGCCCGACACCGACGGCCTGACCCTGCACAAGGAGATCGCGGCCACAGGCAAGCAGGTGATGACCTGCATGATCACCGCCTACGCCGATATCGACCTGGCGTGCGCCGCCACCTTCCAGGGCATCGACTTCTTCCTGCCCAAGCCCTTCATGCCCGACGACCTGCTGAGCGTCGTCGAGACCTTGGTCAAACGGAAACAGGCCCGGGCGGAGCAGGAACGGCTCCGCCTCGAGCACGAAGCCAGCCTGCTGGCCCTGGCCGAGGAGAAGACGCAGACCCACTCCCTCATCTCCTCGCTGCGCGACGCGGTGCTGGTGATAAACCAGACGGGCGACGTGGTACTGGCCAACCAGGCCATGACCGCGCTCCTCGAACTGCCTGAGCAGGAAGTGCTGCGACGCCCGGTGGCGGGCCTCCTGCGGGGCGGCCCGCTCGCCGCTTTGGTCGACCCGCTGGCCGCGCCCCTCAAAGACCGCACCATCAGCCAGCTCTCCATCGGGGAGCGGGACTTTATGACCAGCATCGTCACGTTCCGCGCCGACGACGGCAACGCGCTGGGCCGCATCGTCACCCTTTCCGACATCTCCCAGGTGCGCCGCCTGGCCATGGAGAAGGAGAAGTTCATCCGGACCATGGTGCACGAACTCAAGTCACCGCTGGGCGCCGTGCGGAGCATCATCGAGGTGACCACCGACAAGAGCATGGGCGACGACCTGGCGGCCTACCTCCCGCTGCTGGGACGCGCCGAGAGCCGCATAGACGATCTGGTGCAGCTCATCAGCGACCTTCTGTCGCTCTCGAGGAGCGAGCAGGCGAAGGCCGCGAGCGAGCCCCAGCTGCTGGCGGTGGAGCCCGCCGTTGAGTCGGCCCTGGCCGCTCAGGCCGAGCAGATGGCCGCGCGCGGCATCGCCGGATCGGCCGAGATCGAGCCCGAATTGCCGCCGGTGCTTGCCCCTGTGGAGGATCTGGAGCTCATCCTCAACAACCTGGTCGGCAACGCCGTCAAGTACAACCGGGACGGAGGCTCCGTCACGGTCCGCGCCGCCCACGAGGGCGAATGGGTACGCATCGACGTGGAAGACACCGGTGTCGGTATCGCCCCGGAGAACATCGACCAGGTCTTCACCGAGTTCTTCCGCGAGAAGCGCAAGGAGACCAAAGGCCTGGAGGGCAGCGGCCTGGGCCTGTCGATCGTCAAGCGCCTCACCGAGCGCGCCGGCGGCCGGCT
>JADGQZ010000368.1 GCA_017881345.1 Myxococcaceae bacterium | reverse complement strand
GTGGATGAGGCCGTGGCGCGCGCCACCGCGGACATGGGATTCCTCGAACGCGGGTTCGCCGCACAGGCGCTCGGGGACCGCGCCCGCCCGCGTGACCGCTATACGCTCTCGTTCGACGGATCCACGGTGACCATCGCCTCGCCCAAGAGCCCCGTCGAGCGTGGAGAGGTGGGCGGTCCTCCGGTCACGCTCACCGACCGCTTCGGCGACCAGAGCCAGACCACCTTCCGCCTCGAGGACGGGGCACTGATCGAGGCCGGAAAGAACCCGGACGGCTCTGGCGAGACGGTCTTCACCCCCGCGGCTGACGGGCGGACGCTGCGCATCCGACGCCTGATGCAGAGCAGTCGCCTCTCGGCACCGGTGGACGTGACGCTCAGTTACCGGCGTCAGGACTGACCCTGTCCCGCGGGGTCTCCCACATCGTGGCATTGACGCGCCGGTGTGAGACCACGGGAGGATGCGGCCCCCCGCTCGCGGGGAGCCCATGCCACGACGATGGACATTCCGGCTCGCGGCCGCGGCGCTCGCGCTGTCGCTTGCGTGCTCGGGCAGCATCACCGCGCCCGGTGCACCGGGTTCCGGAGGAGGGCCGGGTGGCGCGGCCGGGCCCGCCGCCGACGAGCAGTTCCCGCCCGCCCTGCTGACGCCGTACACCGGTCCGGCGATCGCCGTCTACGACAACACCTTCGTCGGCTACATGCAGCTGAAGGGGAAGGTGGCGGCCATCTTCGGTGACGCCTGGGTCCGCGGCGGGACGGACCAGTTCCAGGCCAACATCGGGCTTCTCGGCGGCGCGGACTTCGTCTCCCACTTCGTCGAGGCGCGGGTGGCGACGCCGGACTTCCTCCTCGCGCTCGATTCGCTGAGCAGGGACGTCTGCTCCGCCGCGGTCGCCGCGAAGAGCGGGCCGTTCACCGGTCTGGACGTGGCGGCGCAGGTGGTGGACGTCCCGCCCTCGCAGACGCTCGTGTTCCAGGCGGAGAACCCGAACGACATGGTCGGGCAGGGCAACGGCGGGGTGGCCGGCTCGGAGTACGGGCTCTACGGCAACGGCACGCTGAGCACGAAGATCGCGGTGCACTTCCCCACCACGGACCAGTACGACATCGTGGTGAAGGCCCGCTCGTACCCCGGCGCGGGAGCGAGCGCCGACGTTCGCGTCGGCGGGCCCACGGTGGACACCTTCGTCGCCGCCACCTCCGCCACCCCGGTGACGCACACCAGCACCGTGACGGTGAACGCGGGCGATCATGCGGTCCAGGTCGCGTTCACCAACGACGGCAGCGACTCCGGCGGCAAGGACATCAACCTGTACGTCGACTCGGTCACCGTCATCGGGCCGAAATCGCCGAGCACCGGGACGACCCGTCAGACGGCGGCCCGCGCCGGCATCGACCAGCTCTACCGGAAGATGCTCTTCCGCCGTCCCACCGCGGCCGAGTCGGACGCCGCGTACACCTTGCTGGGGGATCTGGTGGCCATCGCCGGCGGCCCGGTGCCCCAGGATGCCTGGAGCGGGGTGTGCGAGGCGCTGGTGCGCCACCCGGACTTCCTCTGGACGCTGCCCCCGTCGAGGCCGGCCACCACCGGTGCGGAGAACCGGACGCTCCTCCTGGTGAAGGTGGCCCAGGACCTGGTGGCCCGGCCGCCGACCGACGCGGAGATCCAGGCGTTCATCGCTGGGGCGAAGACGCTCGACCAGATGGTGGACGGCTGGATCGCCTCGGCCGACTTCAAGAGCTACGCGTACTACAAGCTGCGGATCCGCACCGAGAGCGACGGTTCGGCGGACTCGGACGAGCCCGCCCGGCTGTGGACGCGGGTGCTCACCGCCGGGGACAGCTACCGGGATCTCCTCACCGGTGACTACGGCGTGGACACCTCGTTCCAGAAGGTCACCCGCGGCCCGGAGCACGGCGCCACCGGAGTCCTGACGATGAAGGGCTACATCCAGCACAAGCCCGGGCTGCCCCACTACAACTACCCGGCGCGCGTTCTGTCGGACTTCATGGGCTACGTGTTCGAGGTGCCCCCGGAGGTCATCGCGATGCGGATCGGCGCCACCGCCTCGAGCACGGTGGACCCGAACAGCATCTGCTTCACCTGCCACCAGCTGCTGACCCCGCTCGCGTACCAGCGGAGCCGCTGGGCGGACGACGGCACCTACCTCACGACCAGCGCGGAGGGAGCGCCCATCGACGACTCGGACCACGCCCTCGTCCCGGGCTATCCGTACAAGGGGGAGGGACTGGGCGCGTTCTCGGCCCAGGCGGTGAAGAAGGAGCGCTTCGTCCGCCAGACGCTGCAGGCCGAGTTCAACCTCCTCTTCGGGCGTCCCATGCGCTTCGACCAGGACGAGCGCGGGCTCTACAAGCAGCTCTGGGACGGGCTCGCCGCGAGCAACGGTGACCTCCGCGCGACGCTGAAGATCCTGGTCGCCTCTCCGCAGTACCAGGGCAAGTGACGATGCAGCGGCGAACCTTCCTCAAGGCCGTCGCGGGCGGCTCGGTCATCACCACCCTCGACTGGCTGCGCTGGTTCCGCTCCTTCGGGGTGCCGGGGACGGCAAGGGAGCTGGGCATCGCCACCGCGGCGGCGCAGGCGGCCACGGAGCCCCACTACCTCGTCTACTGGTTCCAGGAGGGTGGCTGGGACGGCTACGCGATGTTCAACCCGCTCGACACCCGGAACGACGCCACGCTGGTCATCCCGGCAGGGACGCTCAACCCCAGCCCGTCGTGGACCGACCAGCTCTACCGGCCCTCGGGCTACGGAACGCCCCCGAACGATCCGCCGATCACCCGGGGGAACATCACCTACGGCTTCCTGGCCTCGGACGGAATGGCCTCGCTGGCCAACGACCTCGCGGTGGTGAGCAGCCACCACGGCAACGAGTTCCACTCCGGCGGTCGCTGGGACTACCACTACGGCAAGTACTCCCACAGCCTGAGCGCCAGCCGCGGGGACGACGAGCGCACGGTGATGCAGGCCTTCTGCGAGGCGTACGGGGCGAGCACGCTCCTCCCGAATGTCTCCTGGCACCGCTGGCTGGCCGACGGCGAGCTGTCGCTGGCCAACTACCCGGAGGGCACCGGGTACTACGAGAAGCTCGGGCCGCCGTACGCCCACACCATCTACGGGAAGCTGCCGGAGGACATGCGCAACCGGCTCCGGCAGATCCAGGGTCTCACCGCCAACGCCCGCGACGCGCGGATCCGGACCTTCGTCGACGACCTGCACCGGAACTTCGTCGCCGACAAGAACAGCGAGTCGGTGAAGGCGTTCGCCTCGGCGGTGCAGATCCACCAGTCGCTGGTGGGCGGCAAGGTCACCGTGGATCCGAACGCGATGTTCACCGACCCCGCGCTGCGGTCGGAGTTCAACATCCAGCCGGCGGACGAGACCACCAGCGCCGCGGTCGTCAATGGCAACCCGGCCCGCTCCAAGGAGACGCCCAACACCAACGTCCAGGCGATGATGGCCTACGAGCTCATGACCAAGGGGCTCTCCATCGGCTTCTGGATCGAGAGCCGGGACGTGCGCGGCTTCGACACGCACTTCCCGCGGCGGGGGGTGTTCCAGTACCAGAATCCCCGCGGGCAGCAGAACCAGCTCTCGCGGATGAAGAAGGATCTCTGGTCGCCGCTGCTGGCCCTCGTGGCCCGGCTCAAGTCCACCCAGCACCCGGTGACCGGCAAGTCCTACTGGGACCACACCACCATCGTCCTGGCGTCCGAGATGGGCCGGATGATGAACGCCGACGCAGGGAGCATCCTGCAGTCGAGCGCGACCGACGCCGACAAGTACAGCCAGATCATGGACCAGGACGTGTGCCAGCACTGGCTGGTCAGCTCCGCGGCCTTCCTCGGCGGAACGGTGCAGGGCAACCGGCAGTGGGGCCGGGTGGGGACGGTCACCCAGGATGCCATCCCGCTCATGCCCGACGGCACGCTCGACCCGGCGTTCGATCCGCTGACCGGCCTGCTGAGGTCAGGAGCCACGCAGAGCCCGAACAGCGTCGTCTCCGACTGCGGGCACGTCTACGCGACCGCGCTCTACCTCTCCGGGCTCGACCCGGACGGACTGCGGACCCAGGGCAAGGGGAAGAACACCTCGGGGCCGCT
>JADGQZ010000040.1 GCA_017881345.1 Myxococcaceae bacterium | reverse complement strand
ATGTTCGACCTCGGCCGGACGTTCGCCGCGATGGTCGACGACGCGGACGACCTCGAGCTCGCCGTCCCGCCGGACTGCAACATCGTCTGCTTCCGGCACGTCCCGGCGGACTTCCAGGATCTCGACGCGCACCAGGAACGGATCCGGGCGCGGCTCCTCCGCGACGGAAGCTTCTACCTGGTGCAAACCCGCCTCCGCGGCCACGTGTACCTCCGGGTGACCCTCATCAACCCGCTCACCACCGAGGCGGACCTCGAGGCGCTGCTCGCCGCGATCCGCCTCGCCGCCGCGTGAAGACGAGGGCCGCCGTCCCAGCCCCGGTCACCACCAGACGCGCGTGATGGAGCCGTCCCCATCGCTCGACGAACGCCCGCGCAGGGACGCCCGGTCCTGGGACGCCGCCGCCCGGAGACGGGCACGCCGAACCGGTCCGGCGCCGGACACGCCGCTCGGTCCGCGCACTTCGGAGGTCCACCCGATGGCTCGGGCGGTGCAAGCTCGACGCACCATGCCGAGCCGCCCCCCCTTCATCGTCTCCGCCGCCGACGTTCCAGAGACCCGGCACCGCTACCCCAACAGCGACGAGGAGTTGGCGCCCTCCCGTGCCATCGGCCGCACGGCCGGGCTCCGCCACGTCGGGCTCCATCTCGTGCGCCTCCTTCCGGGCACCCGCACGTCCTGGCCCCACGCCGAGTCGGCCGAGGAGGAGTTCGCCTTCGTCGTCTCTGGCGAGGTGGACGCCTGGATCGACGGCGAGCTCCAGCGGATGAAGGCCGGCGACCTTGCCGCGTTCCCGTCCGGAACGGGCATCTGCCATACCTTCCTCAACGATGGAGAGCACGAGGCGGTGCTCCTGGTCGGCGGCGAAGCTGACAAGGAGGAAAACCGCATCCTCTACCCGGTGAACCCGAGCCGGCGCACCGACCTCCCTCCCCGGCGCTGGTGGGACGACGCGCCCGTCCGTCCGCTCGGGCCCCACGACGGGCGACCGCGCCGCCGCTGAGGACCACCATGGGCACCCTCCTCCAGGACCTCCGCTACGGTCTCCGCTCCCTCAGCCACCGCCCCGCCTTCGCCGCGGTGGCCATCGTCACTCTCGCGCTCGGCATCGGCCTCAACGCCGCGGTCTTCACCGTGGTGGACGCGGCCCTGGTGCGCAGCGTGCCGTACGCCGAGCCGGAGCGACTGGTGCACCTCTGGCAGGTCCAGGACGACGCCGAGCGGCGGAGGTTCCCGTTCGCCTGGCAGACCCTCCGCGAGCTCCAGGCCGCGGGCATGTTCGCCTCCGTCGCCGGGTACCAGGTCGCGCCGGTCGCCTGGACCGGGCGGCCCGATCCCGAGGAGCTGCCCGCCCTCAACGTCTCCGCCAACTTCCTCGACGTCCTCGGCGTCCGCCCTGCCCTCGGACGCGGCTTCCTCCCCGGCGAGGACGAGGCCGGCGGCCCGCGCGCGGTCGTCCTCACCGACGCCTTCTGGAGGACGCGGCTGGGGGGCGATCCACGGGTCATCGGCACGACGCTGAGCCTCGCCGGCGAGCCCACCACGGTCGTGGGCGTGCTTCCTCCCGGCTTCCCCTTCGCGCCCGGAGGGGAGGCACGCCTGCTCGTCGCGGCGCAGCCGCAGGGCGACCGCGCCACCCGGCGGAACCTGAACTGGATCCGGCCCATCGCCCGGCTCCGCGACGGCGCCACGGTCTCGCAGGCGAGGAAACAGCTGGCCGCGTTCGAGGATGCGCTCCGCGAGCGCTTCCCCGAAGCGATCGGAGGCGTGGTGACCGACGTGGTCCCGCTCCGGGACGAGCTGGTCGGGCGCGTCGAGCCGGTGCTGGTCCTCATCTTCGTCTGCGTGAACCTGGTGCTCCTGGTGGCCTGCGTGAACGTGGCCAACCTCCTGCTCGCGCGCGCGGCCGGCCGGCAGAAGGAGCTCTCCATCCGGGTGGCGCTCGGCGCGGGTAGAGGGCGCCTGGTCCGTCAGCTCCTGACCGAGAGCGCGCTGCTCGCTGCTGCAGGAGGCGCGCTCGGGCTCCTCGCCGCGAAGCTCAGCCTCCCGCTCCTGCTCGCCGGAATTCCGTCGCGGGACCGGGCGGGGATGCCGTTCCTGGAGCGGCTCGACGTCGACAGCCGCGTGCTGACCTACAGCGCTGCGGTGGTGGTCCTCACCACGGTCCTCTTCGGTCTCCTCCCGGCGCTTCGGGCCTCGCAGCCGGAGATCCAGGCCGCGCTCAAAGACGCGGCACCGACGACTTCGGGTCCACTCCGCCACCGGGCGCGCGATGTCCTGGTCGCGGTGGAGATTGCCCTCGCCGTGATGCTCCTCGGCTCCGCCGGCCTGATGGGAAAGAGCCTCCTGCACGTCCTCGCCACCGACCCGGGCTACCGCCCCGAGGGAGTGGTCGGGCTCGAGCTGTCCGTCGCCCAGCCCGGCCCGGCCCAGGCCCCGGACGCGATCATCGCGCTGAGAGGACGACTCCAGGAGTCGGTCGATGCCATCCCCGGACTGTCCAGCACGGCGCGGGTGAGCCGGATGCCGGGGACCGGGAACGCGTTCTCGCACAGCTTCGTTCGCCCCGACCGCCCCCGCGCCACCGGGCCCGAGCCCGACGCGTATGTCCGGGAGGTGAGCCCGGGGTACTTCCGCGCGCTGGGCATCGCGGTGCTCGGAGGGCGCGACGTTGGACCCGAGGACTCCCGGAGCTCGGCGCGGGTGGTGGTCATCAACCGCGCGCTGCAGCAGCGATACTTCCCCGACGAGGATGCGATCGGAAAGACGATCCGGCTCGTCTCCTCGGACGCGCCGCTGACCATCATCGGCGTGGTGGGAGACCAGACCCTCGGAGGCCTCGACGAGCCGCGGCCGCCCATCCTCTACTACCCCGACACGCAGTCGGTCTCGCCGCGCTGGACGCTGCTCGTCCGCTCCTCCCGGCCGGGCGTCGCCGAGGAGCTGAGGCGGGCCCTCCGTGAGGCCGCACCCGGGCTGGTGGCGGGACCCGCGCGCCCGCTCGATGGCGTGCTCCAGCAGGCCCCGAGCATGTTCCTCCGCCGCTACCCGGTCTTCCTCCTCGGCGTCTTCGCCGCGGTGGCCCTGGTGCTGGCCTGCGTGGGCATCTTCGGCGTGGTCTCGTTCGGCGTCGTCCAGCGCACCCGTGAGTTCGGCGTCCGCATGGCGGTGGGCGCCGCGCGGGTCGACATCGTCCGGCTGGTGCTTCGGGGGAGCAGCGCACCGGTCCTCGCGGGCGCCGCGGCCGGATTCGCCGGCTCCGTGGCCCTGGCCACCGTCTTCCGGGGGCTGCTGTTCGGCGTGGGAAGCTCCGACCCGCTGGTCCTCGGAGGCGTGGTGGTCGTGCTCACCGCCGTCGCCGTGGCGAGCGCGCTCCTCCCTGCGCTCCGCGCCGCGCGCGTGGACCCGGGCGTGGCGCTGCGCTCGCTCTGAGGAGCATTCGAGGTCAGCGCGTCGAGCGCCGGCGGGGTGTCAGACCCCCGAGCGATGGTCGATCCCCTGCCTCCGGACTCCCCGGGGGCTGCTTCAGCTCGACGAGGGGACGTCATGACCGTGCAGCACAGGGGAGACACGGTGCACCATCCATTGAGCCCAGCCGAACAGAGTCCCCCCACAGGTTGAGCTTTCGAGCGGTCAGGCGCTTGACAGCCTGCTCGCCTCGCGGTTTCATCCGTTCCACACACGGCGGCGCCTCGAAGCGCTGAAAAAGAGAACGGAAGTCGGTCTCGCCGCCGGTCCTCAATTCCCACCCCACTTCGCTCGGATCGGGCGCTCCGCGAGGAGCGAACGGACAGGATCCGCGCGCCTTCAGCGGTTACTTTCAGGAGATTCCATGGAGCGTGAGCTGAAGTCCCCGGCGTCGAAGGAGCGGAAGCAGGCGAAGGACCGCAAGGCGGCGGTGCGCGGCGGCCTGGGCGTTCCTCGCTACTTCACCACCCCGGGGGTGGATCCGGCCGACGAGATGGCCTGGGAGTACCGGACCGCCGGCATCACCGGCGAGGACGGCAAGGTCGTCTTCGAGCAGAAGAACATCGAGGTCCCCAAGTCCTGGTCGATGCTGGCCACCAACGTGGTCGCCTCGAAGTACTTCCGGGGCACGCCGGGCACCCCCGAGCGAGAGACCAGCGTCCGCAAGCTGGTGGGCCGGGTGGTGGACACCATCACCCGCTGGGGTCTGGACGGCGGCTACTTCGCCACCGAGACCGACCGGCTGACCTTCCACGCCGAGCTCACCCATCTCCTCCTGCGCCAGAAGGCGGCGTTCAACTCGCCGGTCTGGTTCAACGTGGGCGTCGAGAGCCACCCCCAGTGCTCGGCATGCTTCATCAACTCGGTGGACGACTCGATGGAGAGCATCCTCGGGCTGGCCAAGACCGAGGGCATGCTCTTCAAGTACGGCAGCGGCACCGGGAGCAACCTCTCTCCCATCCGCTCGAGCAAGGAGCTGCTCGCCGGCGGCGGCACCGCCTCCGGCCCGGTCTCGTTCATGAAGGGCTTCGATGCGTTCGCCGGGGTCATCAAGAGCGGCGGCAAGACGCGCCGCGCGGCGAAGATGGTCATCCTCAACGCGGATCATCCGGACATCCTCGAGTTCATCCGCTGCAAGGCCGAGGAGGAAAAGAAGGCCTGGGCGCTCATCGACGCCGGCTACGACGGCAGCTTCACCGGCGAGGCGTACGCGTCCATCTTCTTCCAGAACTCCAACAACTCGGTCCGGGTGACGGACGCCTTCATGAAGGCGGTCACCGAGGACCAGGTGTGGCAGACCCGCGCCGTCCGCGACGGGCACCCGATGGAGACCTACCGGGCGCGGGACATGTTCCGGGAGATCTCCGAGGCGGCGTGGCTGTGCGGTGACCCGGGGCTCCAGTTCGACACCACGGTGAACGAGTGGCACACCTGCCCGAACACCGCACGGATCAACGCGAGCAATCCCTGCTCCGAGTACATGTTCCTCGACGACTCGGCCTGCAACCTGGCGTCGCTGAATCTCATGCTGTTCAGGAGCCCGCTCGACGGCAGCTTCGACGTCGAGGCGTTCCGGCACGCGGTGGACGTGGTTCTCCTGGCGCAGGAGATCATCGTCGGCTTCAGCAAGTACCCCACTCCGAAGATCGAGGTGAACAGCCACGCCTACCGGCCGCTGGGCCTGGGGTACGCCAACCTGGGCGCGCTGCTGATGGCCTCGGGGCTGCCGTACGACTCGGACCAGGGCCGGAACTACGCCGCGGCCGTCACCTCGCTGATGTGCGGCGAGGCGTACCGGATGTCGGCGAAGATGGCCGAGCGGATGGGCGCGTTCAGCGGTTACGCGAAGAACGCCGAGCCCATGCTCCACGTCATCGGCAAGCACCGCCGCGCGGCGTACAAGGTCGCCCCGGACGGGGTGAGCAAGGATCTCTTCGCCGCGCAGCGGGCAGCGTGGGACGAGGCGTTCACCCTCGGCAGCGAGTTCGGCTACCGGAACAGCCAGGTCACGGTGCTGGCCCCCACCGGCACCATCGGCTTCATGATGGACTGCGACACCACCGGCATCGAGCCGGACATCGCGCTCATCAAGTACAAGAAGCTGGTCGGCGGCGGGATGCTGAAGATCGTGAACAACACGGTGCCGCTCGCGCTGCAGCGGCTGGGCTACAGCACCACCGAGGCCCAGGGGATCGTCCAGTTCCTGGACCAGAAGGAGACCATCGAGGGCGCGCCGGGCCTCAAGTCGGAGCACCTCCCGGTGTTCGACTGCGCGTTCAAGCCGTCCAAGGGCGAGCGGAGCATCCACTACCTCGGTCACCTCCGGATGATGGGCGCCACCCAGCCCTTCCTCTCGGGCGCCATCAGCAAGACGGTGAACCTGCCCAACGCGGCCACGGTGCAGGACATCGAGGAGGCGTACCTCGAGGCGTGGCGGCTCGGCCTCAAGGCGGTGGCGGTGTACCGGGACGGCTGCAAGCGGAGCCAGCCGCTCAACACCTCCCGCAAGGAGAAGGAGACCCCCAGGCTGGAGGCGGCGGTCCCCGTCGAGGCCAGGGCGGCGGAGCGGCGCCGGCTCCCGGACGAGCGCCGCAGCATCACCCACAAGTTCAGCATCGGCGGCCACGAGGGCTACCTCACGGTGGGCATGTACGACGACGGCACGCCGGGCGAGCTGTTCGTGGTGATGGCGAAGGAGGGCTCGGTGGTCTCGGGCCTGATGGACAGCTTCGCCACCTCCGTCTCGCTGGCGCTGCAGTACGGGGTGCCACTGCAAGTCCTGGTGGACAAGTTCAGCCATACCCGCTTCGAGCCGTCGGGCTTCACCGGCAACCCGGACATCCCGATCGCCAAGTCCATCACCGACTACATCTTCCGGTGGCTGTCCCTGAAGTTCGACAAGCCGCCGCTCGAGGAGAGCGACGACGCGGATGTCGCGCCGGAGGTCCGGGCGTTGCCCACGCCGGCTCCGGTCGAGCCGGCGGTGCAGGCCGCGCCGCGGCAGGCGTTCCTGAACCAGCAGGACGCGCCGCCGTGCCACACGTGTGGTGCGATCATGTACCGCAGCGGCGCCTGCTACAAATGCAACAACTGCGGCGCCACCAGCGGCTGCAGCTGACGTCGGCATCGCGAGCGCGGCGCGCCCCGGAGGCTCACTTCGGGGTAGCGCCAGCGCTCTTGAGCACCTTGTTCCACCGGGCGACCTCGCTCTCCACGAGCTTCGCCAGGCCCTCGGGCGTCTGGGCGGCGGTGTCGGAGAGATCTGCTCCGAGGTCGAGGAGTCGCTTCCGGGTCCCCTCGTCGGCGAGGGCCTTCCGTAGCGCACCGCTGAGCTTGGAAACGATGTCCGGCGGCGTTCCCTTGGGAGCGAAGATGGCGTTCCAGGCCGTGACCTGGAACTCGGGGAGGCCGCCCTCCTTCGTCGTCGGCACCTCCGGCAGCGCCGGCGAGCGCTGGGCCTGCGCGATCGCATAGGCCTTGATGGTGCCGGCCTGGATCTGCGGCACCAGGTTCACGATCTGGTCGCACATGTAGTCGACCTGGCCGGAGACCAGGTCGTTCAGCGCTGGGCCGGTGCCGCGGTAGACGATGCGGCTGGGCTTTGCGCCGAGGAGCGAGTTCAGGAAAGCGCAGGTGGTGTACGAGACCGAGCCCACCCCGGCGTTGGCCTCGTTGAGCTTCTCCGAGTTCGCCTTCACGTAGGCGACGAACTCCCGGAGGTCCTTCGCGGGGAAGCTCTTCTTCGCCACGATGAGGATGGGCGTGCCGGCAGCCATGCCGATCGGCTGGAAGCTCTTCACCGGATCGTACTTGAGGTCGGGGTACATGGCGGGGGCCGCGCCGTGGGTCCCCATGTGGCCCATGATCAGCGTGTATCCGTCCGGCGCCGCCTGCGCCGCCCGCGTGGTTGCAGTGGTGCCCCCTGCTCCGGCCACGTTCTCCACCACGATCTGCTGGCCGAGCGTCCTGGACATGCTCTCGCCCACGATGCGCGCCACCACGTCGGTGGGCCCACCCGCGGCGAACGGGACGATGAGGGTGATGGGTCGATCCGGATAGGCCGCCCTCCCCGGGAGCGGCAGGGCCAGGGCGAGGACGAGGACGATCAGGCTGGGTCTCATCGGGATGTCACCTCGGGCAGGAGTGGAGCTACTCGACGAATACCTCTTCGCGACGGGTCCGGACGCTCGGCAGCACCGCCATCACCAGGACGACGACCGCGGTGAACAGGAGCCAGGCGCTGACCGGTCGATGGATGAAGATGGCCAGATCGCCGCGGGAGATCGCCAGCGCCCGCCGGAGGTTCTCCTCCAGGAGCCTTCCCAGCACGAAGCCGAGGAGCAGCGGCGCGCTCTCGAAGCCGAGCCGGGACGCGGCGTAGCCGAAGACCGCGCACCCCGCGGTGAGAAACACGTCCCCGCCGGAGTTGTTCACCGAGTAGATGCCCACGCAGCAGACGATGACGATTGCGGGGAACATCAGCCGGTAGGGAACCTTCAGCAACCGCACCCAGACGCCGATGAGCGGGAGGTTGATGACCAGGAGCATGAGGTTCCCGATCCACATGCTGGCGATGACGCCCCAGAAGAGGCTCGCGTTCCGCACCATCACCAGCGGACCGGGGACGATGCCGTGGATGGTCATCGCGCCCACCATCAGCGCCATCACCGCGTTCGGGGGGATGCCGAGGGTGAGGAGCGGGATGAACGACGTCTGCGCTCCGGCATTGTTGGCCGACTCGGGCCCGGCCACGCCCTCGATGGCTCCGCGTCCGAAGCGGCTCGGGTCGCGGGCGAGCTTCTTCTCCAGCGCGTAGGAGGCGAACGGGCCGAGCACCGCCCCGTTTCCGGGGAGGATCCCCAGGACCGCGCCGAGGAGCGTCCCCCTGAGGACGGGCATCGCCGACTGGCGGAGGTCCGCCGCGCCGGGGAGGAGACGGCCGATGGTGGTGGGGGCGACGTCCCGGTCCTGGTCCACGGTCAGGTTGCGCATCACCTCGGCGAAGCCGAACAGCCCCATCGCCAGCACCGCGAAGTCGATGCCATCGGACAGCGAGGCGACACCGAAGGTCATCCGCTCCGCGCCGGTCTCGAGATCGTTCCCCACGGTGGCCAGGAGGAGACCGAGCAGCACCATGGCGATGGACTTGAGGATCGAGCCCCTGGCCAGGACCACCGCGAAGGCCAGGCCGGCGGTCATCAGCGCGGCGTACTCCGCTGGCCCGAACAGCATCGCCAACCGGGTGAGCGGCACGGCGAGCGCGGCGATGATCAGCGTGGCCACGCATCCGGCGAAGAACGAGCCGAGCGCCGCGATGCCCAGCGCCACCCCGGCCCGGCCCTGGCGCGCCATCTGGTGCCCGTCGAGCGTGGTGACCACCGAGGTGACCTCGCCGGGGATGTTCACCAGGATGGCGGTGGTGGAGCCGCCGTACTGCGCGCCGTAATAGATACCGGCGAGCATGATCAGCGCGCCCACCGGGGGAAGACCGAAGGTCACCGGGAGCAGCATGGTGATGGTGGCGATCGGCCCGATGCCCGGGAGCACCCCGATCAGCGTCCCCACCAGGCAGCCCAGGAAGCACAGCCCGAGGTTGTGCAGGGTGAACGCCACCGAGAAGCCCAGCGAGAGGTTGTCGATCAGGGTGCTCATCCGGTGCGCGCTAGAGCGTGAACCACCCGGGCAGGACCAGGATCGGGATGGGCAGGTGCAGCAGCGAGCGGAAGAGCCCGATGCAGACCGCGGTGACCGCGACCGAGAAGACCGCCAGCTCTCGCCAGCGGGTCTCGGGTGAGGCGGCCCCCGCCACCATCATCGCCAGCGGCCCGGCCACCACCAGCCCCGGGACGCGGATGGTGAGCGCGAAGGCCACCACCGCGAGCGCGATGAGGAACGGCCCGCGCAGCGGCCACCGGCCGAGCGGCTCGCCGGCGCGGAGGAAGCCGAGGACGACGAGCCAGAGCCCCGAGGCCCCCAGCAGCAGCGCCAGGACCCGGGGGACGAGTCCCGGCCCGGGAGCGCCCAGCCTCCCAATCGCGAGCGGCGCCGCGGCCCAGAGCGCGAACGAGGAGACGGCCAGGAGGCTTGCGCCCGCAACGAGATCCTGCGGAGCGTGGACCTGGACCCTGGGCATCTGCCCTCCGGCGCGAGGCACGAAGGGGTTGCATCAAGAAAGACGGCGGTCCGGGCTGTCAAGGATTCCCGCATGGGCTAGACGAGGCGGTCCATGACGCTCCGCGCCGCCCGGCTCCTCGCGTTGCTGCCGCTCCTCTCCGCCGCCGGGGCCGCGCCACCCCGCCCCTCGTCCGCGCTGGCCACGGCGTTCGCCGAGGACTGGGAGTACCATCTGTCCCGCAGCCCGACCTACGCGTCCATCCTCGGCGACCGCCGCTGGAACGATCGCTGGGACGACCTCTCGCTCGCGGGACTCGAGGGGGAGCACAAGCACGACGTCGCGTTCCTGGAACGGCTCGCGAAGCTGGCGAAGGGCAAGCTGTCCGATGCGGACCGGCTGAGCCTCGAGCTGAGCCAGCGTGACCACACCGAACGCATCGAGGGCTACACGCTGGGCGCTCAGTACACCCCGCTGAATCACATGCGCGGGCTCCCCGAGGGCACCGGTCAGTTCCCGGGCGTCCAGTTCGCAGGGCAGCTGGGCACGGAGCTCCGTTTCCAGACGCTCGAGGACTACCGGGACTGGGTCGCCCGCCTGGACGGCTTCCCCACCTACGTGGACCAGACGATCGCGCTCGTGCAAGAAGGCGTGCGGCGGAAGATGGTCTGGCCGCGGGTGGTCATGGAGCGCATCCCGCCCCAGCTCGACGCGCTGATCGGCGCCGCGCCGACGGCCACGTCCTTCTACGCACCGTTCACCCGGATGCCGGACGGGCTGCCGGAGGCCGAGCGGAAACAGCTCGCCCAGACCGCCGAACGGATCATCCGCGAGCGCGTACAGCCCGCCTACAGGAAGCTCCGCGACTTCGTGGTCGGAACCTACCTGCCGGCGGCGCCGACCGAGGTCGGGGTCAGCCACTGGCCGGGCGGCGAGCGGCTCTACGCCTACTGGGTGCGGGTCTACACCACCACCTCCATCACTCCGGAGCAGGCGCACGCACTCGGCCTCTCGGAGGTGGCGCGCATCCGCGCCGAGATGGAAGCGGTGCGGGCGAGGTCCGGCTTCAAGGGCACACTGGCCGAGT
>JADGQZ010000367.1 GCA_017881345.1 Myxococcaceae bacterium | reverse complement strand
CAGCTCCGTCGAGCGTTTGGGGACGCTTGAAGAGAGTCTCAGGAACCAGGGGCGCGAGACGCTGGTGCGGGTGAGAGAATCAGCGATGCCGAAGGTACGGGAGCAGCAAAGCAGTCACCAGTTCCGGCCAGTTCGCTAGCAAACGGGTTATGCCACGAAGAGGACGAGCGGCGGCCACTGTGCCGCCCGGTTCAGTGCGAACAGCCCTTGCCTTACCTCCATCCGCGCCTGGCCCAGCATGTCGCGCACCGTGGTCTCGGCTGTGCGTCCGACGCGTCCGTCCGTGGACCCTTCCAGCGCGTCGAGGACGGCCTGGGCGACCTCGGCGGTGGGCCTACGCGGCTTCGGCCCCACCCTGCCCCGCTGGCGGCGCGAGGGAGGCTTCGAGCTGCTCGGACCGGAGGCGCGCATGCCTCACTGTCGACGTCCGGTCAGACACCCGTTCTTCGTATGACCAGGCGTATGATCAGAAGCCTGAGCGGCTCAAAAAACCGCCTAAGTGCCTGTGGGCCCTAGTGGTTTCGAACCACTGACCCCTACCGTGTCAAGGTAGTGCTCTACCGCTGAGCTAAGGGCCCCGAAGACGCAGGGGAAATACCTGGCTGCCCCCCGGGGGTGTCAAGGGAAGCGGACGCCCTCAGGCCCGCTCGACGCGGGCCGCGTAGCAGCCGCGACCCGCATTGTGCACGTGGAGGTACGCGGTTCCGGGGTCCGAGAGCAGGCGCTCGAAGACCGGAGCCGCCTCCCGGCCGGCCACCACCACGCCGTCTCGCATCTGCCCCGCCGGGTCGAATGCCCGGACCGAGAGCGTGCGGCGGGCGAGCACCTCGGGCACCTCGTTCACCCCCGGGTGCACATCCTCCGCGCCGTCCTCGACGAAGATGGCGTGGGAAGAACGGTAGGGCGTCGCCGCGGGCTGGTGCTCGAAGTTCAAGAGCAGCATCCGTGCGCCCGGCTCCGCATCCCGGAGCGACACGCGACACGGGAACCCCGGCGCCTCATCGGCGACCTTCACCTCGATGCCCCTCGCTGCGAGCTCCCCGTCCGAGAGTCCGTAGAGGGGACGGAACAGCGACGACGGCAGACCCACCACGCGGAACGACACGGCGCACCTCCAGAATCGGTTCGGCAAGGAGTGTGTCCCCGGACGTGCCCCGAGACGTTCCGGTTCCTGCACTCGAATGCCTGCGCAGATACCCGGGCTCAGGACGCGAGCGCGATCGCCCGCGCCAGCACCGCGTCGAACATCGCCGGCGTCAGCCGCCCGGTCTGCGTGTTCTGCTGGCTCACGTGGTACGCGCCGATCAGCCGCGGCGCACTCTCGAGCGACACCTCCGCGCCGTGCGCGAATCGCGGCGCCGGGCGAGGCACTGCCACACCCCGGGCGCGCAGGACGCCGAGCACCGCCGCCCAGGCGATGGCGCCGAGCGCGAGCACCACCCGCGGCCGCAACAGCTCCAGCTCCCTCGCCAGCCACGGCGCACAGCGCGCCAGCTCATCCGGATGCGGCCTGTTGTCCGGCGGCGCGCACCGGGCAGAGAGGGTCACCCACACTCCCCGGAGGAGGAGACCATCGTCCCGCGATTCGCTCCGAGCCTGATTGGCCAGCCCCGCCCGGTGCAGCGCCGCGTAGAGAAAGTCACCGGAGCGGTCACCGGTGAAGACACGGCCGGTACGGTTCCCTCCATGTGCCGCCGGCGCCAGGCCCACGATCGTCAGCCGAGCTCGCGGATCGCCCCACCCCGGCACCGGCCGCGCCCAGTACGTCCACTCCCGGAACGCCCGGCGCTTCACCCTGCCCACCTCCTCGCGCCAGCGCACGAGCCGCGGACAGGCCACACACGTCGCGACGCGCATCTCCAGCCCCTCGAGCGTCTCCAGCCGCGGCGCCACCGCAGCCGGGCTTCGCACCGGTCCAGACGCGCCCACCCGACGGACGGTCATCGGCCCTCCCGGGCGAGACGAGCGCGGGTTGAGACGCACTCCGAGTGATTGAAGTTGCTACAGCGTCTCGAGCGCCGGCGCACGCGCCACCGCTCCCCTCGGGGCGCGTCCGCTCCGCTCTCCGCACACGACAGCGGCGCCGGCTGCGTGCCGGTCACGGCGCTCCGCCATCCCGTCCTTCGGCCGCACCGCGCGAGCCTCCTGCCGTCCGGGGAGTCGCCGATGCGAGCTGGTCGATCCACCGCCGCGCTGCATCGGCCCGGGCGATCTCCTCGCCCACGTCGACCAGGAGGTCCGCATCGGGATGGACGAGCAACAGGCTGTGCACGTCGCCCGCATCCACCCCGGCTGGCACCTCCACCCGGAGCGGCAGTCCGCAGATTCCCTCCGCCGGCACCGACGCGAGCGCCACCCGGACCCGCACCCGCGTCCGCTCGGGCACGGTCTGGCAGTCGACCGGCACGGCGCCGAGCCCCGACAGCTCGACCCCGGAGAACCCTCGTGCCCGCAGCCACTCCTCCCGCTCGGGCGATCCTCCCCTGCTCCATCGCACCGCCACGGGCCGCATCACCCGCACCCGCGCCGCGAGCTCCTCGGTGAACGGACCTTCGACGTCCACGGCGAGCTGCCCGGGCGACCACCGCCGCACCCGCGCCACGTCGACGCCGTGCTCGGCGATCCACGGACCCACCCGTCCCACGAACGCCGCCAGCGCCGGCGCACCGAGTGGCGGCCGCACCTCGACGAACGCCGAGCCCGCGAGCTGCAACGTCTCGGCCGTCGAGCGCCGCAGCCCGTTGCTCCTCGTCCGCACCCAGAGCACCACCTCCGGCCGTGCCAGTCCCCGCAGCCGGTCCGCGTCCAGCGCCTCCGAGGCCACGACATGCACCCGCAAGCCCGGCAACGCCCACTCCGCCGGCCCGGCCCCCAGCAGCATTCCGAGGACCAGCCAGGTCACGGAGCCCGCCGCGACGGCGCCACCCAGAGGTAGCCCCAGCGAACGAAGTACTGCGCGGTGCTGATCGCCACGCACAGGCCCGTGAAGTAGGCCGCCACCAGGTAATACGCGTGGAGCTCGGGCGAGTCGGTGAACGTCTCGTCCATCAGCCCGAGCACCAGGAAGCACACCAGCGCGAACGTGGCGTACTTGCCCACCCGCGACGGCGCCGCCGGGACGTCCAGGCCCTTCCGCCTCACCACCACCGCGCCGAGCGCCATCGCGCCATCGCGGAACGCCACCAGCACCACCATCCACAGCGGCGCCTCGTGCTCGACGAAGAGCATGATCAGCGCGGCCCCGGTCAGCACCTTGTCCGCGAGCGGATCGAGGAAGGCGCCGAGCTTGCTCTCCTGGTGAAGCATCCGCGCCAGCATCCCGTCGAGCGAGTCGGTCAGCACCGCGCCAAGGAAGACGAGGAGCGCCCAGCCGGGCCGACCTCCGAGGTGGAGCGACACGAACACCGGCACCGCGAGCAGGCGCAGGTAGGTCAACAGATTTGGCACCGTCCATGCGTCCGCGGGCACGAGCAGAACAGATTAGCAGCGGAGCACCGGCACACCCGCAACACTGGGGCGGGGTCGGCCTCATCCGGTGAGACAGCCGCTTCCTCGAAAGGACCCTCTCGCCGTGCGTCCCTCCCTCCTCCTCCCGGCGCTCCTCGTGCTCCAGGGAGCCTGCGGACCCTCCGGCGCACCTGGCACGCCCGGAGGGACCGCGTCGCTGACCGTCGCACCCGAGACGCAGCGAGTTCTCGCCGGAACCGGCCCGATCACCTTGCGCGCCACGCTCGTCGGCGACACGACGCCGATCGCCTGGGCCCTCTCCGGCCCGGGGACGATCGGAGCGACCTCGGGTCCCGAGACCACCTACACACCGCCGTCGAGCGTCGATGCAGAGACGCTGGCCACCGTCACTGCGAGCGCCGGGACCGGCCTGAGCGCGGCGGTGCAGATCACCGTCGCCCCTGCCGGCGGGATGGACGTCACCGGCCGGGTGGTGGGGCCGACGGGGGTTGCGCTCTCCGGGCTCACCGTCGGCATCGGAACGAGGAGCGTCGTGACCGGCGCGGATGGCCGGTTCGCCATCGCCGGGGTCGCGCCTCCGTACGACCTCGAGGTGGTGCTCGCCGGGACGCCCACCCTGGCCGGCAGGTACGAGGGGCTGACCCGCTCCGATCCGACCATCGTCTTCCTCTGGCTGTTCACCACCGGAGAGCCGAACACCGCGACCATCGCCGGCACCATCTCCGGAGGGGACTCGGTCGGGACGGCCGGTGACTTCACCGCGGCGATCTTCAGCACCGCGGACGTTCGCTTCGACCTCACCGCCATCGGCGGCACGTCCCGGAACAACCCCTTCACCTTGCCCGTCGCCTGGTTCGGGCCCGAGTCCATCACCGCGGCGGTCCACGTCCTCCAGTGGAAGAGCCCGCGCCCCGGACAGCCGCCGACCGAGTACACCGGCTACGGCGTCCACGAGGGAATCGCCCTCGCCAGGGGGGCCGCCGTCGAGGGCGCGGATGTCGCGCTGACCGCGCCGGGGAACGCCGAGATCGGCGGAACGGTGGTCCCGCCGGACGGCTACACGGTGCTCAGCAAGGCCCTGGCGGTGGAGCTTGCCGGCCTCACCGCCATCCCCCTCGGGCATGTCGACACTGCGGACAGGGACTTCACCTTCGCCGTCCCGGACGGGATCCCCGCCACCACCTCGGTGACCGCCGAGGCGCAGCTCGTCGGCGCGGGCACCACCTTCCGCAGAGTCTCGGGCCTCGCGCCTCGCCGGATGGACGTCTCCGTCGCCCTCCCCACGCCGGCGCTGCCCGTTGCCCCTGCCGACGGCGCGAGGGACGTCACCGCCGGGTCCGAGTTCTCCTGGACGCCGTTGCAGAACGGCGTCCACTTCGCGGTGTTCAACGGCGGCGGCGGCGCGCCGGGCGTGTACGTCGTGACCGCCGGGACCCACACCCGGATGCCGGAGCTCCCCGGCGGGTCGACGTACCACTGGTACGTCGGCGGGTTCGGCCCGTACGACAGCGTCGACGCCGTCACCACCGGGGCGAACCTCTTCCCTGTCCTCGGCGACTCCGTGGAGACGGTGAGCGAGGCACGGTCCTTCGTGGTGCAGTGACCGCCGACCCGCTCAGGGGTGCTTCTGGAGGAAGCGGTCGATCGCGTCCTTCGTCTCGCGCGCCTTCCCGCTCTGGAACTGGGTATCGGTGATGCGCACCTCACGGCCCGCCTGGAGCTCGACGAAGCGCTTCTCCCACTGCTCCGCCGTCACCTCGGTGGGCCCCGGCACCTCGACCCGGGGTCCCGTGGGGGGCGGCTTCCCACCGGGCTTCTTCACCTGTGCGTTCACCGCGACGCGGCCCTCCGACACCCGCACCACCGTCTCGCGGATCTTCGGCGGGTGCGTCCCGGCGATGAGCGGCGTCGCGTCCACCCGGAAGATGGTGCCCCGCACACCGGCCACCGCGCGGGCGGCGCTCACCTCGAACGTCGAGTCGGTTCCCGCGATGGCCTTCTTCACCTTGGCCCAGATCCCGCCCACCAGCAGCTTCAGCGAGACGCGGCTCCGCTCCTGACCCTCGAACTCGGCGCGCTCCACGAGCAGCTCGCTGTCCGGGCCGAGCACCACCACGCTCTGATCGGTGAGGGTGAGCTTGAGACCACCCGCCGGGCCGGTGCGCAGCGTGTCGTCGAGCTCGACGGAGACGCCCTGCTGGAGCGGCTGCTCGGCGCCGCCCTTGGGGGTCCGGAACGCCGGCCCGTCCACCACGGTGACGGTCCCGACCGCCCCGAGGGCCGTGGTCGAGAGCACGAGGGCGAGAAGCGCTGCGCGCATCACTTGCCCAGCTTCACCTCGAGCGCGCTGCCCGAGACGCCGGTGACCGAGACCTTCCGCTTGCCCACGGATTTGCCGTCGATCTGCTCGGCCAGCCGCTCGGCCGTTCCAAGATAGGTGACCTCGAGCTTGCCGGTGCCGCTCGCCAGCGACGGCGAGCCCACCTCGCGCACTGCCGCGCTCCAGACGCTCAGCTGCTGCCGGAAGGCCTGGAGCGTCGCGAAGTCGCCCGCGTTCTGGACCTCGACCACGATCCGCGCCCCGTTCTGCTCCGAGGCCCGGAGCGACTCGAGCACCGCCTTCCGCACCGCGCCCACGATCTCGCCCTGGTTGGCCTTCACCAGGTTGTAGGCGCTCTCCTCGCGCGAGTTGATGCTCGTGTTGGACATCTCGCTCCGGAGCTTCCCGGATACCTTCGCCAGCTGCGCGCCGGCCGAGGTCTCGAAGACTCCCAGGTCGTAGTCGCCGGTGAGCGGGAACGCCGAGCGCGGGACGCCGGGCTGCACCAGGATCCCGTCCGCTGGCACGTCCCGGAAGCCCACCGTCCCGTAGAGGATGAAGTCGGCCTTGCTCAGGGTGCCGATCTCCTTGGCCTCGGTCGCCCCCAGCGCCACCGCCGAGGACACCCGGACCTTCCCCGCGGCGAACGAGGGGTCGATGACCGTCCAGCCGTCGCGCTTGAAGGCGTCGGTCAGCACCGTCGCCGTCACCCCCGAGGTGCTGGTCACTCCCCTCTCGTCGATGGTCTGCTCCTGGATCAGGATGACCAGCTTCCGCCCCTGGAGCCGGCGCACCAGGGCCTGGACCGCCTGGAGATCGCGGTCCAGCTCGGCAGTCCCCACCTGCGCCCGGACCTTCACCTTCACCACGTTGCGCTCGGTGGTCTGCGAGAGCACCTCGTAGCTCCGGACGTAGCCGGCGCTGTGCGCGTATACCTGGTCGGAGACGAGCTGGCTGTTCACCGCCAGCGACTGGGAGGAGACGATCACCCCCGCCACCTGCTCCACCGCGCTCCGCAGCGCGGCCTCCCTGGCCTCGCGCGACGCGCGATCCACGTTTCCGCCGACGATGGCTGCCTCGCCCTCGGCCTCGCGGGCCACGACCGGCGGAAGCTTGTCCGCCGCCAGCGCCGGGACGAACGAGAGGAAGACGAGCAGCGCCGCGCTTCTCCGTGCGTTGCTCACGGGACGATCCCCACCCGGCCCTCGGCCAGGACCTTCGCGGAGAGCTGGTCGAGCGCGCGGGCATCGGCGTCGGCCAGCACCAGGTCCGAGCCCTGCGCCTTCTGCGCCTTCACCATGAGCGGGGTTCCCCCGAGCGCCGGGGCGTGCGTCGCCTGGTCGAGCCCCTTGAAGTAGCGCGCCGGGACCGAGTCCTTCCGGGCCTCGGCATCGAGCATCTCGGCGGCGTAGAGCACCTTCCCCGACCCGTCGAGCAGGCGCGGGGCGAGCACCGGCATCACCCCGAGCCCGCGGGCATCCACCAGGAGCCCGGTGTAGCGGCCGTCGGTCGTCTTGGCCGAGGCGAGCGCGTTGACGGCGGGCGCGCCCGGATCGAGCACCGCCTGGGCGATGCCCGACAGCGGCACCTCCACGTCCATCTCCACGCCCTGGTCACTGAAGTACCGCTTCTTCACCACCTTGAAGCCCTTCACCACGCCCTCGACACGCCCCTTCACCTCGTCCTTCGCCATCGCCTGGCCCACCGTCCTGTCGGCGGAGATGTGGATGCCCTTGGCGATGGCGATGAGGTTGCGGAAGGCGTCGAGCTGGGCGGCCTTCTCCGCTCCGAGCCGTGCCTGGGCCGGGCTCAGCGAGCGCATGTCCGGCGCACCGGAGCCGGTGGCCTTGATGAGCTCGCCCTGCCAGTCCACGGAGCCCTCCTTCTTCGCCGGGTCCTGCCGGGCCGCCTCGGGCTTGGCAGGCTCGGCGGCCACGAGGGCCAGCGTCACCAGAACGGGATGCAGCAGCATCGGGGCGGAGCACCTCCACCTGCCCCCCGGGCCGCCTGGCGCTGTCCGCCGGGCGCCGCGGTCGCGGGCGAGGTCTCGAAATCAGACGTGAGCGCTCGTCGGGGTGTCAAGGATGGGGCAGAGCCAACCCGGCGCTGTGCACGTGCGGGCACACCCTCACGGACACCCTCGTGTCCTACTCCGCGTCGTCCGAGGCGACCGTCTCGACGAAGCGACGGATGGCCTGGCGGTGGCGCTCGGTCAGGAGCGTGAAGCGCACCCCGTCGGCCTGCGCGTTCTCCGCCTCGACCCACTCCCGGACCACCTCGCCCTCGGCGTAGATGACCTCCTCGGAGCCGGGGAGCTGGAACTGCAGGCCCACCCGCCGGCCGGCATGCTCCGGCTCGAGCAGGCGCGCGAGCCGAACGCCACCCGGGCTGATGTCGCGCGCACGCGCGGTGTAGGGAACGCCGCCGACGTACTTGTTGAGCAGGATGTCGATCTGCGCCCGCCCCGTCCTGCGCTGCTCGGCCATCGGTTCACCTTCCTCGACTGGGCCCCGCGGGCAAGCATGCCCCCCGGGAATGACAGGCCGCTGCAGACCTGTTCACCCGTGCCAAACGGTAGGCCACGGTGTCGATCGGTCAAGAAAACGCCCGGACTTCCTGGTAAGCGACCCCGCCATCAACGACGAAGGGATACCACCCGACATGCGAAGACTGTCCACGCTCCTCCTCGCGCTCGCCGCGCCGGCGCTCGCTGCCGCGCCCGACGGAGGGGTGAGCACCCCGACCAAGGCGGCTGACGCCGGCGTGACCGCGCCAGAGAAGCCGGTCGGATATCTCAAGACCGCCGAGGACAAGGAGCTCTACACACTCGGCTACAGCTTTGGCCGGAACCTCCAGGCCCTCGACCTCTCCCCGGCCGAGCTGGAGATCGTCCGCAAGGCCCTGACCGAGGGCGCGCAGGACAAGAAGCCGCTCGTCCCGCTCGAGACCTACGGGCCGAAGATCCAGGAGCTCGCCGCCGCGCGCCACACCCGCGCCGCGAGCAAGAAGGAGAACCGCGACAAGCCGTACCTCGACGCCGCCGCCAAGCAGAAGGGCGCCCAGGTGCTGGCCTCGGGGGTCATCTACATCCCCGAGAAGGAAGGCACGGGCCCCTACCCCAAGCCGACCGACGAGGTCACGGTCAACTACGTGGGCAAGCTGGTGAACGGGACCGAGTTCGACTCCAGCTACAAGCGGAACCAGCCCCTGAAGTTCCAGCTCGACAAGGTCATCCCCTGCTGG
Organism: Myxococcaceae bacterium; assembly: GCA_017881345.1. GTDB lineage: Bacteria > Myxococcota > Myxococcia > Myxococcales > Myxococcaceae > RPRB01. The sequence goes on along the minus strand of JADGQZ010000367.1, from coordinate 12,344 downwards.
ACCGAGGGCGTGCAGAAGATGAAGGTCGGCGGCAAGGCCCGCCTCGTCTGCCCGCCGAAGACCGGCTACGGCGACAACGGCCAGCCGCGCGCCGGGATCCCCGGTGGCTCGGTGCTCGACTTCCAGGTCGAGCTGCTCGACGCCAAGGCGGCCCCGCCTCCGCCCGTGCCCACCCCGGGGAGCACGCCGGGCTTCACGCCTCCGCCCACCGGCAAGTGATCGCACACGCAGGGCCTCCGGACACCACGGCCCTGCGGGCAGCGCTCCGGCGCTGGACCGGGGAGTGCATCCGCGCGCCGCACCTCCGGTTCCGCCACCCCTGGCTCGCGCCCATGCCCCTGAGCGCCGCCGCGGCGCGGGTGCTCGCCGGAGCTGCTGCGCCCGGCCAGCGCGCCTCGGCCTCCGGTGACGGCTTCAGCTCGGGCGACTACTCGCTCGGGCTCTTCCACCACGACGCGAGCGAGGCGTCGATCGCGCTGCTCGACGACCCCGAGTTCAGGGACGCAGCCGCCGGCAGCCTCCTTTGCCTGCTCGACTGCGCCGATCCGGATGGACGCGTCCACCGCGCCGAGCTGCCGCACAAGGCGCGTGAGGCGGAGCCGTCGAAGCCGGTCATCGCGCAGTACGCCCTCCGCTGCACCCGGGTCCTCGGCGCCGAGTGGGCCGAGCGCCACCGCGTGTACCCCCGCGTCGTCGCCTTCCAGCGCTGGCAGGAGCGGAACCTCGCCGGTCTCCACGGCCTGTTCCTGACCTGGAGCTCGCTCCAGAGCGGCTTCGACACCGATGTCCTCTCCGCCGGCTTCCCGGACCGCACCATCGAGGGGCCGGACACCAACGCCTTCCTGGTGCTCGAGTACGAGGCGCTGGCCGAGCTGGCACGGCTCCTCGGGTACCCGGGCGAGGTCGACGGCTGGCTCGAGTCCGCCACCACGCTCCGCAAGCGCATCGAGGACCTGCTCTGGAGCGAGGCGCTCGGCCACTACGTGGCGCTGCGCTGGGAGCACGGGGTGGGCGCGCCCGAGGCGGAGATCGTCGGCACCCGCGACGTCGACGGTGTGGTGCGGCCGTTCGTCAGCTGGACCGGCCTCCTCCCGCTCTACGCAGGAATCCCATCCCCCGACCGGGCGCGACGGATGGTGGACGTGCTGCTCCGGCCCGAGGGGTTCTGGGGCCCGTCCGGAGTGCGCACCTGTCCCGCCGACGACCTCTACTTCCAGCAGTCGCCCCGGGTGCTGCTGTTCGACTTCAAGAAGGATCGCCGGGGCCCGGTGTCCAACTGGAGCGGCCCGGTCTGGGTCCTCTCCAGCGCCTACCTCGCCGAGGGGCTCGCCAGGTACGGGTACTCAGCCGAGGCACGGGAGCTCGCCGTGCGCACCGCCCGGCTCCTCGCTTCCGACCTCGCGCGCACCGGAGCGCTGCACGAGTGCTGGAACGATGCCGGGGACGGCCTCTGGCCCCGGAGCGGGACCTTCGTCAGCTGGAACGTCCTCGGCCCCTGGCTCCTCGACCGTCACCTCTAGACGTGCGAAGGCCCGGGACTCCTTCGATGGAGTACCCGGGCCAGTCGTGAAGGTGCGTTCAGTTCAGCGGTCTAAGGAGTTACTGCGGACGGACGTTCTGCGCCTGCAGCCCCTTCGGACCACGGGTGATGTCGAAGGTCACCTTCTGCCCCTCGGCGAGGGTGCGGAAGCCATCGGCCTGGATGGCGGTGTGGTGGCAGAACACGTCCTCGCCGCCGCCGTCCTGGGTGATGAAACCAAAGCCCTTCGCATCGTTGAACCACTTCACGGTACCAGTTGCCATTTCGTTGCTTCCTTCATTTGTCGGCCGGGGAATCAGCCCCGAACCAGCGAATCTCGGCCGTCATGGCTCGAGCGCCGCCGGGCAACATAAGGGCTTCTTCCTCCACTGTCCACGCGCTTTTTCGCGCTCACCATCCGCACGATTGGTCGCGGTTCTGCTCTTTCAGCCAGGTCTTGAGCGGCGCGAAGTACTCGAGCAGCGCGCCGCCGTCGGTGCGCCGCTCGCCGGTGAGCGCCTGGAGCGCATCCGGCCAGGGCTTGCTCGCCCCGAGAGCCAGCATGGCCTCGAGCCTGCGCCCGGCTTCCTTGCTGCCAGCGAAGGTACAGGCATGGAGCGGGCCCTGGTGACCCGCCGCCTTGCACAGCGCCCGGTAGAACTGGAACTGGTAGACGCGGGCCAGGAAGTACCGCGTGTACGGCACGTTGGCCGGGACATGGTACTTCGCGCCGGGGTCGAAGTCGGCCTCGGTCCGCGGGACCGGCGGCCCGATTCCCTGGTCCTTCGTGCGGAGCGCCCACCAGGACGACTCGTAGCTGGCCGGCGTCACCTTCCCGGAGAAGACCTGCCACCGCCAGACGTCGATGTCCTTCCCGAACGGCAGGAAGGCCACCTTCTCCAGCGCCGACTTCAGCTGGGAGTTGATCAGCGCCTTGTCGTTGGTCGGCGGGACCCGGTCCAGGAGTCCCGCCTTCACCAGATATGCCGGGGTCACCGAGAGCGCCAGGGCGTCACCCACCGCCTCGTGGAATCCGTCGTTCGCCCCCGTCATGTAGAGGAACGGCAGCTTCACGTACGCGTGCTGGTAGTAGTTGTGCCCGAGCTCGTGGTGGATGGTGATGAGGTCCTCCTCCTGCGGCCGGATGCACATCTTGATGCGCTGGTCGTCCGACCAGGTCACGTCCCAGGCCGAGGGATGGCAGACCACGTCCCGGTCGCGCGGCTTGGTGAACTGCGAGCGCGTCCAGAACGTCGCCGGCAGCGGATCGAGGCCCAGGCCGGTGTAGAAGCTCTCGCCGAGCTTCACCATGCGCCTGGCATCCCAGTGCTGCGCCTCGAGCCGCCGCGTCACGTCGAGGCTGGACACGCCCGGGTACGGCTCCACCAGCGGATAGATGTTGGTCCACTCCTGCGCCCACATGTTCCCGAGCAGGTGCGCCGGGATGGGCTTGCCGTCCGGGACCAGCGCCTTGCCGTACTTCTTCTGCAGCGCGGCGCGCACGTAGCAGTGCAGGTCGTCGTACAGCGGCTTCACCTGGGCCCAGACGCGCTCGGCCTCGCGCTCGAACTCCTCGGGCGTCATGTCGTACGCGCTCCGCCAGAGGGCGCCCACGTCCTGGAAGCCGTTGTCGCGTGCGCCCTCGTTGGCGAGAACCACGAAGCGTTCGTAGAGGGGCCGGATCTGCCGGCCGACGGCGTGCCAGCCTGTCCAGGCGTCGAGCAACGCCTTCGGATCGTGGCTCCGGTTCACCACCTCCTCGAGCTGCAGCAGGTCGCGGCACTTCCCCTGTCCGTCCGGGCCGCAGTACTTCCCGGCGCCGTACAGGCCCTCCATCCGCGCCAGCAGCTCGGTCAGCTCCGCGCGGTGGGCCGGATCTGCGGGGGCGAGCACCGTGTTGTTGACCCGGAGGAGCAGGAGCATGCGCGCGGTGTCGGGGTCGAGCGGCAGCCCGTCGAACCGCTTGGCCTGCTCGAGCACCCGCCGCGTGTAGGCGATCAGGTCGTCGTTGGCCCACGCCGACGCCCGCTCGGTGTCCCCGGTGATGTAGGTGGACTTGATCCAGTCGGCCGTGGATCCCTTCACCGCGAGGGTCTTCATCTCCTCGTTCACCGTCTTCACGAAGGCGCGCGCCTCGTCCGGGGTCGCCGGCGGGGAGGCAGACGCGGCAGTCAGCGGGAGCAGCAGGAACGGAAGCAGTCTCGAGCGCATGAGGGCCCGGCACGCTAGGCAAGCGGAGCACGCGATGGAACGACCAATCCGGCAGCGGGTGCTCGTCTTCCTCAAGGGAGGCATCGGCGACGTGGTCTTTTCCCTGCCGCTCCTGGGCGACCTGCGGGCCGGGTTTCCGGACGCCGAGCTGGTGGGGCTGAGCCACGACCAGGGCGCGGACGTGCTCCGGTACGCCCCGGCGCTGGACACCGTCCGCGCGACCGGGCCGATGTCCGCCCGCGGCACGGTGCGTGAGGCGCTCGCGGCGCTCGGGCCCGGACGGTTCGACGTCGCCCTCACCCCGGTCCGTTCATGGCGCGCAGCCTGGCTCCTGCTCCGCTCGGGTGCCCGGGTGCGGGTGGGCTTCGGGGGAGGACCCGAGCGACTCCTGCTCACCCATGCGGCGCCGGTGCGGCCCTTCGAGGTCGTCTTCTCGCGCCGGTTCGAGCGCCTGGCGGCGGCGCTGGGGCTGCCCACCGGCGCTCCGGGGCGCCTCGAGGTGCCCGCGCCGGCGAGGGCCGAGGCCGAGCGCCGGCTCGCGGCGCTGGGGCGAACGGCTGCGCGCCGGCTGGTCGCGCTCCACGTGGGCGGCGGATGGCCCACCAAGCGGTGGCCCCGCGAGCACTGCGCCGAGCTCACCCGCAGGCTCGCCGCCCGGGGCGCGCAGGTCATGCTGGTGGGCGGCCCCGGAGACCGGGCCTCTGCACGGGACCTCGCCGGGGCAGCTCCGCCGGGCGCGGTGGTGGACCGCACCGGCGCGGCCGTGGCCGACACGCTGGCCGAGCTCTCGCTCGCCAGTGCTGCGGTGGGAATCGACTCGGGGCTCTCACACGCCGGCGTGGCGCTGGGGGTCCCCACCCTGCTGCTCTTCGGGCCGAACGATCCGGCGTCGATCTCCCCCGTGGCCCACGCGCGGCTCGTCACCCAGCCACTGTCGTGCAGGCCGTGCAACCGCGCCGGGAAGGAGCGCTGCCCGGAGGGTCATCACCGGTGCATGCGCGACACCGATCCGGCCCAGGTGCTCTCGGCGCTCGAGGCCCTCGCGCCGCTGCGGCCCGAGGTCACTGGCCGCTGACCGACTCGAGCGCCCGGAACCACTGCTCGGCCATCCGGCCGTACGCGGGCTGCGAGGGGTGGAGCCCGTCGGGCAGGTTCTCCACCCCGCCGTCGATGGCGTCGGTCATCCCGCCGACCCAGGTGATGCGGTATCCCGCGTCGGCGTATCGCCCCACGATGTCCTGGACGCGGTCGTTGAACGCAGCCACCTGGTCGGACGGGACCGACGTCTTCCACGGGACGGGCGAGGCGACCACGCCCACCCCGGGGGACAGGGCGAAGATCTGCGCGAGCAACCGGTCGTACATGCCGGAGGTCTTGGCCGGATCCAGCGTGTCCGGAAAGTTGAGGTTGTTGGTCCCGGCCAGCAGGAGGATGACGTCCGGGCGGTAGGTGCGCATCGCCGAGTCCACCACCGGGCCCTCGAGCTGGTTGCCGCCGTCCACCGATTCGATCTGGTAGCCGCCGTGACCCTCGTGCCAGGGGCGCGGCATGCTCGCCGGCGAGCCCACCCGGACGCTCCCCACGTAGTCGAAGGCATAGCCGGCATCGAGCAGCATGTTCTCGAGCGGCCAGCGATAGCCGCCCTGCTCCGCCTGCGCTCCCTCGGTGATCGAGTCGCCGAGGGGGAGGATCTTCACCCCGGCATCGCGGGCAAACCACCCCTGCAACCCGGCGTCGGGCCCGGCATCGAGCCCGGCGTCGAGCCCGGCATCGGTTCCCACCGCCCCGTCGAGCGGGCCTCCCGCATCGGGGAAGACGCCCCCCGGCCCGAGGCTGCCGCACCCCACCATCGCGGCACACACGAGGCACAGCAGGACCCCATGACGCCCCCTTCCCTGGTCCTTGGACACGCCGCGCCAAACTGCGGACGGCCGCGCTCGCACGCAAGCCCGGGCCTTCGCCGAGCGTGCCCGGAGCGTTTGATGGCCTATGCTTCCAAGGCGTGGACGTGAAGCTGGAGAACCCGCCCGTGAACGCGGGCCTCGCGCCGCCCCTGGGTGATGGGTGGGAGCTGCGTCTGTCCACGGGCCATGCTGCCGGGAGCGTGCTCCACGTCCCCCCCGAGGGTGCGGTGCTCGGCAGCTCGCGCGAGTGCGACCTGGTGCTGGCCGACGTCGGAGTCGCGCCGCGCCACCTCCGGCTCCATCCCACGCCCGAGGGCCGTCTCGGCTTCGTGCACCTCGGTGGCACCCGCCCCACGCTGCTCGACGGCGAGCCGAGGATGAGCGGTGTCTTCGCGGACCACAGCCTGGTCCAGGTGGGAGCGGTGCTGCTCACCGTCGCCCGGCGATCGATGACCGCGCCACCCGGGCTGCCGAGCCCCGAGGAGGACGAGCCGCCTCTGACACCCGGCACGGTGCTCGCCGACCGCTACCGCATCCACGAGCTCCTGGGGCGCGGCGGCATGGGCGCCGTCTACCGCGCCGAGCACCTGGCGCTGGGGAACACCGTCGCGGTGAAGGTGCTCCGCGGCTCGCACAGCACGCACCCCGACATCATCAGGCGGTTCCAGCGCGAGGCCGTCGCGGCGAGTCAGATCCGCCACCCCGGCATCGTCGAGGTGACCGACTTCGGTCGCACCGGAGACGGGCGCTTCTACCTGGCGATGGAGCTCGTGGAGGGCGAGACGCTGGCCCGCCGGCTCGCCCGCCAGGGTCCGCTCGCGCCCGCCGAGGCGTTCGCCATCGTCTCCGCACTGGCCCAGGCGCTGGGCGCCGCGCACGCCCGCGGCATCTACCACCGCGACATCAAGCCAGAGAACGTGATGCTGGCCGGCGACGGCACGGCCAAGCTCGCCGACTTCGGCATCGCCCGCCTCGCCGAGGGACCGCGCGATGCGCGCGAGACTGCCGCAGGGCTGATCTTCGGCACCCCGCACTACATGTCCCCGGAGCAGGCCGCAGGTCAGCGGCAGGACGGCCGCAGCGACGTCCACGCGCTCGGCGTGCTCCTCTTCGAGCTGCTCACCGGCACACCTCCGTACGTGGGCGCGAGCGCGACGCACGTGCTCGCCGCGGTGCTGCTGACCCCGGTGCCACGGCTGCCCGCGCAGGGACCGCACGGCGCGATCTCCCCCGCCCTGACGGACCTGGTCGCCCGCATGATGTCGAAGGACCCGGCGGACCGGCCGGCGACCATGGCCGAGGTGGTCGCCGCGCTCGAGGCGGTGCGCACCGGGCAGGCCTTGCCCGTTCCGCCGCCGCGGGCCCGGTGGACCGGACGCGTGCTGGCAGCCATGGCGGTCGCCGCGGCAACCCTCGCGCTGATCCTGTCCGTCCGTGGCGGTCACCCGCCGGAAGCGCCGCTGACCGAGCGCACGCCTCCCGCGCCGGCGAGCGCTCCACCTGCGCCTCCCCCCGATGCTCCGCCGGTGGCCATGTCCCCGCCGGAGAGCACACCCGCAGCCGCAGCGCCGCCTGTCCGCCCGCAGCGTCCCGAGCGCGCGGCGCCCGTGCCGGTCGAGCTCCGCTCCACGCCGCCCGGAGCGCGCGTCAGCCTGCACGGGAGGTCGCTCGGCAAGACCCCGCTGTCGGTGCGCCTGCCACCGGACGTCGCGGTGCTGCTCGTGTTCGAGGCGGACGGACGGCTGTCCATCGCGGAGCGCGTGCGCGCCCGGAGGGGGCTGGTCGTCACCGCGAACCTCCCACCGGCGCCGGTGAGATCCGGCCTGGACGACCTCAAGGCCTCGCCGTACTGAGTCCGGTGGTCTAACCTCCCGGAGCGAGATGCTGGCGGTGCTGATGGCCGGCCTGCTGCTCTCCACCGCTCCCAGCGACGTGGAGCAGGCCCGGGCCGACTTCGAGCGTGGCGCGGACCTCTACCGCGCGGGAGACTTCCGTGGTGCGCTGGCCGCATTCGAGGCCGCCCAGGCCCGCGCACCGGCGCCCCAGTCGCTGTTCAACATCGCTCGCTGCCAGGAGCGGCTCGGGCAGCTCGCGGAGGCGGTGGAGTCGTACGGCGAATACCTCGCCTCGGCTCCGAACGCGCCGGACCGGCAGGCGGTGGCCGCGCACGTGGCCGAGCTCGAGGCACGCTTGCCGCTCGAGGCCTCGCTCCGCGTCTCGGTCGAGCCACCGGCATCGGTGTCGGTGGACGGAGATCCGGCCGGCCGGTCGCCCGTCGCGCTCCGCCTGAAGCCGGGGCGGCATCTGGTCAGCGCGGTGGAGGAGGGCTACCAGCCGCTCGATCGGGAGGTGGACCTCGCCGCCGGGGCCCGCATCCAGCTCGAGCTGTCGCTGGTCCCGTCGCTCGCCGGTGGCCGTGCGCCCGACGCCGCGGTGCGGGACGCCGTGGCGCCCGCACCGAAGACGGCGCCGCGTCGCTGGACGTACGTCGCTGCCGGGGTCGCGGGGGTATGCCTCGCCGCGGGGATCGGCTTCGGGCTCAGCGCTCGCCAGGCGGAGAACGCGCTGAAGGACGGAGTTCCCCGAAGCCCGGAGGCCGTGCAACAGGTCTACGACACGGCGAACGCGCGCAGCGCGGCCGCCAACGGGTTCTACGTCGCCGCCGCGGTCACCGGCGCCGCCGCGATCGCGCTCTTCTTCATCGAGCCGCATCTCGGGACGCCCTCGGAGGCGCGCTAGGGTGGCTCCCCCGATCGCCCGCGCCGCATGGGCGCTCTCCCTCCTGGTGCTCGCCGGCTGCAAGCTCGACCTCACCGGCGCCACCTGCAACACCAACGAGAACTGTCCGGTCCGGCAGTTCTGCTCCGTGCCCGACGGTGCGAAGCAGGGCACGTGCCGCCCGGGAGAGCGCTACTCGGCCACGCTCGCCCTCGCGGCGAACCCGGCGATCCTCCCCGCGGGTGGAACCACCCAGGCGGTCGCCACCCTCACCACCACCGGCGGTCCCACCGTGCCGGACGGAGGGCTGGTGACGGACCTCGTGGCCTGGGCCGTCGCCCCCGGTAGCCAAGGCATCATCACGGTGAGCAACGACGCCGGGACCCGCGGGCTGGTGGAGGCGCTCGCTCCGGGAGAGGCCACGCTCCTCGGCAGCATGCTCTTCTCGGATCAACGGCTCCAGTCGTCGACCCGGGTGGTGGTGAGCAATGCCGCGCTCCAGCGCATCGTGGCGGTGGCGGACCGGCTGCAGTACGCGCCCGGGACGAGGGGCAGCGCCGCTGCAACCGGATTCTTCAGCGATGGCACGCACGCCGACCTCACCTCGCTGGTGACCTGGGCCAGCAGCGCTCCAGGGGTTCTCACGGTCTCCAACGTCGCAGGCAGCTGGGGTCGCGTGGCGGCGCAGGCACCCGGACAGGCGTCGCTCCGCGCCACGTACCTGAACCTCACCGGGACCACCGCGGTCACCGTGGGCGCGGCGACCCTGGTCGGGCTGGCCATCTCCCCACCTCGTCCCCGTGGGCTCGAGGGATCGGACCTCCCGGTGGAGGCGACCGGCGTGTTCTCCGACGGCACCGCCCAGTCGATGACCGGCTCGGTGCAGTGGTCCGTCGATGACCAGACCGTGGGCTACTTCGCGCGCCCTGGCGTGGTGACGCTGCTCGCCCCTGGCGCCACCACGCTGCGCGCGGTGGCGGGGGCGGTGCAGGTCCAGGCCGAGCTCGCCGTGGTCCCCGAAGCCCCCGCCCAGCTGGAGATCTCCCCCGGGTGGCCGGATCCGCTGCTCGTGGGCAGCGACCTCCACCTCTCGGCCTTCGTCACCCACCTCGACGGCACCGTGGCCCCGACTGCCGCCGTCTGGAGCAGCACCGGCCCGGCGCTCGCCGTCTCCCCGTTCGGCGACCTCGTGGCCGGGTCCGCGGGTCAGTCCACCGTCGTCGCCAGCGACGGTGCGCTGGAGGCCCGGGTCGGGGCCGAGTCGACCACGGATGCCGGGGTGAGCTGGCTGGTCTGGCCCTTCGAATCGGTCGTCCCGGTGGGGGCCCAGGGGATGCTGGCCTTCGAGCGCTCCCACGCCGACGGGACGGTGCAGGACCTCACCATGGTCGCGGGCTGGCGAGACGCCGACGGCGACGCGGGGACGGTGGACGTCGAGACCGGGGAGACCGGCGGCACCGTGCGCCCGCGCGAGCCAGGCGCGCGGGTGTCGGTGCTCGCGGTGCTCCCCGGGAAGTCCGGTCGCGGCTGGGTGAGCGCCCCGGTGGGAACCCCGACGCTGGAGATCGTCCCACCGGTGGGCGCCTTCCCCGTCGCGGCGCGCACCCGGCTCGCCGCCGTGGGGCACTGGCCCGACGGGACCGTCGTCGAGCTCACCTCCGCCGCGAGCTGGACCGCCACGCCCGACGGGCTCCTCGTCGTCGGGGATGGGCCGAGCGCCGGCCTGGTCCTGGGAGCGGACGCCGGGGTCAGCACGTTGCGCGCGCGCTTCGACGGGGCGACGGCGCAGGCGGCCGTCTCGGCCGAGGCGCAGGGCGGAACCCTGGAGGCGTGGCCGCCCGGGACGACGCTCGCCGCGGGTACCGCCCTCCCCCTCTCGGTGAGCGTCATCTCCGCCTCGGGAGAGTCGACCGACGTCACCGCCGACGCGGTGTGGCTCTCCACCGCGCCGAAGGTGGCGCTGGTCACCAACGCCCCGGGCCGGCAGGGCGACCTGCTCGGTCAGACGCCCGGGACCGCGCTGCTCACCGCGCGGATGGACGGCCTGCAGACCAGCATCCCGGTGCGCGTGACCGGCGCCACGCTCGCGGGCATGAGCGTGCTGGGGCCCCCATCGACCGTGACCTGGGCCCCGACCCAGTTCACCGCCAGCGGGCGCTTCTCGGATGGGAGCACGCAGGACCTCACCCGCTGGGTCAGCTGGACGTCGTCCAGTCCAGCCGTGCTGCGGGTCCGGGGCACGGGAACGGACCGGGGCACCGCCCAGGGGCTGATGCCCGGCTCGGTGCTGGTGACTGCCCGTCCGCGCGGTGGGCCAACGACCAGCGTCCCGGCGGAGGTGGACGGGACGGCCCTCGCCTCGATCTCCATTCTCGGGGCAGCCGGACCCCTCGTCGCGGGGACGCACGCGCGGCTCCAGGCGCTGGCGCGAGGTGCCGATGGAACGGAGGTGGACGTCACCCCGCTCGTCGAGTGGACCAGCACGGACCCTGGGGTGGCCCTGGTGTCGAGCATCGTCCGGCCGGGCTGGGTGACGACGCTCCGCTCGGGGACCACCAACATCGGAGCCCGCCTCTCGGGCGTCATCGGGTCGGCCGCGCTCCAGGTCTCGACGCAGGGAGTGGTCGGCCTCTCCATCTCCGCCCCGTCGGCGCTCCAGTCCGGTGCGGGCGGGACCGCCGTCGCCACCGCGACCCTGTCCGGCGGAGGCGAGCAGCGGCTGGACGAGGACGTGGTCTGGTCGTCCGACGCTCCGGCCATCCTCGGGGTGTCCAACGCCCCCGGTGGACGCGGACGGCTCCTGGCGCTCGCGCCGGGCACCACCACGCTCCGCGCCCGCACCCGCGCGGGGATCGCGCCCCTCCAGGCGAGCGCCGTGCTCACCGTCTCCGCCCCCGCGCTGCATGCGCCGGTGCCGGTGCGCCACAGCGTCCGGTGACCTGACCGGGCAATTCCTCGAGACGGTCGCTGGCGATGGCGCCGGGATGGCGGCGGTGCTACCTCAGACCCGCCGTGACGGAGCCTGCATCCCAGGACGGCCTGCTGCAGTCCGCCCCTGACCGGGTCCTCGTCATCGACGACGAGCGAAACATCCGCGCGATGCTGCGGGTGTGCCTGGAGCAGGCCGGGTGCGAGGTGCGCGAGGCCGGATCCGCCGAGGCGGCGCTCGCGGCGCTGGCCTCGGGCCCCGCGGAGCTCGCCTTCGTGGACCTCCGCCTCGGGACCGGAAGCGGCCTCGAGCTGCTGCCCGCGCTGCTCGCGGAAGATCCGGATCTCGACGTGGTGGTCATCACCGCCTACGCCTCGATCGACACCGCGATGGAGGCCGTCCGCCGCGGCGCGCGCGACTACGTCCCGAAGCCTTTCACCCCGGCGCAGATCCGTGCCGTGGTCGAGCGCCTCCGCGAGCGCCGTCGGCTCCGCGCCCGGGTGGAGATGCTCGAGGACCGGCTGGCCGGCGTGGATCCGGATGCGGTGCTCGAGACCCGGTCGGCGGCGATGCAGGCGACGCTGTCGCTCCTGCGTCGGGCCGCCGGCTCGGACGCCGCGGTGCTGCTGCGCGGAGAGAACGGCACCGGCAAGAGCGTGCTCGCCAGGGCGGTGCACCGGCTCTCCTCCCGGTCGGAGAAGCCGTTCGTCACGGTCAGCGCCCCCACCCTGTCCGACCAGCTCCTGGTCTCCGAGCTCTTCGGGCACGCCCGCGGCGCCTTCACCGGCGCGGTGCGCGACGCCCCGGGCAAGGTGGAGGCAGCCGAGGGCGGCACGCTGTTCCTCGACGAGATCGGGGAGCTCGGCCCCACGACCCAGGCGCAGCTGCTGCGCTTCCTCCAGGAGAAGGCATTCGAGCGCGTCGGCGAGACACGGACCCGCCACGCGGATCTGCGCATCGTCTCGGCCACCAACCGCGAGCTCGAGGCCGACGTCCGTTCCGGAAGGTTCCGCGAGGACCTGCTCTACCGGCTGAACGTGGTGGAGGTCCGCGTCCCCTCTCT
>JADGQZ010000366.1 GCA_017881345.1 Myxococcaceae bacterium | reverse complement strand
CCGAGGTCACCTGCAAGGACGGGACGACGAGCAAGGGCGGCAGCGGCGCGTGCAGCGGGCACGGCGGCGTGGACAAGGGCGGCGCGAAGAGCAAGAGCGCGTCGTCCTCCAGCGCGAAGGACGAAGGCGAGTCCGCGTCGAAGTCGAAGAGCAGCTCGGCCGGGGCCAGCGCGGCCGAGGTCACCTGCAAGGACGGGACGACGAGCAAGGGCGGCAGCGGCGCGTGCAGCGGGCACGGCGGCGTGGACAAGGGCGGCGCGAAGAGCAAGAGCGCGTCGTCCTCCAGCGCGAAGGACGAGGGCGAGTCCGCGTCGAAGTCGAAGAGCAGCTCGGCCGAGGCCAGCGCGGCCGAGGTCACCTGCAAGGACGGGACGAAGAGCAAGGGCGGCAGCGGCGCCTGCAGCGGCCACGGGGGCATCGACAGGGGCGAGAGCGCAGCGGCACCTGCTCCCGCTGCGGCTCCGGCCGCGACGAGCGCGCCATCGAAGACTCCGGCCTCGTCCGGGGCACCGGCCTCGGGCGAGAAGGGGAAGCCCACCGCCAAGTGCAAGGACGGCTCGCTCAGCTACTCCGAGCACCACACCGGGACCTGCTCGAACCACGGCGGCGTCGCCCAGTGGCTCGACGGCAGCTAGCCGCAGCCTTCGCCTTCAGGCCGTCGTGCGCGTCCGGATGGCGTCGGCGAGGACCGCTGCCTCGTTGGCGCGACACCGCGCCTCGGCCCTGAGCCCGGACGGGGTGCTCGAGCGTTCCTCGGTCTCGGTCCAGAGCGTCCGCCGGCGCTCGCACTCGGCTGCGCAGGCCAGGCGTTCCTCCCGGACGGCCGTCCGGAGCGCCGTCTCGAGACGGTGGCGGAGGTCCTCGGCGCCGCGACTGCCGAGCGGCGGATGCGCCTGCAGAGTGTCGGCAGCGATCAGCCGCGCGATCGCGGCGAGCGAGAGCGTTTCGTCCACGGCCTTCCTCCTTCAGGGCTGCCTGCGCGAAAGACCTGCGCGAGGACGGCCTGCATCGCGGCGGATACCCCGAGCGACGCCGCCTCCGCGTCCGACACCCAGCGCCCGCCCTCGGGTGGCTCGAGCTGGGTCACCTCGAAGATCTCGAGGGTGAGGTCGCGGTGGGTGAGCGTTCGCTCCACGCGACCGAGCGAGCGGAGCGCCGTGCCGATCTCCGGCCAGCGCGCGCGCAGCGCCTCGGCCTCGGTGCCCGGCGCGCACTCCACTCCGGGGAGCTCCCAGAGCCCGCCGAAGAGCCCCGTTCCGTCCCGGCGCACGAGGAGCACCGCCTCGCCGCTCCGGACAGCGGCGACCGCCAGGTGCAACGCCCGCCGCTCGACCCGGACCCTGGGCGCCGGGATCTCCGCCACCCGTCCGGCGAGGAGCGCAGCGCAGTGCCCGCGCACTGGACAGAGCAGGCAGGTCGGCTGCTCCGGCCGGCAGATGGTCGCGCCGAGCTCCATCAGCGCCTGGTTCCAGTCGCCCGGCCGCTCGCCCTGGACCAGCGTCTCCGCCAGTGCCCAGAGCCGCTTCTCGCGCGGGGTCTCGCCGCTCGCGCCCTCGATGCCGAACAGTCGCGCCAGGACGCGCGCCACGTTGCCGTCGACGAGCGGGACCTCACGCCCGAAGGCGATGGAGGCGACCGCGCCGACGGTGTACCGGCCAAACCCCGGCAGGCGCCCGAGCGCCTCGACGTCGTCCGGGAGCTGCCCACCGTGCCACTCGAGGACGGCCTCGGCGGCACGCTTGAGGTTGCGCGCGCGGGCGTAGTACCCGAGCCCGCGCCAGGCGGCGAGGACGTCGTCGAGGCTCGCCCGGGCGAGCGCGGCCACGTCGGGGAAGCGGGCGAGGAACGCGCCCCAGTACGGGATGACGACCGAGACCTGGGTCTGCTGGAGCATCACCTCGCTGACCCAGATGGCATACGGGTCCCGGGTGCGCCTCCACGGCAGGTCGCGCGCCTGTCCGTCGTACCAGCGGAGGAGCGATGCCCGGAGCTCGGTGCCCCGGGAGACCGCGGCAGCTCTCGGCTCCGCCCGACGCGTCTTGCGTCCCCCGCTGACAGGGGCCCGGGCTACAGTCCTCTTGGTACCGCGATGGGTCAGAACGTCCTCACCAACGATTTCAGCTGGTCGAAGAGCCGCCACGAGAAGTTCCAGGACTGCCGCCGGGCGTACTACCTCCATTACTACGGCAGCTGGGGCGGCTGGGAGGACGCAGCGCATCCCGAGCTCCGGCAGCTGTGGGTTCTGAAGAAGCTCGCCAACCGCTTCAACTGGGCGGGAAACGTGGTGCACGCGGTCATCAAGGACGCGTTGCTCGAGGTGCGTGCGGGTCGCCGTCCGGACGCGGCGAAGGCCATCACCCGCGCCCGCTTCATCATGCGGGAGGACTACAAGCACTCGCGCACCCGGGCCTACTGGCAGGAGCGGCGCCGGCTCGAGTTCATGGGCCTGATGGAGCACGAGTACGGCGAGCCCCTCCCGGACAGCGAATGGAAGCGCATCTGGGACAGCGTGGAGGCGGCGCTGACCTGGTTCTTCCAGTCGCCATGGCTCGAGCGGGCGCGGGCGCTCCAGGCGCAGCAGTGGCTCGAGGTGGACGAGGGCGCGGACCACAGCTGGTTCGAGATGGAAGGGGTGAAGATGTTCGCCATCCCGGACTTCGCCTTCCGCGATGACGCGGGGCACATCACGGTCGTGGACTGGAAGACCGGCGTCCCTCATACCGGCTACGAGGACCAGGTCGTCGGTTACGCGCTGTACCTCGCCCACCGCCATCGGGTGGAGCCGCACCAGATCCGTTGCCAGCTGGTGTTCCTCAACGCCGGGCAGGAGGTCGAGGTCCCGGTCGACGCCCAGACGGTCCAGCACTTCTCGTTGAAGTTCCGGGAATCGGTGCAGCGGATGCGCGAGCTCCTGGTGAACGCCGCGGCGAACACCCCGCTCGACGCCGCGCAGTTCCCCATGACCGACGAGCTGAAGCAGTGCGCCCGCTGCGCCTTCCGGCGAGCCTGCGGCCGCGAGGGAGTGACGTTCGCCTCGCTCCAGCCGCCCGTGCCGGGGCCGGAAGCCCCGACCGTGTCCGCGGCCTGAGCGGCGTCAGCGTCCGTGCGCGATGCGCCGGACCACCACGCCGGCCGCGTTCATCCCGAACACGCTGGTGACGAAGGCGACGCTGCCGTTCACCTGCGTCCGGTGATCGCAGGTGTGGAACTCGTTCTCCCGGCTCGGGCAGACGCAGAGAAAGCCCTCGCTCGCCGCGTCGTAGGTGAGCGGCACCGGCGTGCGCGGCGCCTCGACCGAATAGACGGCGGTGATGCCAGTGCGCCGGTCCGTCTCCACGCCGTACTTGCGGCGGAGGAGCTTCCGGATGTCCTTGGCGAACGGGTCCATGATGGTCTCCGACAGGTCGTCGACCCGGAGCGCGGTGGGGTCGAGCCTTCCCGCCGCGCCCATGCTGCTCACCACCGGGATGCCGAGCTGCACGCAGCGGTGGAGGAGGTGCAGCTTGGCCTTCACGTTGTCGATGGCGTCCACCACGTAGTCCCAGCCGGGCTGGAGCAGCTGCTCGGCGTTCTCGGCGCGGTAGAACTCGGCCACCGGTGTCACCGTGCAGTCGGGGTTCACCTCGCGGCAGCGCTGCGCCATCAGCTCGGCCTTGCTCTTGCCCACGGTGCGCACCGTCGCGTGGAGCTGGCGATTGAGGTTGGTGACGCACACCTCGTCGAAGTCCACGAGCGTGAGGTGGCCCACCCCGCTCCGGACCAGCCCCTCCACCGCATAGCTCCCCACGCCTCCGAGGCCGAAGACGATGACCCGCGACCGGGCGAGCCGCTCCATCGCCTCGTCCCCGAGCAGCCGCCCGGTCCGGTCCCACCGTCGCGAGAGGCGGAACGCGCGGGTGGTCCCTTCGGGCGAGGGGAGCGCCAGGTCAGCGGTGGGACGAAGAGAGGGCGCGGTCATTTGCACGCACTCTCTAGCGCGTCCCTGGTGCGCGTGCCGAGTGCCACGTTCTCCGGGGGGCGTGCGTGGCCGTCCCCGACCTCAGCGCCGGAACGCAGGAAAGAGCTGCCGGGCGTTCTCGCCGAGGAGCATGCCGATCGCCTCCGCCGACTCGCCGAGCGCCGCGGCGGTCGCCTCGACGATGCGCACCAGGAACGCCGGCTCGTTCCGCCCGCCCCGGTGCGGCGCGGGCGCCTGGTCCGGCGCGTCGGTCTCGACCAGGAGCCGTTCGCGCGGAGTGAGCCGGACCGCCTCGAGCGGCTTCCGGGCCTCGGGCCAGCTCACCGGGCCGGCGAAGCTCAGGTGACAGCCGCGGCCCACGTACGCCGCCACCCGGCCCGGCCCGCCGCTGTAGCTATGGAGCACCACGCCCGCGTCGGGAAGCTGCGTGCGGGCAAGCCACTCCTCCAGCGCCGCATGCGCCTTCTGGCAGTGCACGAGGAGGGGAAGACCATGCTTCCGGGCCAGACGGGCGTGGGCATCGAGGACACGAAGCTGCCGCTCCATCGGTGCCCCTGGGGCGCTCGGCCCGTCGAGGCCGCACTCGCCGACGGCGACGGCGCCGCCTGCGCCGAGAAGAGAATCGAGCCGCTCGAGCGCGGGGGCGTCATCCTCTTCGGGCAGCTCGGGCAGGAGTTGGGGATGGATGCCGAGTGCCACCTGGAGGCGCCGGTCGCTCCGGGGCAGCCCGAGCAGTGCGTCCCAGGCGCCGGGTCCGATGGCCGGCACCAGGATGCCTTCGACCCCCGCCGTCCAGGCGCGCTCCAGGACTGCGCCACGGTCGGCGTTGAACCGAGAGACGTCGAGGTGACAGTGGGTGTCGATCAGCCGGCCGGCCCTCGTCCGAGAGCGCTGACCCTAGGACGTCCGGGTGCTACTGGACCAGGACGATGCGTGCGTGCGCCGCCCGGCCGATCTCCCGGGACGAGAGCAGGCGGGCGACGTCCTTGACCTCGTTGCCGACCGTGTCGAAGGCCGCAGCGACGAGCTCTCCCAGCGTGGTCTGCACCGCCTGGTGATGCGCCCTGGCCTTCATCTTCAGACGCTGCAGCCGCGTGCCCTTCTTCCCCGACGACTTAGGCATGTCACCCTCTCCGTCCGCGTGTTCGGCAAACTGATCGGGGGCCAGTAGCAGGCGGCGTGCCGGCCCCGCCCCGATGAGAACGTGTGTCGTTCCGCAGATTCCGTGACAGGGAGTTGGTTGCGGGGCCATCACAGACTGTCGTTCTTTCAGGATCACAGAAACCCTCTCCTCCCTCTCCCCAAGGGACAGGGTGGGGTGGTAGGGCCTCCCACCCAGATGCGGATGCACGTTCTCTTTCACGACAACTGCTTCGACGGGGCCGCGAGTGCTGCGGTGTTCTCGCGCTTCTACCGGGAGCGCATCCGTCCGGACGTCACGTTCAGCTACCAGGGCCTGTCGCATCAGGCGGGTGGGACCCCGGTCCCGGAATCCGCGTTCCAGGGCGACGAGAACGCGATCGTCGACTTTCGCTACAGCCAGTCGCCCCGGCTGACATGGTGGTTCGATCACCACGCCTCGGCATTCCAGACTCCCGGAGACGAGGCGCACTTCCTGGCCGACGCCTCGGGCCGGAAGTTCCACGACGCACGGCGGAAGAGCTGCACCGTGTACCTGGCCGACGTGGCGCGCGACCGCTTCGGGTTCGACCCTGGGCCCATGGTCGAGCTGCTCGAGTGGGGGGAGATCATCGATGGAGCGCAGTTCCCGAGCCCGCAGATGGCGGTGGGCCTCCGCGAGCCCGCGCTCCAGCTGATGACCGTCCTCGAGGCGAACCACGACCCCGCGCTGATCCCCGAGGTGATCCGCCTCCTGCAGCTGCACCCGCTCTCCGAGGTGGCGTCGCGGCCGATGATCCAGGACCCCTTTCGTCCTCTGTACGAGCGTCACCAGCACAACCGCGAGGTGGTCCGGAAGAAGGCGTCGATCGACCGCGGGGTCGTCTTCTTCGACGTGGCCGACGAGGGCCTCGACGCGATGAACAAGTTCATCGCCTACGACCTGTACCCCGAGGCCCGCTACGTGGTGTGGGTTGGGCACGGGAGCAAGCGGTCGAAGGTGTCCATCGGGAGCAACCCCTGGAGGCCCGAGCTCCGGCGGCATGACCTCTCGGCGATCGCCGAGCGGTGGGGCGGCGGTGGTCACCCGGTGGTGGCGGCGATGAGCTTCAAGCCCGAGGACCTGCCACGGGCGCGCGAGGCGGCCCGGACCATCGTCGAGGAGCTGCGGGCCGATCCGGTGTCCGCGTCGGCCTGAGTGCCGCGGTCGCCCTGATTCAGAGAAGGGGGAAGCCGCGGCCCCGCAGCATCCGGACCAGCGGAAGCATCGGGAGACCCTGCACCGAGGCGCGATCGCCCTCGAGCGCGTCGACCAGGGCCTGGCCGCGGCCCTCGATGCGATAGCCGCCGGCGCAGCCGCGCCACTCGCCGGTATCGAGGTAGCGCTCGAGCTCGGCCGGCGGGACAGGGTGGAAGCGCAGGGTGACGACGTCGAGCGCGAGCTGCTCGTCGCCCTGACCCACCAGCGCCACGGCGGTGAGCAGCCGGTGCGCTCTGCCCAGCAGCGCTCCCAGCTGCTCGCGGGCCTCCTCGCGCGAGGCGGGCTTCCCGAGCGGCCGGCCATCCAGCTCGCCGAGCTGATCGGCGCCGATCACCAGCGCGTCCGGGTGTCGCGCGGCCACCGCCCGGGCCTTCCGGAGCGCGAGCATCCGCACCGCATCGTCGACCGGGGTTCCGGCGGGCACGTCCTCGTCGACCCCGGGGGCCTCGGCGCGGTAGGGGACCCCGAGGCCATCGAGCAGGGCCCGGCGCGCGGGCGAGGTGGAGGCGAGGAGAAGCATCGGGGCGCAGGCTCTCTCACACGGTGTCACGGCACGCTGCAAGGCCTTGCCGACGGGCAAACCGGTCCGGACTGACGGCGTCGGTCCGTCTGTTACATTCCCGCGCATGCTCCGCCGGCTCGCCCTCTCTTGCCTCCTCGTGGCGTCCGCCTGTCACCGGGTCACCCCGGCGGATGCCCCCAAGAGCGCGGCCACCAACCCGGGGCTGCCCACCGCTCCGAGCCATCACCCCTCGCATCCGCCGCTCGTGGAGCCGCTGGCGGTGTGCGACGCGCGCGGGCTCGACCCGCTCGATGCGGCGCGGGCGGCCTACGATGCCCGGGAGTACGACCGGGCGCTCTCCTGTGCCGCGGAGGCCTCGGCGCGCGCGCCGGACGAGCCCGATGCGCACAGCGAGCGCGGCGCGGCGCTCTCGGCGCTCGGGCGCTTCGACGAGGCGAAGCTGGCCTATGCCCGCGCGCTGGCGCTGGATCCGGAGCACCTCGATTCGCTGCTCGGAGCCGCGCACCTCTACGGGGTGAGCCTGCCCAGCAGCCGGGACAACGACGAGCTGGCGTTCGTCTACGCCGAGAGGGGGCGGCAGCTCGCCCGCGAGGCCGGGGACGGCGAGCTGGCGTCCCAGTTCGCCCTGCTCGGGGCCATGGCGGCCAACGACCTCGGCGAGGCGCAGCTGGCGCTCGAGCGGAGCGACGAGGCGGCCGAGGAGCGGGGCACCGATCCGGACGTGGCGTACGAGCGGGCGGTGGCGCTGTTCGAGCTCTGCCGGTTCAAGGAGGCGCAGGAGGCCTTCACCGCGCTGCTGGCCGACGACGAGCACGGCGCGCACGCGCACCAGCACCTGGGGCTCCTGCTCGAGCGGGACGGGAAGCTGGCCGAGGCCGAGGTGCACTTCAAGAAGGCGCGCGAGCTCTCGCCGGAGGACTTTCCGCCGCCGCAGCTCCTCTCGGAGAAGGACTTCCGCCGGGAGGTGGACAGGGCGCTCTCCGGCCTTCCGCCGGACATGCGGAAGGATCTCGGCGGGGTGCCGGTGACGGTCGAGGACATCCCGAAGTCGGAGGATCTGCTCGAGGGCGAGCCGCCGCTGTCGCCGACGATCCTCGGTCTCTTCCGCGGTCCGCCCATCGCCGAGCATTGCAGCGCCGAGGACGGCCCGGTGTGTCGCTCGGTGGTGCTGTACCGGAAGAACCTGGCCCGGGCGGTGAACTCTCGCGAGGAGCTGGTCGAGCAGATCCGGGTGACGCTCCTCCACGAGATCGGACACCTGCGGGGCGAGGACGACCTCGAGCTCGCCGCCCGCGGGCTCGAATGAGCAGCGAGCGCGTTGGACCGCCTCCCACGGTTCGCGTCTCGGCGGACGGGGCGCGGGCGCTGCGGCATCTGCGGCCCTGGGTGTGGAGGAAGGACATCCTCGAGCCGCCCGATGCGCCGGGGGGCTCGGTGGTGGCCGTGGCGGATCCACGCGGACAGCCTGCCGGTCAGGCTCTGTGGGCGGCGAGAAGCCCGCTCGCGCTGCGGCTGTTGACCCGTCGCCCCCCCTCCGAGGAGCGCGTGGACACGGGCTGGTTCCGGGCGCGGATGGAGGCCTCCATCGCCCGCCGGGCGCTCATCGGCCGCGAGGCGCTGCGGCTGGTGCACGGCGAGTCGGACGGTTTGCCAGGCCTGTTCGTGGACCGTTACCGGGACCGGCTGGTGCTGCAGACCCTGGCCGAGGGGATGGATGCGCGGAAGGAGGCGCTGGCGGCCGCGCTGGTGGAGCTCACCGGGGCCGTGCAGGTGGTGTGTCGCGACGACGGCTCCGGGCGCGACTTCGAGCAGGTGCCGCGCGAGTCCCGGGTCCTGGTGGGCGCCGCGGACACCGAGGTCGAGTGGCGGGAGGGCGAGTCGCTCTTCCGGACCGACCTCCTCCGGGACATGAAGACCGGCGCCTTCCTGGACCAGGCAGAGAACCACCTGCGTGCCGGGGAGCTCGGACGCGGGCGGGCCCTCGATGCGTTCAGCTACCACGGAGGGTTCGCGCTGGCGCTGGCGCCCCGCTGCGAGTCGGTCCTGGCGCTGGAGCAGGACCCGGTGGCGGCGGCGCGCCTGGCGGAGAATGTCCGGCGCAACGGCCGGCGGAACGTCGAGGCGCGCGAGGCGAACGCGTTCGACGTGCTCCACCAGCTGGATCGCGAAGGTGAGCGCTTCGACACGGTGGTGCTCGACCCGCCCGGGCTGGCGAAGCGGAAGGAGGGTCCGCGGACGGCGCTCCGTGCCTACCGCGAGCTGAACGTGCGCGCGCTCCGGCTGCTCCGGCCGGGCGGGCTGCTGGTGACCTGCTCGTGCTCGGGGAAGGTGAAGCCGCCGGACTTCGAGGAGATGCTGCTCGGCGCCGCGGACGACGTGCGCAGGCCGATCCAGATCCTCGAGCGGCGGGGGCCGGCGGCGGACCACCCGGTCCTCGGTGGATTGCCCGAGACCGAATATCTCAAGGCGTTCTTCATCCGGCCGCTCTGAGTGAGGCTCGTCGCCCGTCGCCCATCGCCCATCGCCCGTCGCACGGTCGCGACCGTCGCCGGCGGCACGGTCGCATCGACGCGGATAGCCAGGCAGGACTGCGGCCCCTGGGCGGCTGCCCGGCCAGCTCACGAGAGGCTATAGCAAGAACTCACACGTGCCGTGGACCCCGCCGACGAGCAATCAGGGACTTCGCAGGTGCTGTCACGCACGCCGAGTCGCTCTTCTGGCTATAGCCTCTGGTGCGCCAGACCCGAGGGGGAGGGCGGGCCTCCGGCGATCGAGCAGGCGTCCGGCGATGAGCTGCCGCGCTCAGGGATGAGTTCGACCCCGGTCGTGTGTCTCTTCTCCATGACCAAGGTTTCCGCGCGACGCGGGACCGCAACCAGGCGGGAGACGAGAACGATGGCGGTGACCCAGACGATCAGGCCGATGCTGTGGTTCGACGGGAAGGCGGAGGAGGCGGCGCGCTTCTACGTCTCGATCTTCCCGGGCTCGAAGATCCTCGAGGTGGCGCGGTACGGGGAGACGGGGCCCGGGCCGAAGGGCTCGGTGATGACGGTGAGCTTCCGGCTCGGGGACCAGGAGTACGTGGCGCTCAACGGCGGTCCGCAGTTCAAGTTCACGGAGGCCATCTCGCTGGCGATCGAGGTCGAAAGTCAGGAGGAGGTCGACCGGCTCTGGAGTGCGCTGACGGCAGGTGGTGGGCAGGAGGGCGTCTGCGGCTGGCTGAAGGATCGCTATGGCCTGTCGTGGCAGGTGACCCCCTCGGCACTGATCCGGGCGATCAACGGGCCCGATCAGAAGAAGGTCGATCGCGTGATGACGGCGATGATGGACATGAAGAAGATCAACATCGCCCGCATCGAGGCAGCTGCGCGGGCCGGCTGACACGCCCACCGGCGCTGGCGAGCTCCGGCCGCGAGCGCCGAAAACCGAAACACATGCATTCAGGGTGCATGCAATTTCCAAGAACGCATGCACCCTGAATGCATCCATTTCATTTTCCGGGGCCTCGGCGGCTGCAAGCCCTACCCGTTGCACCCTGCCACGCCCCGGACGAGGCCAGGCCGCAATGACCGCGCGCTCGCCCGACCCACGGACGCCGTCGTCCCCCAGGAGCACGCTGCCCCGGGCCCGCGTCCTACTTGCCGGGCGCTGGCGAGCTCGCTGGCCGGAACGGCCCCTGCTCACGCCGGCAGCCCGAGCTCCTTCCGCAGCCGGCCGGTGATCTCGAAGTATTCCTTCCGCGGAAAGGCCACGTTGAGGATGTGGAAGTCCTTCTTCGAGAGGCCCACGCAGCCGAAGCAGTAGTTGCAGTCGGAGAGGTTCCGGGAGAGCACGAGGTACGCCGAGTGCGTGCAAGCCTCGGACTGCAGCAGGTACGCCGACGACTGGCATCCCTTGCTCTCGGTGCAGTGGCTGCAGTTGCTGCACCCGTCGCATCCGACGCAGTGGGTGCACTGGTAGCACCCGACGCAGTCCCTGCAGAACATGCAGTTCGCGCAGCGCTCGCAGTCCTTGCAGGCGTAGCTGCCGGGGTTCCCGGGGTCCGCGGCGAACGCCTTCCCCAGAGAGGCCAGCTGGTCGAGGAACTCTCGCCTGCCGAGCCTGGCCACGGCTGCGCGGGCCTCCTTGGCCTGCGTGTCGAGCTCGGCGGTGGACGGGCGGACGGGAACGCGCGCGGGGGAGGCGGCCATCGGTCGTTCGCTGGACTCTAGCAGCGCCGTCGGTCCCCGACGCTATACGCGTTCGCTCCCGCGTGGACCTCTCCAGCCTGAACCCTCCGCAGCGTCGCGCCGTCACCACCACCGAAGGTCCCCTGCTGGTGCTCGCCGGGGCAGGAAGCGGGAAGACGCGGGTCATCACGCACCGCATCGCCTGGCTCCTCGACCAGGGCGTCTCCGCCCGCGCCATCCTCGCCGTGACCTTCACCAACAAGGCCGCCGCCGAGATGAAGGAGCGGGTGGTGCGCCTGGTGGGGCAGGGCGCACAGGCGCTCACCGTCTGCACCTTCCACGCCTTCGGGGCCGAGGTCCTCCGCCAGCACGCGCACCGGCTCGGCTGGCCGCGGAAGTTCGCCATCGCCGACATGTCGGATCAGATCTCCCTGGTCCAGCGAGCGCTCCGCGAGCGGTCCGTCGACGGGAAGAGCGACTTCGACCCCCGCCGGATCCTGACCGCGATCAGTCGAGCCAAGAATGCCGGCCGGGCGCCCACGCCCGAGGGCGATGCCCCGAGCGACACCGAGCTCGCCGCGGCCGAGGTCTTCCCGCTCTACCAGCGCGCGCTGAAGGCGCAGGGGGCGGTGGACTTCGACGACCTTCTCCTGCTCCCGCTGCGGCTGTTCCGCGAGCACCCCGAGGTGCTGGGCAGCCACGTCCGTCGGTTCCGCTACCTCCTGGTCGACGAGTTCCAGGACACCAACGGTGCGCAGCTCGAGCTCGTGCGCCAGCTCGCAGCCGAGCGTCGCAACATCTGCGCAGTGGGCGACGACGACCAGTGCATCTACGGCTGGCGCGGCGCCGAGGTGCGGAACATCCTCCGCTTCGAGCAGGCCTTCCCCGGCGCGACCGAGGTCCGTCTCGAGCAGAACTACCGGAGCGTCCCGGCGGTGCTCGCCGCCGCGCACGGCGTGGTCTCGCAGCTACCCGAGCGGCGCCCCAAGAAGCTCTGGACCGCCACGGTGGGTGGGGCGAAGGTCCAGCTCGTCGTCGTCCCCGGCGAGGACGACGAGGCGACGCTCGTCGCGAAGGGCATCGAGCAGCGGCTCGCCCGCGGCGCCCGGCCGGAGGACATCGCGGTGCTCTACCGGACCAACGGGCAGTCCCGTCCGTTCGAGGAGGCGTTCCGGGCCCGGGGCATCCGGTACGAGGTCGTGGGCGGCAGCGAGTTCTTCGACCGCCGCGAGGTGCGCGACGTTCTCGCCTACCTCAAGCTCCTCGCGAACCCCGCCGACGAGGTCTCGCTCCTGCGCATCGTGAACGTTCCGGCCCGGGGCATCGGGGATGTCACGGTGGAGCACCTGGTCGCCCACGCCCGGGCCCGCGGGCTCACGCTCGCCGACGTCCTGGCCTCACCCGCCTCGGTTCCCGAGCTGACCCCCGGTGCGGCCCGGGCGGCGGGAGAGTTCTCCGGGCTGATCCACCGGACGCGCGCCCGGATGCGCACCGAGCCGCTCTCCGCCGTCACCCGGGGCCTCCTGCACGAGATCGGCTTCGAGGCCGCGGCGCGGGCGAGCACCACATCGGCAACCGCGGTGGACCGGAGGCTGAGGGGGGTCGAGGGCATCCTCGCCTCGCTCGAGCAGTTCGAGCGCCGGGAGGGACCGAGATCGGACCTCCGCAGCTACCTGAACCGCCTCTCGCTCGACACCCGCGAGGAGGAGGACGGCCCGAGCCCCGCCCGGATCACCCTCCTCACCCTGCACGGCGCCAAGGGCCTGGAATTCAAGACGGTCTTCCTCGTCGGGATGGAGGAAGGGTTCCTGCCGCACGGCGGGATGCAGGGTGAGCCGCAGAACCTCGAGGAGGAGCGGCGCCTCTGCTACGTGGGGCTCACCCGGGCCCGTGACGAGCTGATCCTCACCCGGGCCGCGACCCGGCTCCGGCGCGGCCGCGAGGTTCCGAGGACGCCATCGCGGTTCCTCGCCGACATCCCGGAGGCCGTGCTCGAGGTCACCGACACCACGGCGCCGCCACCGGGGCCGCCCACGGACGCCGAGCAGGGGTTCTTCCGGAGCCTCAAGGCCCGGCTGCAGGGAGGCACCCGCCCTCCGTCCGCTTGACTTGGGGCGCCAAGACCTCTACATCGCGCATCTTTTCCGGGGGGTAGACCCCCTGGTGCCGGAGTGTCTCCAGATGTCGAACCGGACGTACAGCGCGAAGCCCGCGGACGTGAAGCGGGCATGGCACGTCATTGACGTGAGCGACAAGGTGCTCGGTCGTGCCGCGAGCCAGATCGCCACCCTCCTCAAGGGCAAGCACAAGCCCATCTACACGCCGTCGATGGACACCGGTGACCACGTCATCGTCATCAACGCGGCGAAGGTGAAGGTCACGGGCTCGAAGGAGACCAACAAGCTCTACCACCGGCAGCCGCGGGCAGGCTTCCCCGGTGCCCTGAAGACCACCAACCTCGCGGACCTGCGTGCGCGTCACCCCGAGGACGTGGTGATCAACGCCGTCCGCCGGATGCTCCCGCGCAACGCGCTGGGCCGGAAGATGATGACCAAGCTCAAGGTGTATCCGGGCGAGCAGCACCCCCACTCCGCGCAGAAGCCCGAGCCGCGCCAGGTGGAGGCCTGAGGAACATGCCGATCCAGACCGAGAACGGGTTCTACGCCACGGGCCGCCGCAAGGAGTCCACGGCCCGGGTGTGGGTGAAGGAAGGGAACGGGACGATCGTCGTCAACGGCCGTCCGCTCGACGAGTACTTCGGGCGCGAGACGTCGAAGATGATCCTCAACCAGCCGCTACAGATCCTCGAGCAGGCCGGCAAGGTGGACGTCACCGTCAACGTCGTCGGCGGCGGGCTCTCCGGCCAGGCCGGCGCCATCCGCCATGGTCTCAGCCGTGCGCTGTGCCTGCTGAACCCCGAGTTCCGCACCGCGCTGAAGAAGGCCGGTTTCCTCACCCGCGACGCCCGCGTGGTGGAGCGCAAGAAGTACGGCCAGCCCGGCGCCCGCCGTCGGTTCCAGTTCAGCAAGCGCTGAAGGCGTTTCAGGCATGTAGGCCGGGCCCGTACAGTCGGGCTCGCTCGGCCGGGTGCTAGGCTCCAGAGGGCTTGGAACTCAACGAGATCCTCCAGGTCGCCCTGCGCGGTGGCGCGAGCGACATCCACCTCAAGGCCGGTCTGCCCCCGATGTTCCGGGTCGACGGCTCGCTGGTCCCGCTGAAGGACGGCAAGCGCCTCGCCCCCGAGGAGGTCGCGCGCATGGCCTTCGGGATCATGAACGAGTACCAGCGGGACAAGTTCAAGAACTCCAACGAGGTGGACCTCGCCTACGGCGTCCCGGGCCTGGGGCGCTTCCGGGTGAACGTGTTCCAGCAGCGCGGCACGCTCGGCGCCGTTCTCCGCGTCATCCCCTTCAAGGTGATGACCATCCGAGATCTCCTGTTGCCCCCGGTACTCGAGTCCATCGCGCTCGAGGAGCGCGGCCTGGTCCTCGTCACCGGCACCACCGGCTCGGGCAAGAGCACCACGCTGGCGGCGATGATCGATCACATCAACGCCAACGAGACCGACCACATCATGACCATCGAGGATCCGATCGAGTTCCTCATCCGCGACAAGCGCTCGATCGTGAACCAGCGCGAGGTGGGCGTGGACACGGTCTCCTTCAGCCAGGCGCTGAAGAGTGCGCTGCGGCAGGACCCGGACGTCATCCTGGTCGGCGAAATGCGAGACCTCGAGACCATCGAGACCGCGCTCACCGCCGCCGAGACCGGTCACCTGGTCATGTCCACGCTGCACACCCTCGACGCCACCGAGACCATCAACCGCATCGTCTCGGTCTTCCCGCCCTACCAGCAGAAGCAGGTGCGCCTGCAGCTGGGGAGCGTGCTCAGGGCGGTCATCTCCCAGCGCCTGGTGCCCCGGGCAGACGGAAAGGGCCGCGTCGCCGCGGTCGAGGTGCTCAAGGTCACGACCCGCGTGAAGGAGATGATCGAGGACAAGGATCGGACGAAGGAGATCCCCGACGCGATCTCACAGGGCCACGTCACCTACGGCATGCAGACGTTCGACCAGTCGCTGATGGGGCTGCTCAAGGAAGGGTTCATCTCGATGGAAGAAGCGATGCGGCAGGCGTCCAATCCCGACGACTTCTCGCT
>JADGQZ010000365.1 GCA_017881345.1 Myxococcaceae bacterium | reverse complement strand
ATGTGGACCAAGAACCGTGGCCCGTCAAGACGGCCGACGGGTGGTAGCGTTCCGGCCCGTGCAGGCTTCCGGGCGCGTGCGGGCGTTGCAGCCCACGGTGTTCTCCGAGTTCAGCGCGCTCGCCGCACGCTCGGGTGCAGTGAACCTGGGCCAGGGCTTCCCTGACTTCGACGGGTCGGAGGTGGTCCGCGAGGCGGCGGTGGCCGCGCTCCGGAGAGGCGAGAACCAGTACGCGCCCGGACTCGGCGCGGTGGCGCTCCGCCAGGCCATCAGCGAGCATGCGCGCCGCTTCCTCGGACTGGCGGTGGACCCGGACACCGAGGTGGTCGTGACCTGCGGCGCGACGGAGGCCATCTTCGACGCGGTCCAGGGGCTGGTGGACCCCGGGGACGAGGTGGTGGCCTTCGAGCCGGTGTACGACTCGTACGCCGCGAGCGTGGCGATGGCCGGCGGCGTGCTCCGTCCGGTGACGCTGCGGCCGCCCGATGCCGGGCACCCGCGCTGGTGGTTCGACGAGGGCGCGCTGGCGGCGGCGTTCGGTCCGCGCACCCGGGTGGTGCTCCTGAACACGCCGCACAACCCGACCGGGAAGGTCTTCACCGTCCCGGAGCTGGAGCAGGTCGCGGCGCTCGCCCGCCGCTGGGACGCCGTGGCGGTGGTGGACGAGGTCTACGGACACCTTGTCTACGACGGCGCCGAGCACCGCTCGCTGGCCGGACTCCCGGGGATGGCCGAGCGCACCCTCACCATCAGCAGCGGGGCGAAGACCTTTGGCTTCACCGGGTGGAAGGTGGGCTGGGCGATGGGT
Organism: Myxococcaceae bacterium; assembly: GCA_017881345.1. Taxonomy (GTDB): domain Bacteria; phylum Myxococcota; class Myxococcia; order Myxococcales; family Myxococcaceae; genus RPRB01. Next base: position 3,057 of record JADGQZ010000365.1, on the reverse strand, counting down.
CCACGGGCGCTGCGGGACGCCGTGCTCCAGGCCCACCAGTACGTGACGTTCGCCGTGCCAACGCCGCTCCAGCAGGCAGTCGCCGCGGCGCTGAGGCTGCCGGACGCGTACTTCGTGGAGCTACAGGCCGAGTACGCGCGGCGGCGCGGAAAGCTGCTCGCGGCGCTCGAGGCGTCCGGGCTCGTGCCCTGGGCACCGGAGGGGGCCTACTTCGCCTGCGTCGACGTGGCGGGGCGCGGCTTCACGGACGACGACGCCTTCTGCCGTGACCTCACGACCCGGGTGAAGGTCGCGGCCATCCCGCTCTCGGCCTTCTACGTGGACCGGGCGCAGGCGCCGTGCGTCGCGCGGTTCGCGTTCTGCAAGGCGGACGCGACGCTGGACGAGGCGGCGCGGCGGCTCCGGGCGGCGGATCTCAACGGAGGAGGACGCTGAACGGCCAGCGTCCGGATCCGCGCGCGCCAGGCCGTCCGGCTACCAGGGCCTGACGCGCTGCCAGGCGGCGAATGCGTTGCCGAGCAGGTGCATCCAGAACGGGACGCGGGTCGAGCCCGTCCTCAGGCGGGCGAGCCCGAGCAGCAGCCCGTCGAGAAGCACCAGGACGAGGTCCGGCGGGCGATACTGGAAGTGGGCCAGCGTGAAGAGCACCGCCGTTCCAACGACGGCGGGCGCCGCCCCAGCGCGCGCGAGCAGGAGCTGGAAGAGCAGGCCCCGGAACACCCACTCCTCGAGCAGCGGCGCGAGGACGACGATGCCCAGGATCTTGAGCCCGAGCGCGACGCCGTGCAGCGTCCAGCGACCGGGGTAAGGCCGGCCGAGCGCCTCGCCGAGAAGCTCGGTCGCCGTGACCCAGACCACCCAGAGCACGAGCCAGCGGACCAGCGTGCCGAGCGGGACGGGCTTCCACGCGAGCCGCTGCCGGGTCTCCGGACGGAGGGCCATGAGCACGCCGAGGATGGCGACGCCGACGAGGAACGGAGCGACCTGCGCCAGGACCTGCCGGGTCTCGGGGCTCATCTCCGGCAGACCCTAGGTCAGGGCGGCCGAAGGCGAGGTCCAGATTCGGGTGACGTCAGAGCCTTCAGTCGGCGAGGTCAGGGCGGCAGTGAACCGGAGGCGGCGGCTTAGCCGTCGGATTCTGGACGGAACTGGAGCGCGATGCCGTTCATGCAGAAGCGCTCACCGGTGGGGCGCGGGCCGTCCTCGAAGACGTGCCCCAGGTGGCCGCCGCATCGGGCGCAGTGGACCTCGGTGCGAACCATCCCGTGGGTCTCGTCGGTGTCGGTCTCCACGGCGCCCGGGAGCGGCGCGGTGAAGCTGGGCCACCCGGTGCCACTCTCGAACTTGTCTCCGGAGGAGAACAGGGCCTCGCCACAGCCGGCACAGAGGAACTTGCCGCGACGCTTCTCCTGATTGAGGGGGCTGGTGAAGGCACGCTCGGTGCCGTGCTGGCGCAGTACGGTGTAGGCCGCGGGCGAGAGCTGCTTCCGCCACTCGTCGTCGGTGTGCTCCACCGGGAAGTGCTTGGGGTCCATGTCGAGGGTCTCCATAGGGTCGTATACGCCGGCGCGCGGGCCCTGGTTTCACCCCCGTCGGTTGAACGAGACCGGGGGCGCTGGCTTCCGTACACATCGAGGCCGCGCCATGATGTAGAGACGGGGGGACCAAACGTGGGGATTGGATCCTGGTTGCCTTGGGGAACGGTCGTCCTGCTTGGGGCGGCGCTGGCCTGTTCCAACCCCCCGCCTTGCGAGGTCGCTCTCGGGACGAACCTCGCCACCCTACCGGTCCACAAGCTGGAAACCGTCTACCCGACATACGGGCGCGACGGTCGGATCGACGGCTATCAGAGCTGCTGCCACGGCGCCCCGATCGATCAGCTCCCGGACGGAGGCTGCGGGCCTGTCTGCCAGGACTCGCCGCAGATGGGCCTCTTCGAGCTCCAACCTCCGTACGGGCTCATCCCCTGTTCCGGCGACTTCGGCGGGCAGTGGTCAGGTCTGGTCGGCGCCATCAACGGAGAGGTCGTGTATGCCGTGTGCTCCTGCGTAGATTGAGCGGCCGCGTGGCGGGACAGCGGGGCTCTCACATACGCTCGATGACGGTTCCATGTCCGTTCCCACGCATTTGAAACCGTCCCCGCTCGTGCGCTCCTGCACCACCCGGGACGACGGAGGAGGTCCGGCATGCGAAGAGGGTTCTGGCTCGGTCTCGCCGTGGTGCTCGTGGCCTGCGGGGCGAAGGTGGAAGGCACCTACTCGAACGTGAACGGGCTGGTCGTGCTCGAGCTGAAGTCCGGCGGGAAGAGCACGCTCAGCTACGCCGGGGAGACCCGCGACTGCACCTACACGCTCGACGAGAAGCTGATCCGCATGTCGTGCGGCCGGGAGCGCTTCACCTTCCGACGAAACCAGGACGGCACGCTCACCGGGGAGGGATTCCTGGGCATCATGAAGAAGTCGACGTCCTGATCGGCGGACCGGGCCAGCGTCGAGGTATCGAGCATCGCTCGCCGCTGTGCCATCCTCGTGCGGCGGGGGTCAGCGTGCGCGCTCGGCTCAACGGCCTGAGTTGGTTGCTCGCACTGGGCGGAACCATCTCCGCGTGTCACAGCCAGGACACCCCCTGCGACGTTCCGGTCGGAACCCGGGTCTCCGCGTTGCCGGTCTCCCGGCCGGAGTGGGTTGTCACCGGCCGGCTCTCCGACGGGGGCATCAGCCTCGTGGATCTTCAGGATTGCTGCTCACCTCGATTGAATCCGGGATGTGAGGCGACATGCCCGGAGCCCCGGGGCGAGGTGTACACGTACGAAGCAGGGGGCTGTCACAACGACGACTTCCCGGGGGGCGGGGTGTGGATCTGCTTCGTCTGGGCGGTGGACGGGGGTGTGCTCCGGACCTCCGCCGACTGCTACGACTGAGACGGCGAGAGGTCAGTCTGCGGAGCGCTCGTCCAGGCATCGAGACGCTGCGAGGACCCTCTCCCTGTGCGATCGTCGACGCCAAGGGGGGGCGACATGCGCTCTCGGTTCGGTGACCTGCTCCTGCGACTCGCGGT
>JADGQZ010000364.1 GCA_017881345.1 Myxococcaceae bacterium | reverse complement strand
TAGCCAGGCGACTAGGAGACTGAGGTCCCCTGACGCCTGCAGGACGCGAAGAAGACCATACTTGTGGTAGTCGTGGATGTCGCCGAAGTACTGGTTCTTCACGTCCCCCTCCTGGCTGACTGCAATTGGTTGAGGATGGGCCCACAAACAACGATGGCAAACCGTTGGGCGCCGGGGGCATATCGCGCGAGCACGCCGTACGGGTAGCTGCTCCTAGATCCAGTCATGGTCGATCTCATTGAGGTCTACGTCCGGATAGCCGTAGTCACGGACCAGCTCCGTAAGCTCGAACTGGCGGCCCTCCGGGCTGATGAGCGCCGCCAGGACGTCCTCGACCAACGGCAAGTGCTCGGCTATGACTCGGTTCAGTTCCTGCATCTGGCAGCAGGCATGGGCGATCCATCCGCTCGCCGCCAGGATGCGTTTCGGGTGCGCGAGGACTTTCTCGATGTGCCCGCGATAGTCGAGCAGCGTCCTGAAGGACAGCTGCCTTTCGCAAATACCCCGCGCGTTCAGGCTGTCCGGCGTAAGGCCCACCCTCGCTGGCGGAAGACCCATCTGCCTGGTGACGTCCGCGTAACGCTCATTCGATGACTCGAGGGACGCTCCCTTTGCGAACCCGGCAGGGTCCCAGTCGATGCCATAGGCCGCGAACAAGGCCCGGAGCCGACGTAGCCGGTAGAGGCGCGGCGGGTTGGCGGCGAAGCCCTCCTCGCTCCACGACTCCAGGTCGGGCGCGTAGTCGCGCAGTTGGACGAACTGGCGCACGAGGTCGACCGCCGACATGGAGGTCGAATGGCTGGTGTCCGTCATGGCTTCTCCTTCGCGCGGCGATGAATAGCCGGGGTCGAACTCACCGCCGTCGACGAGTTCGTCCCACCCCAGGGCTCAGCTCTCGTCCACGTCCGTTATAGTCGCAGTTATGGGCGGTCGTGTCGGCGGCCGCGATCAGGCGCAGCTCGAGCTCCATGAGGCGGCGAGGGACGGTGCTGCCCGCCTTCCGGAGGCCGACGCTTGCCGCCACGCCGGCGTCGTCAAAGCGCCCCGCCCGTCGGTAGAGATCGGCGAGCAGGGCGAAGTCCTCGACGCCGCCGCGTACGTACCTGCCGCCGCGCTTGTGCAGCGCCTCGAGGGCGGCCGCCGCGCGCAACCGGCACTCGATGGCCGCGTCCGCGCTCTTGGCGTCATCGCAGGCCCACGCGGCGCACAGGCAGCATCTCACAACTCCACCTGAGGCCAGGCCCTTGTCGGCCTCGGCGACGAGCGCCGCGCAAAGGAACGAGCGGGCGAGGTCGGGCATGCGGGGGTCGTTGAGCTGCGCTTGATAGGCCTCGGACCGCACGGTCTCACCGGCCGTCGCCGGGGCCTTGGAGATGTCCGGCGCGCAGTAGCCGCACTCGGGGCAGCGGCTGACCCACCAGGGCATGGTCGAACGCGTCATCTGCGGGGGACGCCCATCGAGGTCCGACGCTCCGAAGTAGGTGGTGGAGAGAAGGTGCGTTTGATGGCTCACGGTGCCGCACACCGCGCACCTGTCGTCGCAATCGAGCGGCTCGGTCATGACTGCGCCTTTCCCTCGGAGTCGCTGCCGCTCACGTCCCCGAGCCGAGGTCTGAGCGCCGTCCCACCTTCCTGTCCGACGCCCTTGGTCTCCGCCTCCGAGAACAGCTCCTCGGCGCGCTCCATCAGCTGCTCCAGCGCCCGGTCTTGGCGCTTGGAGAGAGGCCGCTTCACGTGAAGCTCGAGCTGGCCGGTGACGGGGATGCGCTCCCAGGTTGAGCGCGGCATCCGCTCGACCCGAGGCTTGGCACGCCTGCCGAGACCCGACAACACCTTGGAAAAGAGGGTCGGCCCTACACCCAAGATGGAGTCGGTGACTTCGCGCAGCCGGGCGGGCTGCAGTCGGTCCGCACCCGCCTTCAGAGCGGCGACGATCTCGGCGATCACCCTCGCGCCTGGCGCCTTCTGTTCCCCGGCGTCGTCACCGCCTATGCCGAGGTAGTCCTTGATGGCGTCAAGAGACAGGCCGGCATCTCTGAGCGACCGCACCGCGAGCAGGGCGGCGAGCTGCTCGTCACCGAAGCGGCCCTTGCCTTTCGCCTCGGGCGGCGGCACCAAGTGCGCGTGCATGTAGTAGCGCACCTTGCGCTGGGGTAGCTCGGTCAGCTCGCTCAACTGGGCAAGCGTGTATTTCCCCTCTGCCATCGTCATCCCCTAACGACGCGCCTCTTGCGGCGGGACCAGACGTCTGCCATAGTGACACCATCGCTGATGACACCACGCGTGGCATCATTCTGATGCGACGGCGCGGAAGATGCAAGGAGGAGCTCGGTGAACCTGAAGGACGCAACAACGAGCAAGCTCGCAGCAGGCGCTGCTGCCCTATTCAACGTCGCGCGCCACACGCGAGTGAACGTCAAGACCGAGGGCGGACACCTCAAGGTCACTCTCGACATCCCGCTGAGAGACTTCGGGAAGGCGTAGACCACGTGGGCAAGAAGTCCGGACTACCCGCAGGCCCAATCCAGCCGTTCCACCTCGCCTGCGCCTGCTACATGTACGAGAGCATGACCGACTACGCTCGGTCCCTCGACCGCTTCCGGCAGAAGGTCGGCGCGTCGCTCGACCTCAGCCGGGAGGATCACCGACGGGCCCTGCTGAAGTTCCTCAACGACTGGGGAGGTAGGAACCTGGCGAAGAAGTGGCATGGGCTGGCTTCGGACGTGCTGGCGGGCTGGTACGCAGACGCCGAGGTGAAGCTTCGGCCTTTTGACGGCTCCCTCGCTGAGCTCGATGAGGCGCACCTCGACGATCTGGCGGACGTGTTCGACTCCCTCTCCACCCAGATCGCGTCGAAGCCGACCAAGAAGAGCGGACAGGTCGATGTCTCTTTCGGCCCGACCGCGGCGTCCAAGACACTCTTCGCGCTGAACCCCCACCTCCTCCCCGCTTGGGACGGAAGAATCCGAAAGAAGTCCGGGTGCGACGGTTCCGGCACGTCCTACTCGGAGTTCGCGAAGCACATCCATCGCAAGATCCGCGAGACCGAGAAGAGCTTCGCCACACAAGGCTTCAATCTCGCTGAGCTTCCGACGAAGCTAGGTCGCCCGGAGGGCTACACCACGGTCGCTCAG
>JADGQZ010000363.1 GCA_017881345.1 Myxococcaceae bacterium | reverse complement strand
TCAGCCGTCTGGCGGCGGCGGGCTACTTCCGGAACCTCTCCTTCCACCGCATCGTCCCGGACTTCGTCGCCCAGGGCGGCGACCCCCGCGGGGACGGGGAGGGCGGCCCCGGCTTCACCTTGCCGTGCGAGGTCTCCCCCCGGACGTACCTGCGCGGAACCGTGGGGATGGCGCTGGCCGGGAAGGACACCGGCGGCAGCCAGTTCTTCGTCACCGTGTCACCGCAGCCGCATCTGGACGGCCGTTACACCATCATCGGAACCGTCACGTCCGGGATGGACGTCGTCGATGGGCTGGTCGAAGGGGACCCACTCGTGGACTGGGTCATCCTCACGCCCTGAGCGGCCGGTGGTTGGTTTTCATTGCCCGGCCCGACCCCGGGACGTAAAACCACAAACCCTCGGAACGGCGGGAGATTCGGTCGGTATGGCCAGGGCGAACTCGGGTCCAGTGCCCGTGGTGGTGATGGGGCTTGGGGCCATCGGACGGGAGATCGCCCGCGCCGCCCTCCAGTCGGAGGAGGTGACGTTGATCGGGGCCGTGGACACTCATCCCGCCCTGCTGGGCAAGCGACTGGACGAGCTGGGTGTGCCCTCTCCCATCAAGGTCGAGCCAGGGCTCCGGCGGGGACCGGCCCGTGGACCGCGGCCGGTGGTCCTGCACGCGACGGGTTCGTCGCTCTCCGCCATCGCCGACCAGCTGCTCGCGGCGGTGAAGGAAGGCCATCCGGTGGTGTCCACCTGCGAGGAGCTGGCGTTCCCCTGGGTACGCCATCCCGAGCTCGCCGAGCGACTCGAGCGGGCCGCCCAGCGCGCCGGTGTCACGGTCCTCGGTACGGGCGTGAACCCGGGATTCGTCCTCGACCGGCTCGCGGCGACGCTCGGACAGACGCTCGGGCCGATCCGCCACGTGCTCGCCCGGCGGGTGGTGGACGCGCGCGGTCGCCGCGAGGCCCTGCAACGGAAGATCGGTGCCGGGCTCACCGAGGATGCCTTCGACGCGCTCGCCGCCGAGGGTCGGGTGGGGCACGTGGGGCTCATCGAGTCGGCGGCGCTCTGCGCGCTCGGGCTCGGGATCGACCTCGAGGAGTACGAGGAGGAGGTCGCCCCCGTCATCGCCCACGAGGACATCCCGGGGGGCGCGTTCGTCGTCCCGCGGGGCCGCGTCGCCGGGGTGAACCAGATCGTCGTCGGGCTGCAGGACGGGCAGGAGAGGGTGCGACTCGAGCTCATGCTTGCCCTGGGGGCGGAACCCCCCGGGGACCAGATCGTCATTGAATCGGACACACGCCTCGCGGTGGACGTCCAGGGTGGCATCCCTGGGGACGCCGCCACCGCTCACCTCGTGGTACACGCCGCTCCACGCGTCGCCTCTGCGGAGTCGGGCCTGCTCACCGTGCTCGACCTGCCCGCCGGCCGCTGATCCGAAAAGGACTCCACATGCTGGACAAGAACGCCATCGGACGCTCGTCACCGCCGACCTTGAACGAGGTCGAGAAGGGGGCGATCCGCCGCTTCGCCGAGGCGCTCGGCGACTTCAACCCCATGTACTACGACGAGGAGTACGCCCGGGCTGCGGGCTACCCCACCATCGTCGCCCCGCCCACCTTCCCTGCCAGCTTCCACTCCGCTGCCGACCTGCGCGAGCTCCTCGGCGTGGGCATCAAGAGCCTCCTGCACGCCGAGCAGGCGTTCGAGTACGACCGCCCCATCTTCGCAGGGGACCGCATCTACGTTTCCACCCGCGTGGCCGAGGTGCTCGAGCGCACCGGTCCGGCCGGCAAGATGGACGTGGCAGTCATCGAGGACGAGGGCCGCGACGAGGAAGGAAACCTCGTCTTCAAGGCCCGGCGCACGCTGGTGGTGCGCGCGAGCAAGGAGAGCTGACCCGCCCATGGCCACCCGCAAGCTCTACTTCGAAGCGGTACGCGTGGGGGAGGAGATGCCCGCGCTCACCAAGCCCCCCGTGGATCGGGTGCAGCTCGCCCGCTATGCCGGCGCCTCCGGCGACTTCAACCCGGTCCACGTCGACGAGACCTACGCCAAGGGCCTGGGGATGCCGAGCGTCTACGCCCCGGGCATGCTGATCATGGGCTTCCTCGGCCAGCTCGTCTCCGACTGGGGCCGCGGGGCGCAGCTCCGGCGCTACTCGGTGAAGTTCTCGAAGATCGTCTGGCCGGGCGACACCGTGGTCTGCAAGGGCCGCGTCACCGAGCGCTGGGGCGAGGAGGGCCGCTACTTTGCCGAGCTGGACCTCTGGGCCGAGAACCAGAAGGGCGAGCTCGTCCTCCGTGGCGGCGCACAGCTGCAGCTCTTCCATTCGCTCGAGGACGAGAACCGCCAGCGCTCCGGGCAGCCCCCGCTGGTGATCCCGGCGCCGAGGGAGAGCATCCTCCCGCCCGCGCCTCCCTCGCCCGCCCCCCGGAAGGAGCCCGCCGTGGCGGCTCCGGTGACCGGGGTCAAGAAGGCCACCCCCCGCGAGTCTCCGGCCCTCCGGAAGGCCCCCGAGGCGACGAAGAAGGCCGCCAAGAAGTAGGCCTGTCGACCCCCTGCAGGGCCCCGCCGACGCGCGGCGTCATTTCGGATTGACTCGGGAATCAGCCGGACACATGCTCCCCCCACGTCCCGTTGATTCTGGAGTCGACCGATGGCGGCTGGACTGAACTGGTACAAGGCGGACCTCCGGGAACTCTCCTTCGTGCTGCTGGAGCAGTTCAGGCTGGGGGAGCTCCTGGGGAAGGCGCCCTACGACGTTTGGGGCGAGGACGAGGCGAAGGCGGTGCTGGACGCCGCGTACCGCTTCGCCCGCGAGGTGCTCGGACCCCTCAACGCCTCGGGTGACCGCGAGGGTTGCCGCATCGAGGGGGGGCAGGTCCGCACGCCCAAGGGCTTCGGCGACGCCTGGAAGCAGCTCTACGAGAACGGCTTCAAGGCGCTCGGCGTCTCGACGGACCACGGTGGGCAGGGCGCGCCCCAGGCGCTGGTGGTGCTGGTGGAGGAGCTGCTCTCCGGCGCCAACCCGGCGTTCAACATGTACCCGGGCCTGGCCTTCGGTGCGGCGGAGACCATCGTCGAGTGCGGCACGCCGGAGCAGGCGAGGCGCTACGCGGTGAAGATGCTCGACGGCACCTGGGGCGGCACGATGTGCCTGACCGAGCCGCATGCGGGCAGCGACGTGGGCTCGGCGAAGACCAGCGCGAAGCGGCTGGGCAACGGCAAGTACGCCATCAAGGGCACCAAGGTCTTCATCTCCGGCGGTGACCACGACCTCGCCGAGAACATCGTTCACCTGGTTCTCGCGCGGGTGGATGGCGCTCCTCCGGGCACCAAGGGGCTGTCGCTCTTCATCGTGCCGAAGAAGCGCATCGACGCGAGCGGCAAGGTGGGCGCGAGCAACGACGTGGCGGTGGCGTCCATCGAGCACAAGATGGGCATCAACGGCTCGGCGACCGCGGTGCTCAACTTCGGCGAGAACGACGCCTGCGAGGGCGAGCTGGTCGGCACCGTCGAGAACCTGGGCATGTCCCAGATGTTCCGGATGATGAACGGCGCGCGCATCGCCGTCGGCATCCAGGGCCTGGCGACGGCGGCGGCCGCTTACCAGAACGCGGTGGACTACGCCCGGGACCGCAAGCAGGGCCCGCACTACACGCACTGGAAGGACCCGACGGTGCCGCGAGTGCCGATCATCGAGCACCCGGACGTCCGGCGGATGCTGCTCGACCTCAAGTCGCACACCGAAGGGATCCGCGCGCTCATCGTGAAGCTGGCCTGGCACGGCGACCAGTCGAGGGCGCTCGCGGGCAAGGACGACGAGAAGGCCAGCTACCACAAGGGCCAGGTGGACCTCCTGACCCCGCTGGTGAAGTCGTTCGCCTCGGACGAGGCCTTCCGGCTCGCGGGCGTGGCGATCCAGGTGTACGGCGGCGCCGGCTACCTGAAGGACCACCCGGTGGAGCAGTACGCCCGCGACGCGAAGATCTACAGCATCTACGAGGGCACCAATCACATCCAGGCGATGGACCTGGTGGGCCGGAAGATGGGCCAGGCCGGCGGCGCCAACTTCCAGGCGTTCCTCCAGGACGTGGCCGGCTTCGTCGAGGCGCACCGGGGCGACGCGACGCTGGGCAAGGCGGTGGAGCTGCTCGCGGCGGGGCAGGAGGCCCTGATGTCGAGCGCGATGACCCTGCTCGGCTGGAGCCAGGCCAACGGGCTCGGGCTCATCGGGCTGTCGGCGAACCGCTTCCTGACGATGATGTCGCAGGTGGCGGTGGGCTGGGTGCTGCTCGATGCGGCTGCGGTGTCGCAGAAGGCGCTCGCCGCGGGCGGACTCTCCGCGCAGGACAAGGCGTTCTACACGGGCAAGGTGCAGTCGGCCCTGTGGTTCTCCCGGAACCTGCTGCCCCAGGTCGAGGCGTCGGCGCGCTCGATCGCGACCGAGGATGCCTCGCCGCTCGAGATCCCGGACGCGGCGTTCGGGACGCTCTGAACCCCGGGCGGGCGGTCACCAGACATCGCCCGCGCGCCACTCGCAGGTGAGCTCGCCGCGACGGTCGAGCGTCGTCGCCAGCGGGTGGACGTACACCGAGCCGTCGTCGTCGGGGGTCCGGACGATGCCGTTCGCTGTGAGGACCGACGTCGGGCCCTCCCAGCGCGTCCATCCCAGCGCCTCGTAGAAGCGCGCCCCGGCGTCGCTCGCGCTCAGCGCGCCGAGCGCGTAGCCCGCCTGGAGCTCCGCCTCGAGTCGCTGCATCACGGCGCGGCCGATGCCACGCTTGCGCCACCCGGGGGCCACGCCGAGCGCCTCGACGTAGCCCGCCCGGAGGCTCCGTGCCTGGTGGAGCAGCCGGCGCGGAACGAGCGCCCCGTGCGCAAGCGGCTGTCCGTCCTGCCACGCCAGGACATGCCGGCCCCCGAGCGCGTGGGTCCAGTCCAGGTTCGAGAAGTCGCCCGCGAACGCCTCGCCCAGCAGTGCCCGGATGCGCGCGAGGGTCGGCGCATCGAGCTCCGAGGTGCCGACCGTCAGCCACGCGATCATCGGCCCGCCTCCAGCGACTCCGCCCCGGCTACTTCACCCCGGGCGCCTCGCGGACCCCGATGGCGAGCTGACCGAGGCCGGAACCCTTCGCCAGCTCCATCACCTCGACCACCCTGCCGTGCGGCGTGCCCTCGTCGGCCTGG
>JADGQZ010000362.1 GCA_017881345.1 Myxococcaceae bacterium | reverse complement strand
GAGGTCTTCACGCCGCTCGCCCAGGTCGGCCTGGGCTGGCTCGCGCTCATCGTCGGCCTCGACTACGGGTGGGTCGACCGGCGGCGGATCCCCGTGCTGCGTCGCATCGCAGGTGCACTGGCCGGCATCCTGACGATGACGGTCGTGGCAGCCGCGACCTTCGCCCTCCTCCGGAGGCTCCAGCCCGTGCCCGGCCCCTGGTGGGGGGACACCAGGGCCTGGATCGAGGCCGGCGGCACCGGGGCGGCGTGCGCCGAGACCACCCGACACGCGGTGCGCTGGGTGGCGGACCGGATCCGGGCGAAGGGAGCCGTCACCGAGCTGCTGCTCGACCTCTCGGACGCCGACGACCTGGGCCCCTTCCTCGTGTGCGGGGCGCTGTTCACGCTCGACCCGCCGGCCGGCCTCCACTGGGCAGCGCACCCCTCCATCCTGTGGGCCGGGCAGATCGGGCTCGGCGTCTCCATCGGGCTCCTCACGGCCCTGCTCGTCTCCCGGGAGTTCCGCTCTCGCTCCCTCTGGGGCCTGCTCTTCGGCACCTCCATGGTGGCGATCGGCCTCGCGGTCCGCGCGAACCTGGCGGTGCTCACCGTGGGGTTCTGCATGGGCCTCGGGCTGAGCGCGGTGTCCCGGCACCGGCAGGCCATCCGGGCCGTCGTGCTCCCGGCCGAGTTCCCTCTCCGGCTCCCGGCGCTCATGCTGGCCGGAGCGCGCATCGACGTCGCCCAGGTGCCGTTCCTGGCGTGGCTCATCCCGGTGGTCCTGACCGCGCGGCTCGTGGCCAAGGCGCTGGTGGCCGGGTGCGGAGCGCTGGTCTATCCGCCGCTCCGGCGGGCCGGGCCGGCCCTCATCCCTGGGCTCATGGCGTGCGGCCCGACCAGCATGTGCATCGGGCTCGCCTTCGCGCTCCGCTTCCCGGGGCCGGTGGGTGAGACGGTGCTGGTCTCGGCCGCGGCGGCCACGGCCCTCGGAGAGTTGCTCTCCCCGCTCGGGCTCCGGTCCGCGCTCCGGCGCGCCGGCGAGGCCCCGGCGCAAACTGGCTCGGAGTCCGTGGTGGAGGTGGCGGCGTGAGCGGCACCGGGGAGCACCGGCGCGCCGGGAACCGGGGTGTGGAGCTGCTCTTGCTCCTGGTGCTGGTGGGCCTGATGTTCCTCGCCTCGCACGCCACCCCCGAGGGGGGCGGGAGCCACCTCCTCGCGGCGCTCGGATTCCTGCTCCTGGCCGGGACGGTGGTGGCCAACGTGCTCGAGCCGCTCGGCATCCCGCACCTGACCGCGTACCTCCTCACCGGGATGGCGGCCGGCCCCTACGCCGGGAACCTGGTGGACCATCAGACCGTGGAGGACCTCTCTCCGATCAACGCCCTGGCGCTCTCGCTCATCTCGCTCGCCGGCGGCGCGCATCTGCGAATCTCGATGCTCGTCTCGGCGGCGCGGTCGCTGCTCTGGTCGACCTTGCTCCAGAACGTGCTGGTGCTGGTCCTCATGGCGGGGACGTTCTTCGCGCTCCGCCCGTTCCTGCCCTTCGGCGATTCGCTACCGGTCACGGCGCTGGTGGGGATCTCGCTGCTCTGGGGGATGCTGGCCATCACCCGGAGCCCGTCGGCCACGCTCGGCGTCCTCTCCCAGACGCGCGCCAGGGGCCCCCTGTCCGACTTCACGCTCGGCTTCGTGATGACCTCCGACGTGGTGGTGGTCATCTTCCTGGCGGTGATCCTCACCATCGCCCGTCCGCTCGTCGAGCCCGGGGCGGCGCTGTCGCTCCGCTCCTTTCGCGAGCTGGGCCACGAGGTGCTGGGCAGTATCGCGCTCGGGACCACCCTGGGACTCCTGCTCGCCGCCTACCTGCGCTTCGTCGGGCGGCAGCTGGTCCTGGTCTTCGTCGCGCTGGGGCTGGTGATGACCCACGCCCTCGACTACCTGCGGTTCGACTGGCTCCTCATCTTCATCACCGCGGGCTTCGTGGTGCAGAACCTCTCGCGGCAGGGCGAGCCGTTCCTCGCCGCCATCGAGCGGCTGGGGGAGATCGTCTTCGTCATCTTCTTCGCCATCGCCGGTGCGCACCTGAATCTGTCCCTGCTCGCGAAGCTCTGGCCGCTGGCGCTGACGCTCGCCCTCGCCCGGGCCGGCTGGACCTGGAGCACAGGCCGCCTCGCCAGTCGCCTGGCCGAGGATCCGCCGGCCCTTCGGCGCTGGGGCTGGTCAGGGCTCGTCTCGCAGGCCGGGCTGGCGCTCGGCATCGCAGCGCGGATCCAGGGCGAGTTTCCTTCCTTCGGAGCGACGTTTGCCGCGATGGCGGTCGCCACCGTGGCCCTGAACGAGCTGGTGGGGCCGGTGCTGTTCAAGACCGCGCTCGATCGGACGGGGGAGTCCGCCGGGCAAGCGGAGCAGGACGAGGCGCCGGAGCCCGCCGACTCCGGGCTCAGTCCGGGGTGAACGCTTCGCGGGCGGCGACGAGGAAGTCCGTGTCGGTGACGATGCCCATGAGGTGACCGTCCGTCCCGAGGACCGGAAGCGACCCGAATCGATGCTCGAGCAGCAGCTCGATCGCCTCGAACACCGGCGTGTCGACGGTGACCGTCACCGGGTTACGGGTCATCGTCTCCCCGACCTTGACCGTCTTCTTTCCCCGCGCGAGCGCGAGGAGCGCGTCCCCCGCGGAGAGGATTCCGACCAGGTTCTGCTTCGAATCCACCACCGGAACGTGCCGGACCGCCCCGAGCTTCATCTGTGCGTCGGCCGCGCCGATGGTGTCGCTGTCACGCACGACGATCAGCGCGGTGGACATCAGGTCTCCAACCTTGGCGGTCCGGGACATGGGGCACCCTCCTCTTTGGAGCGCGGAGCTTACGCCTTGCCGGCGCGGCCCGGGGGCCCCGGATCGGGCGCGCCCGGGGATGCCGCTGGCTGCAAGCCCGAGGTCCGCAAACCTTGCGCCACGTAGTCTGGCCCGATGCTCGCTCCGTTCCTCACGATGTCGGCCATCGCCCTGGCCGCCGGTCCTGACCCTCTCGCCGCCATGCGGGCCGAGGCCGAGGCGCTGGTGCTCATCCAGCAGACGTTGCAGTGGTACACGGCGACGGTCGGCGAGACGAGCATCCAGGCCGAGACGTACCTGGGCCACGACCGG
>JADGQZ010000361.1 GCA_017881345.1 Myxococcaceae bacterium | reverse complement strand
TCACCTCGTGCTCGCGCCCGGACTCGTCGTCACGGACCTGGACGCCGCGGATCTTCCCGCCGGACTTCAGCAGGCCCACCACGCTCGCGTGGTTCACCAGCACCGCCCCGAGGTCGTCCGCGGTGAGCGCCAGCGTCACCGCCAGGCGCGCGTCGTCGAACTGGCCATCGAAGTACCGGACGCCGCCCTTGAGCTGGTCCGGCTCGAGGGTGGGGATACGCTCCAGCACCTGCGCCCGGGACAGCAGCTGGCTCGTCCCCAGCCGGTGCCGTCCGGCCAGCACGTCGTACAGCTTGAGCCCCACCCCGTAGTACGGCCCGGACCACCAGGCGTAGGCCGGGACCACGAACTCGAGGTCGCCCACCAGGTGCGGCGCGTTCCGGCGCAGGCGCCCGCGCTCGAGCAGCGCCTCGCGGACCAGGCCCACGTTCCCCTGGGCGAGGTAGCGGACGCCGCCGTGCACCAGCTTGGTGGACCGGCTCGAGGTGCCCTGCGCGAAGTCACGGGCCTCGAGCAGCACCGTCCGGTAGCCGCGCGCGGCCGCCTCCACCGCGGCCCCCAGCCCGGTGGCCCCGCCTCCGATGATGGCCACGTCGAAGGGTTCGCCCAGCCGATCGAGGTTGCCTGCGCGGTCCATCAGCGATGCCCCTTCCCTACGGGCCGTCTCCCGGTGCAAGTTGTGGCCATCGTGAGCAACACGCCCTTCTACCCGTTCATCCCCAGGAAGACCCGCGCCCAGGTCACCAAGGAACCGGACACCGCCGGACGCTGGACCTCCCAGTTCCCGGACATGATCGGCTACGGCCAGCAGGGCGGGGGCACAGTGCCGCCGGACTTCCACTGGCGAACCAACCCCAAGCAGGACCAGGAAGAGCTCACCGACGCAAAGCTCCGCCGGGAAGCGGAGGCACACCACGCGCTGCCCGCGGCCATCGTCCCGCCGGCGTTACCCCCGGGGAAGCGCTAGGTCCGACCCGGCACGACGCCCTTCGCATAGGGTGCGCGTCGTCTCGCGGAGGAGGAACTCATGGGTGGTCTCGCTCGACGTCACGGTGCACCGATCACCGCACTTGCACTCGCGCTCTCGCTCGGTGCGGGCTGCCCGGACAAGAAAGATCCGATCAGCCAGGCGGAGAAGAAGGAGCCCGTCCGGCCGAGCCTCGAGGAGGTCAAGGCCATCGCCGAGGAGGGGTTCATCTACGGGCTCCCCATCGTCATGAACTACGCCGTCCTCTACGACTTCGTCATCGACAAGAACTCCGGGCAGTGGAAGGGCCCGTTCAACCAGGTCGCGAACGAGGCGCGGGTCTTCACCTACAAGGACACCAGCGTCCCCACGCCGAACAGCGACACCCCGTACTCGATGCTCTGGCTCGATCTCCGGGCCGAGCCGATGGTCCTCTCGGTCCCGGCCGTCCCTGCCCCTCGCTACTACTCGGTGATGCTCTGCGACGGGAACACCTTCAACTACGGATACATCGGTAGCCGCGCCACGGGCACCGAGGCGGGCGACTACCTGGTCGCCGGTCCCGACTGGCAGGGCGCCAAGCCGGCCGGCATCAAGCAGGTCTTCCGCGCCACGACCCAGTTCGGGCTCTCGATCTACCGGACCCAGCTCTTCAACGCCGGTGACATGGAGAACGTGAAGAAGATCCAGGCCGGCTTCAAGGCCCAGCCGCTCTCGGCGTATCTCAAGCAGCCCGCCCCGCCTGCGGCCCCGGCGATCGAGTTCCCGAAGATCGACAAGGACCTCGTCAAGACCAACTTCTTCGAGTACCTCGACTTCGCCCTGCAGTTCGCGCCGCCGGGGCCCGAGGAGCGGCCGATCCGCGAGAAGCTGGCCCGCATCGGCGTCGGGCCGGGCAAGACGTTCGAGTTCAAGGACCTCTCGCTCGAGCACAAGGCCGCGGTCCTCCTCGGCATGAAGGCGGGCAACGCCAAGGTCGTCGACGCAGCCGGACACATCGGGAAGAACATCAACGGCTGGTCCGTGGGATCCGCCTTCGGCGACCGCGCGTTCTTCAAGGGGAACTGGCTGCTCCGGGCCGCGGCGGCGCATGCCGGCATCTACGGGAACGATGCCGTCGAGGCGATGTACCCGGCCGCCAAGTTCGAGTTGTCGGGTGAGCCGATCGACACCGGCAAGTACAGCTACACGCTGACCTTTGCCAGGGGGCAGCTCCCACCGGTGAAGGCCTTCTGGTCGGTGACCATGTACGACGCGAAGAAGCAGCTCCTGATCGAGAATTCGATCAACCGCTACCTCATCAACTCGCCGATGCTCCCCGCGCTGAAGAAGGGGAAGGACGGGTCGATCACCCTCTACATCCAGAAGCGCTCGCCCGGGAAGGCGCTGGAGTCGAACTGGCTGCCGGCGCCGGACGCCCCCGCGTACATCGCGATGCGACTCTACTGGCCGAGCACCGAGCCGCCGTCGATCCTCCCGCCGGGCGAGGGGACCTGGCAGCCTCCGCCGCTCCAGCGGGTGACGTCGCCCGCGAAGCACAGGAAGTAGATCACTTCACCAGCATCCACAGCCCGATGCCGAGGCCGGTCACGATGATCACCGCCCGCACCATCCGCTCCCCGATGCGCTGGGCGAGCCAGGCCCCGGCGTAGCCGCCGAACACCGAGCCGACCGCCATCAGCGCCGCCAGCGGCCAGCGCACCGGGGTGTAGATGGCGAAATACACGGCGGCGATGCCGTTGATGCACGCCGCGCCGAAGTTCTTCAGCCCGTTCATCTGGTGGATGTTGCTCAGCCCCATCAGCCCCAGCTCGGCGAGCATCAGGATTCCGATGCCCGCGCCGAAGAAGCCGCCGTACACCGAGACCACAAACTGCCCCGCCGCAAGGCCCCAGAGGTTCAGGTCGTGGAGCCCGCGCGCCTCGTCCTCCTTGGTCCGCCGCTCGCGCCAGCGCCGGAACGGCTCCTGGATGATGAAGAGCGCCGTCGCCCCCAGGATGAGCCCGGGGACGAGCCGCCGGAACAGCGCGTCGCCCACCACGGGCACCAGCCACGCGCCGAGCAGCCCGCCCGCGAGGCTGGGGATGACGAGGAAGGCGAGCACCCGCCCGCTCTGGCTGCCGACCTCCTTCCGGTAGCCCCAGCCAGCGGTCAGCGAGCCCGGGACGAGCGCCACGGTGCTCGTCGCGTTCGCCGCCACCGGCGTCACGCCTGCGGCCAGCAGCGCCGGAAAGGTGAAGAGGGTGCCGCCGCCAGCCAGCGCGTTGAGCGCGCCCGCCGCGATGGAGGCCACGAAGAGGAAGCTGAGCTGGATGGCCGCGGGCATCAGGTGGGGCCGGCTGGATAGCACCGGTCCACCTGCGGCGCGCCTCTAAAGCGGGTTCCGCTGGGACATGGCGTTGTACGTCGCGTACTTGTACAGCTCGGAGAGCGTCGGGTAGTTGTAGCAGGTGTCGATGAAGAGCTGCGCCCCGGCGCCGCAGAGCAGCGCGGTGAGCCCCACGTGCACCAGCTCCGACGCCTGCTCGCCGATGACGTGCACCCCGAGCAGCTTCATGTCCTCGCGCCGGAAGATGAGCTTCAGGAAGCCGCCGCCGTCGCCGATGATCTGCCCGCGCGCGTTCGTGGCGTAGGCCGCACGCCCCACCACGTAGTCCACGCCGACCTGCTTGCACGACTCCTCGGTCTCACCGGCCATCGACAGCTCGGGGATGGTGTACAGGCCGTAGGGCAGGATCGGCGCGAGCCGGTCCTTCGGATAGAGCGAGAAGGCGCGCGCCACCGCCACCCGGGCCTGCTCCATCGACGTGGAGGCCAGCGCGGGGAAGCCGACGCAGTCGCCCGCGGCGTAGATGCTGGGGACCGTCGTCTGGAAATGCTCGTCGACCAGCACCCGGCCCCGGTCGCCGAGCTTCACCCCGACCTCCTCCAGGCCGATGTTCGCGGTGTTCGAGCTCCGGCCCGAGGCGACCAGCAACGCCGCGGCGGCAATGGACCCGCCGTCCTCCAGCCCGAGGGTGATGCGCCCCTCCTCCACCTCGACCGAGGCGACGGTCGCCGGCATCTTGAACTGAACGCCCAGCCCTTCCATCCGCGCCTTGAGCCGCGTGGACATCTCGAGGTCCAGGAAGGACAGGAGCGGCGTCCGCGCCTCGACCAGGGTCACCGGGATGCCGAGCGCGGCGAAGGTGCAGGCGTACTCGCAGCCGATGACCCCGCCGCCGATGACCACCAGCGAGTGCGGCACCTCTGACATGAGGAGGATGCTGTCCGAGTCGTACACGCCGGGCGCCTGGAAATCGAACATCGGCGGATGGAACGGCGCGCTCCCGGTGGCCACGAGGATGACCTTCGCCGTGAGCCGCTCCTCCGCACCGGGCCGGCGGACCAGGACCGTGTGCGGGTCCACGATGCGGCCCTTCCCCTGGTAGATGTCGGCGCCGTGCGCACGCAGATTCTGGGCGACGCGGACCTGCTCCTCCTGGGCCACGGCGCGCTCGCGGAACAGCAGCTCGCGAACCCCGGTGCGCGCCTCGAGCTTCATCTCCACGCCGTAGAGGCCGCGCTGGCGGAACCCGGACAGGAACAGCGAGGTCTCCCGGAGCGTCTTCGATGGGAGCGTCCCGGTGTTCGCCCCCGCCCCGCCCAGGTTCGACTGTCGCTCGACGACCGCGACCTTCTTGTGGAAGTACCCCGCCTGGGCCGCACCCTTTTCCCCCGCCGGCCCGGAGCCGATCACCACCAGGTCGTAGTCAGGCATCCGCCGAGACTACAGCAGGGCCCGGGGCATCAGGCACCTGGTGGTGCTATGGGGCGGCCATGGCGCTGCCCCCGCTGACCGAGGCCTTGCAGCCGCTGCTGGAATCGCTCGACGAGTCGCTTCACCAGCGCGACCGTGAACGACAGGCCGGCCCGGCCGGTCGACGCCCGGTCCAGGTTCTGTACGGTGGCGCACAGCTGTTCAAGCCGGGCGCGGTGGCCCGCCTGGGGACGCTGGCCCGCGCCGCGCTCGACACCTACGCGCCCGATGGTCCGACGTTCGCGCACGCCCTCGGCCTGTCGCTCACCCCCACCCAGGCAACCGACCTCCGCAAGCGGGTCATCGCCAAGCTCGAGCGCGAGCCCGTCGAAGACCTCCGGATCGACTTCGAGGACGGCTACGGCGTCCGGCCCGACGAGGAGGAGGACGGCCACGCCCAGGCCGCGGGCGTGGTGCTCGAGCAGGGTCGCCGCGACGGGACGCTTCCCCCGTTCATCGGCGTCCGGCTCAAGCCCTTCGTCGGGCGGATTGCGCGGCGGGCGCTCCGGACGCTCGAGCTCCTGGGCGGCCAGCTCGGCGAGCCCATCCCCGGCTTCGCCATCACCGCGCCGAAGGTGGTGCTGCCGATCCAGGTGGAGCTGCTCCGCCGCTCGGCCGAGGCGCTGGAGCACCGGCTGGGGTGGGCCGCGGGCTCGATCGCGCTCGAGCTGATGGTGGAGACGCCGTCGGCGCTGGTGTCGCTGGACGGCCGGCTCGGCATCCTCGCGCTGGTGGAGGCGGCCGGCGGGCGGTGCCGCTCGGTGCACGTCGGCCCCTACGACCTCACCTCGGCCCTGGGCATCAGCGCGGCGCACCAGTGGCTCGGGCATCCCTCGGTGGAGCTGGTGCGGCGGCTGCTCCAGCTCGCGCTGACCGGCACCGGGGTCACCGTCGTCGACGGCCCCACGCGGCTCCTGCCCGTCGGCCCGCACCGCGAGCCCCGCAGCGACGCCGAGCGCGCGGCGAACCGCGAGGCGGTGTTCCGGGCCTGGGCGCGGACCGCGGACGACGTGCGCCGCGCGTACCGCGACGGAATCGTCCAGGGCTGGGACCTGCACCCGGCGCAGCTGCCGGCGCGCTACGGGGCCCTGTTCGCCACGCTGCGCGAGGAGATTCCCCCGGCAGCGGCCCGGCTCCGGCAGTTCCTCGACCAGGCGGCACAGGCCACCCGCCTCGGCGCCGAGTTCGACGACGCGGCGACCGCGCGCGGGCTGCTCAACGGTCTCCGCCGGGCGGTCGAGTGCGGCGCGGCCACCACCGCCGAGATCGAGGCCGTGCTGGGCCACACGCTCGCGCACGCAGGCGAGCGCCTCGGCGGCTGACCGCCCGCCGGGCCGAGGCGCCCACGTCACGTCCGGATGCGCTCCTGACTCTCGACGCCCGAAGGGACCTCGGCGCTCACCGCCCGCGCGCGCGCTGGTGCGCCACGTCCTGCAGCGCCTGGAGCACCAGCGCAGTCCAGCCCGTCTGGTGACTCGCCCCGAGCCCGCGGCCCGTGTCGGCATGGAAGAACTCGTAGAACAGGACCAGGTCCCGGAACGCCGGATCCTTCGCGTAGCGCACCTCGTCCCCGTGCGCGGGCCTCCGTCCGCCGGCGTCGGGGAGGAAGAGGCCCAGCAGCCGTGACGAGAGCAGGTGCCCGACCTCCGCGAGGGTCAGGTACCGCCCCGACCCGGTGGGGCACTCGACCTTGAGCGCGTCGCCGTAGAAGTGGTGGTACCGCTCGAGCGACTCGATGAGGAGGTAGTTGCTCGGGAACCAGACCGGGCCGCGCCAGTTCGAGTTCCCGCCGAAGATCCCGGTCGTCGAGTCCCCCGGGTCGTAGTGCACGCTCCAGTCGGCATGCCCGTCGAGGACGTACGGGTGCGCGGCGTGTACCCGGCTCAGGCTCCGGATGCCATGCGGGGAGAGGAACTCGCTCTCGTCCAGCATGTAGCCGAGCATCCGGACCAGCCGCTCGCGCGGGGCCATGGCCAGGAGCCGCGCGCCCGGGCTCCCGTGCTCCGGCGGCCGGTAGTACACGTGCGTCGCCAGCTCGGGTCGGTTCTCGAGGAACCACCGCATGCGCTTGCTGAAGCCCGGCAGCCGGTCCACCTCGCGGTCGCCGAGCACCTCGGCCGCGAAGAGCGGGATCAGCCCGACCATGCTCCGGACCCGCATCGGGATGCTCTGCCCGTCCAGCAGCAGCTGGTCGTAATAGAACCCGTCGGTCTCGTCCCAGAGCCCCTGGCCGCCCATGGCGTTGATCGCATCGACGATGGCCACGAAGTGCTCGAAGAACTTGCTGGCGATGTCCTCGTAGCAGTCATCCACCTGGGCGAGCTCCAGCGCCATGCTGAGCATCGTGGTGCAGAAGAACGCCATCCATGCCGTGCCGTCCGCCTGCGTGAGCTGGCCTCCGGTCGGCAGCGGCTTGCTCCGGTCGAACACCCCGATGTTGTCGAGCCCGAGGAACCCCCCGGAGAAGAGGTTTCGCCCGTCGGGGTCCTTCCGGTTCACCCACCAGGTGAAGTTGAGCAGCAGCTTCTGGAAGACCCG
Source organism: Myxococcaceae bacterium (assembly GCA_017881345.1). GTDB lineage: Bacteria > Myxococcota > Myxococcia > Myxococcales > Myxococcaceae > RPRB01. Next base: position 11,761 of record JADGQZ010000361.1, on the reverse strand, counting down.
CTTGAGGAACGCCGTGTCCCGCCGCCCGCGGGGCCCGGTCTTCTTGTAGATGCGCCAGCACGCCCAGGCGTGCACCGGCGGGTTCACGTCCGAGAACGCCCACTCGTACGCCGGGAGGTGTCCGTTCGGATGCATGTACCACTCGCGCAGAAGCAGGATCAGCTGCTCCTTGGCGAACGCCGGGTCCACCTCGCAGAACGGGAGCATGTGGAACGCGAGGTCCCACGCCGCGTACCAGGGGTACTCCCACGTATCCGGCATCGACAGCACGTCGCGGTTGTAGAGATTCTGCGCCCAGCTCGCGTTGCGGCCGTGCTTCCGCCCGGGCGGCGGCGGCGGTCCCGCCGGGTCGCCGTCGAGCCAGTCCCGCACGCTGTAGTGGTAGTACTGCTTGCACCAGTGCAGTCCGGCCCACGCCTGGCGGGCGACGCGCCGCTCCTCGGGGGTGCAGGTGGCCGGGAGTCGTGGAGCGTAGAACGCGTCGGCCTCGGCGCGGCGGTCCTCGAAGAGCCCCGCCACCGAGCCGCCGAAGTCCGAGGCGAGCCCGTGCTCCACCGCCGCGAGCCGCAGCCGCAGCGTGACCGAGCCGCCCGCCGGAACCTCGAGGCGGTAGTGCGCCGCGACCTTCGTCCCCGCCCGGTCGGGATTCACTGCCTCGCGACGACCGTGGACCACCGCGTCGTTGATCGCGTCCTTGGGCCAGCGGCTCCGGGACGGCGAGCCGAAGAGCCGCTCGGCGTTGGTCTCGTTGTCGCAGAAGAGCAGCTCGGGCGCGGCACCGCCCGGGTCCGGACCGGGCTCGAAGCGAAACAGGCCGAGCGATGCGTGCCGGGCGAGCACGTGGCCGTCCTCGCCGAGCAGCTCGGGCCGTGGCCAGTACCCCTCCGTCGTCCGGCCCCAGGCCCAGGTGTTCCGGAACCAGAGCGTCGGCAGGACGTGCAACGGGGCGGGCGCGGGCCCGTGGTTGGTGAGCGTGAGCTGCATCCACAGGTCGTCCGGTGCCGCCTTGGCGTACTCGACCTGGACGTCGAAGTAGCGGCTCCCGTCGAAGATGCCGGTGTCCAGGAGCTCGAACTCCGGCTCCCCTCGCCCGCGTCGCCGGTTCTCGTCGAGCAGCTGCTGATAGGGGAAGGCGCGCTGGGGATACTTGTAGAGCGCGGCGAGGTAGCTCGAGGTCGGCGTGGCGTCGAGGAAGTAGTACAGCTCCTTCACGTCCTCGCCGTGGTTCCCCTCGATGCCGGTGAGCCCGAAGAGCCGTTCCTTGAGGATCGGATCGCGCTCGTTCCACAGGGCGACGGAGAGGCAGAGCCGGCACTCACGGTCGGTGATGCCGAGGAGCCCGTCCTCGCCCCAGCGGTAGGCCCGCGAGCGTGCGGCCTCGTGGGGGAAGTACTCCCAGGCCTCACCGGTGGCAGAGTAGTCCTCACGGACCGTTCCCCACTGCCGATCCGACAGGTACGGTCCCCAGCGCTTCCAGTTGCGGATGCGCTGGCCGTCCTCCATCAGGCGCTGCGACTCGGCATCGAGGCCCCGGGGGTCGGACATGTGGTCGCACCAAACCAGCACACGTGGGGGGCCGCAACGGGAGAACAGCCGCAGGAAGCGGCACGCGTCGGGCCTCGCCGCTAAGGAGAATCCCCGCTGAACCATGAGCCCCACCGGATCCACATCGTCGAACGGTCGTCTCGCGGTGGGGCTCGCCCTCTTCTCGCTCTACGTCATCTGGGGCTCCACCTACCTCGCGATGCGGGTGGCGATGGACGGCTTCCCCCCGTTCACCATGGCGGCCATTCGCTTCCTGGTGGCGGGCGCCGTGATGCTGGTCATCGCCCGGCTCCGGGGCGAGGCATTTCCGACCCTCCGGCAGTGGCGGAACGCCCTCGCCATCGGCACGCTGCTGCTCGCCGGCGGCAACGGGGGCGTGGCCCTCGCCGAGCAGACAGTGAGCTCGGGGCTCGCCGCGCTGATGGTCTCGGCGATGCCCCTGTGGATGGCGCTCTTCGCGGGCCTCTGGGGGCGCTGGCCCGCGACCAAGGACTGGATCGCGCTGGTGATCGGCTTCGGAGGAATCCTCTTCCTCAACCTCGGCAGCGAGCTGCGCGGGAGCCCTGGCGGCGTGGCGGCGCTGATGGTGGCCACCGCGGCCTGGGCCTTCGGCTCGCTCTGGAGCCGCCGGCTGGACCTGCCGAAGGGAACCATGGCCGCCGGCGCCGAGATGGCCGCCGCCGGTCCGGTCCTGCTGATCATGAGCCTGGTGCACGGCGAGCACCTGCCCGCCGTCATCCCCGGGCGGGCGGTCTGGGCGCTGGCTTACCTCGTCGTGTTCGGCTCGCTCGTCGCATACACCGCGTACCTGTATCTCCTGGCCCGGGTCCCCGCGCCCGTCGCCTCGAGCTACGCCTACGTGAACCCGATCGTCGCCCTGGTGCTCGGCGCGGCGCTCGCAGGGGAACGACTGCCGCCCGCGCTCGCCGTGTCGCTGCCGCTCATCCTGACCGCGGTCGCCCTCGTGCTCCGGCCCGCCGCTGCGCCCGTGGCGGTGCCGGTCGCCGCGACGATCAGAACTCCACGCCCCAACCGAGGGTGAGTCGCGCCGGGGTTCCGGCATCGAGCCGCTGCACCGGGGACTGCTCCCCGCTGGTTCCGAGGAAGGTGAAGAGGCGCTGGTCGCGCGGCTGGAGCCACCGCAGGACGCACGCCACCGCGGCCACGAAGGGTCCCTCCGGCTCCGCACTCGCCGCGGCACCGCCCGGCCGCGCGCCCTCGGTGAGTGACAGGCGGGCCTCGATCCATCGCGGGAAGCCGGACGCGCCCGTGTGCACCTCGAGCCGGTAGACCAGCCGCGTCTTCCCGGGCGCCGGCGCAGTGGGGGCGATGCCCCGGGCCAGCGACAGACCCATGCCCAGCGCCCCGCCCTGGCGGACCTGGCCCATGCCCACGGAGACCGCGGTCTCGGCCGGCTTCGGCGCGGGCACCAGGGGCTGTGATTCGAGCGGAGCGCCGGTGGGCGCCGCGGCCAGGAGCAGTGCGGTGAGCGGACCGATCATCGGCGCCTCGCGGAGGTCACGTCGGGGGCCATCCTCGTCCAGGCTCGCCCGGAGATCCACCGGGGGGGGCCCGCCGCGTGGCGTTGCGGACGTCGAGGGCGCCCCGGGCCGGTCGCCGGGCTGGTACCCTTCGATGCGTTGACGCTCCTCCTGCTCGCCCTCCTCGGCGCCGCCTCCACCGACGTCGTCTGTCTGGAGGCCGGCGTCTGTACCCCCGTGACCCGCCTCGGGCGTGACGGCGCGATGGAGCGGGTGCGCCACACCGAGCGCCTCCCGGCCCACATCGAGCCCGGCGCCGCGTTCGCCGCCTGGATGACGTGGTCGAGCCCTCCGGAGGCGGTCCGCCGCCGGGTGGAGCAGCGTCAGCCGGTGCAGTTCCGGGCGGTCATTCCCGCCGCGAGCCTGCGCCTCGTCGTTGCGCCGGGCCTCGTGACCGACCCCGGGGACTCCGGCGTGCTCACCTTCCTCTCGGCAGATCCGCTCGCCGGACGCGCCGAGCCCGTCGCGCTGTCCGAACCGGTCGCCGGCGCCGAGTCGCTCGAGCTGCTCACGGCAACCCAGCGCACGGAGGTCAAGCACTGGCGAACGGCTGCCGCGGCGTGGCAGACGCGGCTCGAGAGCGCGTGGACGGCATTCGTGCGGACCCCGAGGACGGCCGCGGTCCGGGCGAAGCTCCTGGACACGCTCGGCTCCGAGCCCGCCCCGCTTCTTCCCGGGACCTTCCTGACCGAGGAACAGCGCACCGAGCTCCGCCGCCGCGGCCACGCGCTCGAGGGTCGCATCGTGGTCGAGGACCTCTCACCCGACCGATACCGTCTGCGCGTCGAGGCCGTCCCGCTGGACCAGCTGGTGGAGGACTGGAACTCCGGGCTGCACGGGCTGGTGGGCAGGCTCGAGCGTGTGCCACGGCCCCGGTTCCACGTTCGCCAGGGGCACCGGCACGACGAGGTGACCTTCACCCTCGACGTGCGCTCGGACGTGGACGAGACCCGCGTCTCGCAGGTGGCGCGCCGGCTGGCCGAGATCCCGGGGCTCGAGGCCGGCGGCGCCGACCTCCCGCCGCCCGGTCTGTGAGCCTCCGATGATTCCGCTCCTCCTGGCGTCGCTCCTCGCCGTCTCCCCCGCACCACCGCGGTTCGACGCCGCCGGCCGCAGCATCGGCGCGCCGCTGAGCGAGCGCACCGCGAGCTACGTCCTCGAGGCCCGCTACGACCCGGCGACGCGTCACGTGACAGGAAAGGCGCGGCTCACCTGGACCAACCGCTCCGATGCGCCGCAGGCCACGCTCTGGTTCCACGCGTACTGGAACGGCTTCAAGAACGCCGAGAGCACCTTCTCCCGCGGGGCGAGCCTCAGCTCCAGCGCCCGCTCGAGCACTGCCGACTTCGGCCGCAACGACTGGGGCTGGACCGAGCTCCGCTCGGCGCGCCTCCCGGACGGGACCGACGTCCGCCCGACGCTTCACTGGGAGCGCCCCGACGACGGCAACGCCGCCGACCAGACCGTCTTCACCCTCACCCTGCCCGCGCCGGTCCCGCCGCACGGCACCGTGACACTGGACCTCGCCTGGGAGGCCCGCGTCCCGAAGCTCGCCGCGCGCACCGGGGTGGAGAAGAAGTTCACCCTCTTTGGCCAGTGGTTCCCGAAGATCGGCGTCCTGGAGGTCCCACCCCAGCGCGGCGTCCGCACCCCGACCTGGAACTGCCACCAGTTCCACGCAACCACCGAGTTCTACGCCGACTTCGGCAGCTACGACGCGGCGCTCACCGTCCCGCGCTCGGTGGTGGTCGGCGCCACCGGCGTCCGCACCGGCCGCATCGAGAACCCCGACGGGACCGTCACCCACCGCTTCCACCAGGACGACGTCATCGACTTCGCCTGGACCGCCTGGGACGGCGCGGTGGAGGTGACAGACGTCTTCCGGAGCGAGGGCCTCCCGGAGGTGGCGCTCAGCGTGCTCGTCCCGCCCGATGCCCGCGCGACGGCGCCCGACGTCCTGGCGGCGGCCAAGGCCACGCTCGAGCACGGCGGACGGCGCTGGCTCCCGTATCCGTACCCGCACCTGACCGTGGTCGCGCCTCCCATCGGCGCCAACGCCGACGCCGGTGGGATGGAGTACCCGACGTTCGTCACCACCTATGCGCGGACCGATCCGTTCTTGCCGCGCGACGTGATCCTCTGGGAGGTGACGGTCCACGAGATCGGGCACAACTGGTGGCAGGGGATGCTCGCCTCGAACGAGTTCGAGGAGGCCTGGCTGGACGAGGGCATCGACACCTGGGCCACTGCCGACGTGCTCGACGCCGCCGGGTTCCGGTGGGACCTGCACCAGTTCGCGCCCCCCGGAACGCGATGGCTCCTCGCGCCGTTCCTCCGCTCCTCCATCCCTGACGACCGGATCCGCTCCCTGTCCCCGGTCCCCCGCTTCGAGTCGTCCATCGTCCGCCCGGGCTGGCGCTTCAAGGCCGGCAACGAGGTCGGGCGTAGCACCTACGGCCGCGCAGCGAGGGCCCTCCGGATGATCGCCCGCGAGGTCGGGCCGGAGGCGTTCGCCCGCATCATGCGCACCTACGCGGAGCGCTGGGCATTCCGCCATCCGGGCACCGACGACTTCCTCGACGTCGCCTCCGAGGTCGCGGGGAAGGACCTCCGGCCGCTCGGGGTCACGCTCCTCCGCGGTACCGCCGGCCTCGACGACGCGGTGGCCGACCTCCGCTGCAAGCAGGTGTCGCCTTCCCCGGGCCCGGGCTTCTACGACACCGACGGCGGAACGCCGAGCTTCGTGCCGAAGCCCCGCGTGTCCGGCGACGGCGGGGATGCCCGGTGCGAGGTGCTCGTCGAGCGTCACGGAGACCTTGCGATTCCCCTCGACGTCCAGCTCACCTTCCAGGACGGCACGCGCCTCACGCGCCCGATTCCACCGGGCGATCTCTGGAGCCGCGTCACCACCCAGCGCGCGTCTCCCGGCGGCCGGGTGGTCCGGGCCGAGGTCCACGCCGGCGCCCCTGCCCCGCTCGACAGCGCACCGGTGAACGACGCGCGTTCCCTCGAGGCGACGCCCGGGCCGGTGCTCACGCTCACCGGCTGGCTGCTCTACTCCGCGCAGCTGCTTGCGGCGGCGGTGGGGTCGCTGCTGTGAGTCGCCTCCGGCCGGGAGCGCTGCGCGACGCGGTGGGTGTCGGGCTCCGCGAGTGGAGGACGGTGGCGGTGCTGCTCTGGGCGAACTGGGCCGTGGCCGGGCTGATGATCGCACCGATGATTCCCGGCGTGCTCGATGCCTACGGGCACGCGCCGCTGGCGGTGGGGAAGCCGCTGCTGTCCACCGAGCTGCTCCTGGGGCTCGGCCCGGTGGCCACCCGCGGAGGAACGCCGACCTTCCTCGCCCCGCTCCTCCTCCTGGCCGTGCTGCAGACGCTGCTCGCCGGCGGCGTGGTGTGGCGGACGTGCGCCAGGGGTCCGTTCCGGCTCGGTGCGTTCCTCGGGCAGTCGGGTCGGCTCATGCTCCGCAACGCGCGCCTGTCTCTCTGGCTGCTGCTCCTGCTCGTCGTCGCGGCCCTCGTTCCGGCCGGGCTGGCGCTGCTGATGAAGGCGCTCGGTCTCCCCACCCTGTTCACGATGCCCGGCGAGACCTGGGTCTTCGGGCGTCCGTTCGGCGTGTGGAGCGTGCTCCACCTGGCCGTCGTCGCGCTCGCGCTCGCGCTGTGGAGGCTGTCGCTCGACGTGGGTCGGGTGCTGCTCTTCCGCGACGACGTCCGGGCCACGCGCCGGGCAGCGTGGCGTGCCCTGCGGCTCGTCCTCCGCTCGCCGGTGGCCGTCGCGGGGTACGCGGTGCTCGGCGGCCTCGCCACCCTCGCCGTGCTCCTCGCCGCCCGGTGCCGGGCCTCGCTCCCGGAGGGGAACGGCGGGCTCGCGCTGCTCGCGCTCGGGGTGGGCCAGGGCGTGGTGTGGATCCGTCTCGCCTTCCAGGTCGCAGGCACCCGCTTCGCCGCGGGCCTGGTGGAGCGGACGACACCCGCGGCCGTGGATCTGCCTCCGACCGAACGATCGACGGGCTGACCGTCGCCCGCGAGCAGCGCTCCCTGCTCTCCGCGACGGGCGTGACTACCGTGACGGGCTGGATGCGTCGCAAGCAGGCGAGGGAGAGCCAATGCGGTTGAACCTCGGGAGGCGCTTCGGTGCCCACGTGCGGACACTGCGGCATGCCCGGCAGCTCACCCAGGAGCAGCTCGCCGAGCGGAGCGCCCTCTCCGTCGACGCCGTGCGCCGCATCGAGCGCGGGGCCTTCTCGCCCTCGCTCGACACGCTGAACAAGCTCGCCGTCGGGCTGGACGTCTCTCTCCGGACCCTCTTCCAGGACTTCGACCGCGATCGTCGCTACCAGGTGGCGGAGCTCTGCGACTACCTGGGAAAGCGCTCGAAGAACGAGCTGCGCACGGTGTGGCGGGTCATGCGCGCGATGTTCGAGGGGACCTGACGGTGAAGCCAACCCGGGCGCCGCCCTCGGGCCGGTCCTCGGCGAACGCCGTTCCGCCGTGTGCCTCGGCGATCCGGCGCACCAGTGCCAGCCCCAGCCCGAGGCCGTCGCTCGTCTCGCCGCGCTGGAAGGGGTGAAAGGCGCGCTCCCCGGCTCCGGGCAGCCCGGGGCCCGTGTCCTCCACCGCGAAGCGCACCACGCCGTCGGGTGCGTCCACCCGGAGGCGGGTTACGCCGCCGCCGTGCACCCGGGCGTTCTCGATGAGGTTGGAGAGCGCCCGCTGGAGCAGCGTCGGATCTCCCTCGAGCGGAAGTGGCCCCGGCCCGGCGAGCTCGAGGAGCGTGCTCGGCAGTGCGGCCCGCTCGAGGGCCCGCGCCCCGAGGTCCCCGGCATCGAGCGGGAGCCGGGCCATGGCGCTGAAGTCGAGCCGCGCCGAGGCGAGCAGCTCGCCCACCAGCGCGTCCATCTCGAGCACCTCGTGCTCGAGCTGGTCCAGCACCGACGCGTCGCCGCCGCGCCCGAGCTCGAGCAGCAGCCGGATGCGGGCCAGTGGTGTCCGCAGCTCGTGGCTCACCGCCGCGAGCAGCTCGCGCTGCTCCTTGAGCTGGCGCTCGATCCGCTCCGCCATGCCGTTCATCACCTCGGCCAGGGCCCGCACCTCGCCCCGGGCGTGGCGGACGTCGAACCGGCTCTGGAGCTTGCCCTCCCCGAGATCGCGCGCCACCCGGGTGAGCTCCTCCAGCGGCCACGCCAGCCGGCGGGCGATCCGCCCCGACGCCGCCCAGAGCATCACCAGCACCACGCCGACGGCGAGCAGCGCCGTCCACCCGCCGCGTCCGCCGCGTGGCCAGGGCTGCACCCGCACCGTGCCCACCGGCGAGCCGTGCTCCAGCACCGGGGCGCGCCCCACCCAGCGCTGGGTGGGTGGACCGAAGTGGCCGAGCACCTGTCCCCTGGCGTCCTCGAGCTCCACCGCCCAGCCCAGCTGCTGCGCGAGCTCGGAGGCCCAGGCATCGCGCGCAGGCGCGTCGTTCCAGACCCGCGCTGCCTGGGCGCCGATCAGCGCCTGCACGCCTTCCCACTGCGCGCGGCCCCCGGCCGGCCGGAGGCGCTCCATCCCCGAGGTCACCGCCGAGACCACGAAGGCGGTCACCAGGATGGAGATGCCGAACCAGACGAACAGCCTCCGCTGGAGACGGGCACGGCTGCGCCAGTGCACGAACTGCCCGCCCCAGCCCCGGCGGTGCCGCGGATGGCAGGGCGGGACCATCGCTCACTGCTCCCGGCTGAGGACGTAGCCCACGCCGCGCACCGTCTTGATGCGGCGCGGGGCGCGCGGGTCGTCGCCGAGCTTGGCCCGGAGGTGCGAGATGTGGACGTCCACCGTGCGCTCGCCAACCACCACGTCGCTCCGGCCGGCCTCGGCGAGGAGCGCATCGCGCGGGATGACCCGTCCTGCCCGGCGCATCAGTGCGACGAGGATGTCGAACTCGAGCCCGGTGAGGTCCACCGGCTTTCCCTCCACCAGCACCTGCCGCGTGCCGACGTCCACCTGCACGTCGGCGACCGCGAGCGTCTCGCTCACCGTGTCCGGGGCGCTGCGTCGGAGCACGGCCCGGAGCCGGGCGAGCAGCTCGCGCGGGCTGAACGGCTTGGGCACGTAGTCGTCCGCGCCGATCTCCAGCCCGACGACCCGGTCGGTCTCGTCGCCCTTGGCGGTCAGCATCAGGATCGGGACCCGGCTCTTGGTCCGGATCCGCCGGAGCACCTCCAGCCCGTCCATGCCCGGGAGCATGATGTCCAGGAGCACGGCGTCGAAGGCGGAGGTGTCCAGCGCCTGGATACCGCTCTGGCCGTCGTACGCCGGCGTGACCTGGACGCCGTTCTGCCCGAGCCAGCTCACCAGCAGCTCTTGCAGGCGTCGATCATCGTCGATGCACAGGACCCGGACGGACATGGCGGACGACCCCGAGCTTAACGCCCGGGGTCCTCGCCCGGCAGAACCAGCGAGGAGGGGCTCCGCGGACCGCCGCGTGCCGCGTCGACGCAGAGGCCGGCCATGTGCCGCTCCCAGGTGAGGCGCCGTTCCCAGTGCCTCATCCGGAGCGCATGGAAGCCCGAGCCGAAGCCGAGCAGGACGCCGGCCGAGAGGAGCGCGATGCGGAGGTCACGTCGCATGGTCATGTCTCCTCACGCGTTCCAGCGCCGGCGCCAGCCGGAGGCGAGCAGGTCCGCCAGCTCGGCGCGCTGCCGCGGATCCAGCGCCTCGTGGACCCGGGCCGCCTGTCCGCGAAGCGTCTCGCGCATCGTGGCCAGCCGGACCTCGGCGCGGGCGAAGGCCTCCTCGAGCGCCGCGGCGTCGAAGGTCTCGCCCCGGATGCTCCGGCCGACGTCGCTCCGCATCCGCTCGGCGTCGTCCCGCCACCCGCTCATCGTGCTGCGAAGAGCATCGGCCGCCTCGGCGATGACCTTCTCCTGTCCGGGCGAGGTGTCCATCCGCTCGAAGAGCCATCGCAGCGGACCCCGTCCACCGCGATGGCCAGGACCGTGCTGCCATCCACCCCAGCGGTGGCCACGGCCCCAGCCGCCCGGGCCATGGGCGTACGCCCAGCCACCACCACGCATCGTCCGGGCGAGGCCCACGAGACAGGCCGCACCCACCAGAAATCCCCACATCGTCTTCTTCCTCCAGATGGGCCGGCAGGAGCGCCAGCCCGCGAGGAGAGACCTAAGTGGGGGGTGTGAAGACGCCCCCGGGTGTCCGGTGAAGAAGTGCAAACACGGCTCGTCCACGGGGCTCCTGGAGGACAGCCGGCTCGGAGGGAAGCCGGGGCGGGCGAGACGTGCCGCCCTCGGGCTGCAAGTCGCTCGCCTCGGCCCCGCACGCTCGTGGGTGGTGACGGCTGGCCGACGGGAAAGGCCGGCGCCGGCGGGCGGAAGGCCCGAAAATCAAATTGCATGCATTCAGGGTGAATGTATTTCCGGAAATTACATGCACCCTGCATGCATGTATTCGCTGCCGCGGTCGTCCTCCACTGCGAGCGTCCCTTCCTGTTTCCCACGTCCAGCTCGGGAAACCGCAAGCCCCGGGCTTTCCGATCTCCTGAGCGCTCGTCGCCGCGCGGGCCGATCGCGCGGGCCCCGGGACCGTTCCTGTCAACGGCGGCGTTCAATCAGGGCAGTCGCTCCGCGGCCCTCGAGCTGGCTCCGACGTCCGGGCCCGAAGGGCTCGCTCGCCTAGCGGGGAGCCGGCACGCCGCCCTCGAGCCGGTCGGCCTGCTCGCGCACCGTGCTCGTCTGGGGAGGCAGGCGCACCCAGCCGGCGGTGTGCTCGGTGCGGGCGAACCACTCGTTCCCGGCCCGGGCGAGCTCGAGGAATCCCAGCGTCTTCCGGGCCCGGAGATATTCCACCCGCAGCGCGGACACCGGGGTGCCCTCGCGCGGCGTCTCGCCCGCGCCGAGCACCTCGAGCGGCGCGAGCTTCCACACCCGGTCGGCCCAGGCGGTCGCCTCGGGGCTCGGCGCGTCGGGGGCCTCGGCCGGAGCCACCCGGGTCGAGCCCTGCGCCTTGCGGACCACGAAGGAGCGGGTGCGTCCGTCGAGCTGGAGCTGGAGCGCGTCCGGCTCGTCCGACCGGAATGCGTGCAGCCGGCGATCGACCAGCCGGCTCGACGCCGCGGAGAGGTCCCCTACGAGCGACTCTTGGATGAGCCAGAGGTGTCCGTCCGGGGCGAGGAGGTAGGCGCCCGAGGCGCCAGGCGGGGTCGACACGACGAAGGGGAACACCACCCCGGGGATGCTGGTGGAGCCGAGCACGGTGCCGGCACCCGCGCCGGGCCGCGTGTCGAGCTGGAGCCGCTTGCTCGATGCCTCGAGGCCGAGGTCCGTCCGTCGCTCGGCGGAGGCGATCCCGAGGTCGCGGGTCGCCATCGGCGGAGAGGCGCGGTCGAGGAGCTGCTCGGCGGTCTCGTTCCCGCGGAGATTCCGGTCCGGGGGCGGCGGCGCCTCGCGGATGGCCCGCAGCACGTCGGACACACCGCCGTCGCCACGAGCACGCACCCCGGCATCGGCCCGGGCGCCTGGCCCGGAGACGCCCCCATCGATCGCAGTGCCCGCGTCCCTCGCGGAGCCCGCATCCGGCGCAACGAGCGAGGGGCTGGTCCCGATGCGCACCCACGTCGTCCGGTCGGGCTCCGGCCCGCGCCACACGTCCACGCGGTGCGAGCCGTCGTCCCAGTGG
>JADGQZ010000360.1 GCA_017881345.1 Myxococcaceae bacterium | reverse complement strand
GCGCCCATCGATACCGCATGCCCCTCGATGCGGCCGAGCCCGCCAACGAAGGCGTCGTTCTCCTCCAGCGCCCGGCGGGTGACCCGCAGCCGGTCGCGGTACTTCTTGGTGTCGGTGAAGCCCAGCGGGTCGGTGGGCTCGAGCTCCCGGTCGGTCTCCTCGAACGTGCCCTCGTCGAGCATCGCCGCCAGCCGGGCGCGCGCCGGCCAGGGCATGTGGTGGCCGCAGAGCGGGCAGACGTTGAGGTTCTTCTCCAGCTCCGCCCGGTAGACGATCTCGTTGCACTCCTCGCACTTGGTCCACAGCCCCTGCATGCGGGAGGGCTGCTGGCGGAGGCTCTCGACGTCCTCCGGCTTCACCGGGGAGATGCGCGGCTTCTTGCTGAACCAGGAGGCCATCGACGGGAGGAGGGCGTAACGGACCGGGCTGCCGGCCGTCAACCCGCGCGGGCTACAGCTCGAAGCGCTGCCCGAGCTCGAGCACCCGGACCGGCAGACCCGCGAGCTGCCGCTTCAGCTCGGCCACGAAGGCCGGCTTGAGGTGGTACAGCAGGACCTCGGCGCCGTTCCGCCGGAACTTCTTCAGCTCTCCCCGGAGCGTGCGTGGAGTGAGGTGGCCGGAGAGATCGGCCAGATCCTGGAGCTCGTCCGGAAAGCTGGTCTCGAGCAGCAGCGCCTTGAGGTTCGGCACGCCGTTGAGCAGCTCCCACAGCCGGTCGGTGGGTCCGGTGTCGCCGCTGATGGCCAGCGCCCTTCCGTTCCGCTCGATCACGAAGCCGCAGGACTCGACCGGGTGGCTCACCAGCACCGAGCGGACATTGTACGGACCGGCCTGGAACGTCTCGCCCGGCGTGAAGCCACGGATCTCGAAGACCGGCTCCTCCACCGAGGGGATGCGGGTGAAGTCGGGCCAGAGCGCGCCGTTGAACATGTTCTCCCGGAGCGTCTGCGCGCAGGTGTGGCTCGCCCAGATGGTGATGGGCGTCTTCCGCCAGCCGACCACCAGGTCGGACAGCAGCGGCAGATCCTTCACGTGGTCGAAGTGGCTGTGGGTGAGGACGATGTGGTCCACCTTGGACAGCGCGGGCAGCTCCAGCGACGCGGTCAGCGCCCCGGCGTCCAGGGCCAGCGCCCCGTCGATCAGGAAGCACGTGCTCCGGCAACCCGGGAGCTCGCCGCCGTGACAGCCGAGGACGTCGAGGATCATGGCTCCCCGAACTTCCAGCGCAGCGCGATGAGCTGCAGGTAGTCCGCGAGACGCGCGGTGTCCCGCACCAGGAGCCGGTCGCCGGTGCGCTCCACCAGCCCGCTCCGCTCCATGCGCGCCAGCTCGGCGCGGATGCCAGCCTCCCCCACCCCGGTCAGCGTCGGCAGCTCGCGCACGTTGAAGTCGATCTCCACGCCCTCCTCCATCGGGCGGCCACGGCTCTGGCAGGCGTGGAGGATCTGCTGCACCACCCGGCTCGAGGGATCCGCCATGAGGAGCGTCTCGATCTGGGCGTCCGCGGCGTCCAGCCGCTCGGCGAGCTTCTTGATCATCCGCACCGCGATCTCCGAGTTCCCGCGGATCATCCCCTCGAACGTCTTGGGGTCGATGACCAGGACGCGCGCCGGCTCGTCCACCGTGGCCGTGGCGTTCCGCGGCCGGTTGGAGATCAGCGCCATCTCGCCGAAGAACTCGCCTGGCCCGAGGGTGGCCAGGATCTGCACCGTGTCCCGGACCGTCTTGGTGATCACCACCCGGCCGGCCTGGAGCACGAACATCTCCTTGCCGGCCTCGCCCTCGTGGAAGAGCACGGTTCCCTTGGGAAACTCCTTCCCGAACCGCTGGAAGAGCGTGTCCTCGGCAGTGGGCATGTGGCGAGCGGTGAAGTCAATCAACTGCCATCGGGCGGCGCAACTTCCTGGGCGGGCGAAAGGCCTGGAAGAGCACGTCCTACACGCTGGACGTCCGCGCCTCGGAGAGGTAGCGCCGCGCGACGCGGTCGTCCGGGCGGGCGACGAGCACTGCCTGGAACCCCGCCTCGGCTTCACCCACCCTGCGGGAGGCGAGCGCATCCACCGCCCCCTCGAAGTCGGCGATGGTGGCCTGCTCCTCGGGCGTGGGGGGCCGCAGCGCCAGGAGCTCCCAGACCCGCACCGGCTCGCTCCTGCCGCGCAGGCGCAGCGAGCCCAGCCGGCGGCCGGTGGCCTGCGAGGCGACGCGGTTCCAGGTGTCCTCGGACACCATGATGCTGGTGTGGAAGAGCTTGTTCGCTCCCTCCAGGCGCGAGGCCATGTTCACCGCGTCACCCATCACCGTGTAGTCGAAGCGCAGGTCCGAGCCCATGTTGCCGACCACCATCGGACCGCTGTTGATGCCCACCCCGATCTCGATCTCCGGCAGCCCCTCGGCGCGCCAGCTCCGGCGAAGCTGCTCCAGCACGTCGAGAAAGCGGAGCGCCGTCCGGCAGGCGCGCACCGCGTGGTCCTCCTGCGGCAACGGCGCCCCCCAGAACGCCATCAGCGCATCGCCGATGTACTTGTCGAGCGTGCCGCCCTCCTCGAAGACGATGCGGGTCATGGGCGAGAGGTAGCCGTTGATGAACTTCACCAGCGCCTCGGGGGCCATGCTCTCCGAGAGGGCGGTGAAGCCGCGGATGTCGCTGAACAGCACGGTGCAGTCGCGCTTCTCGCCGCCCAGCCGGAGCAGCTCCGGGTGGTCGAGCATCTCGGTCATCACGCTGTCGCCGACGTAGTAGCGGAACGTGCGCCGCAGCCGCGCCTTCTCCCGATCGGTCGAGAGATAGCCGACGAAGACCACGGCGAAGGCGACGGAGAACACGTTGGCCAGCGGGAGCGCCGAGGCGAGCACCACCCCGCCCCGGAGCGCGAGCTGCACCAGCAGGAGCCAGGCAGCGGCGAGCCCGAGCGGCACCGCGGCCTTGAGCCACGGAGCGGCGCGCGGGAGCACCAGGCCGAGGAAGAGGCCGACCCCGAGCATGAAGATCAGCTCGGCCAGCACCGCGCTCGCACCGCGCTGAAGGAAGCGACCGGAGAGGATGCTGGAGAGCATCGCGGCGTGGGCATAGATGCCGGCCTCGACGTTCCGGAACGGCGTCACCACCTGGTCGTACTGGCCGACCAGGGTCACCCCCACCAGCGCCGCCTTGCCCCGGAGCGCCTGGTCCGGCACCCGGCCGTCCAGGACGTCGGCGAGAGAGAGCGTGTGAAACACCTCCGCCGTCCCCGGGTAGTCGATGCGCGCCCGGGGGCGGTTGCCCGAGAGCGGCACGGTGCGGAGGGTCTGCCCGTCCTTGCGGAGGCGCGCGGCGACCAGCTGCGACTGCTCCGGGTCCCACACCGGCTCGACCGACGCCCCGAGCGCCACGGCTGCGGTCTGCAGCTCGAGCGAGGGGAGCAGCCCGGGCGGGTGCTCGAGCTGGACGAACGGTGGAGTGAGCCGCACCACGCCGTCGTCGTCGCGGACCACGTTGAAGTGGCCCAGGGGCTGCCCCGGCGGGAGCAGCTGGGGGAGCGGCACCTGGGCGGAGACGAAGCGGTCGGCGATGCCCCGATCGAGCGGGACCTCGAAGAACGACCTCCCGGAGGGCCCCGGGAAGCGGGTCAGCATGCGCGGACGGAGGAGCACCTCGGCAGTCGCGAGCTGGGCGACGTAGTCCTGGGCCTCCCCCGACCCGTACGCCGACACGCCCTGCACCAGCGCAGCCGATGCGGTCAGCGCCCGGGCGAGCGCGGCGTCCCCGCCTCCGGCGGCCCGGGCCCGGAGCCCGGCCAGCACCGGGGTGAAGGGCTGGCGCGATGGCTCGGGCAGCCCCGCGACCGCGCGCCCCAGCGCCTCCGCCGCCTCGCCCATCGCCGCCGATTCCGAGCCGGGGTCCAGGTCGGTGAAGGTGATGTCGAGCCCGATGGCGGCGGGCCCCGCCGCGTCCAGCCGGGAGATGGCCTCGGCGATCAGCTCACGCCGCCAGGGCCAGCGCCCGTGGCGCTGCACCGACCGCTCGTCGACCGCCACCACCACCACGTCGGGGTGCGGTGCGCGAACGCCACGGGCCCGGATCTGGAGGTCCGAGACGCGGCCCTCGAGCGAGGAGAGGAGGCGAACCATTGCCATGGCCGGGCCGGTGCGGGTGCCCGCCTGCCGTCCGTCCGTGCCCAGGTGGAGGAGCGCCATGGACACGGCCACGGCGAGCCCCACCAGCTCGTACTTGCGACGGCTCACCCACCGGAGGCGCTCGGGCAGCACGCACCGCCAAGCCTACGACCGGGCGGGGGGCGCGCGGCAAGAGGACGGCGCTCGTCGGCGTGGGTCAGATCGCGTAGAAGGACGCCCCGGGGCATGGGACTCACCTACAAGGACGCCGGCGTCGACATCGAGGCGGGTGACGCCCTGGTCGAGCGCATCAAGCCGCTCGCCGCGCGCACCCTCCGCCCCGAGGTGGTCTCGGGTGTGGGCGGCTTCGGGGGCCTCTTCGCCATCCCCCCGGGGAAGTACCGTGAGCCAGTGCTGGTCTCCGGCACCGACGGTGTGGGCACGAAGATCAAGCTCGCCATCGCCGCCGGCAAGCACGACACGGTCGGCATCGACCTGGTGGCGATGAGCGTCAACGACGTCCTCACCTCGGGCGCCGAGCCGCTCTTCTTCCTCGACTACCTCGCCACCGGACGGCTCGACGTGGAGCAGGCGGCGCAGGTGGTGGCCGGCGTGGCCGAGGGGTGTGCCCGCGCCGGATGCACCCTCCTCGGCGGCGAGACCGCCGAGCATCCTGGCTCGCACGGCAACGAGTACGACCTCGCAGGCTTCTGCGTGGGGGTGGTGGAGCGGTCGCGCATCCTCACCGGGCGATCGATCCGTCCGGGGGATGCCCTGCTCGGGCTCGCCAGCAGCGGGGTGCACTCCAACGGGTTCAGCCTGGTCCGCCGCATCCTCTCCGACGCGCGGCTCGCGCTCGATGCACGTCCCCCCGAGCTCGGCGGCAAGACCGTGTCCGAGGTGCTGCTCGAGCCGACGCGCATCTACGTGAAGGACGTGCTGTCGCTCCTGGGCGCGGTCGAGGTGCGCGGGCTCGCCCACATCACCGGGAGCGGCCTGCCGGGCAACGTGCCCCGCTGTCTTCCGGACGGCACCCGCGCGGTGCTGGAGGCGCGCCGCTGGCCCCGGCCGGCGGTGTTCGACTGGCTCCAGCGGCTCGGCGGGGTGTCCGACGCGGAGATGGACTCCACCTTCAACATGGGTCTGGGCATGGTGGCGGTGGTGCCTCCTGCCGCGGTGCAGCCGGCGCTCGCGCTGCTCGCCGCGCGCGGTGTGCCCGCCTGGGAGGTGGGCCGGGTGGAAGCATCCTCGGGCGAGCCCACGGCGGTCATCGTCCGGTGAGCGCCGCGCAAGTCGCGGTGCTCGTCTCGGGCTCGGGCACCAACCTCCAGTCCCTGCTCGACGCCGCAGTGGCCCCGGGCTATCCGGCCCGGATCGCGGTGGTGGTCTCCAACGTCCCGGGCGTCCGCGCGCTCGAGCGGGCGACGCTCGCCGGGGTACCGACCCGGGTGCTGCCTCACCAGGGCTACGCGGATCGCGCCGCCTACGACCGGGCGCTGGTCGAGACCATCGCCCCGTTCGGCTGCGGCATCGCCTGCCTCGCCGGCTTCATGCGGCTGGTCGGCCCCACGTTCCTCCGCGCCTTCCCGGGCGGCGTGCTCAACGTCCACCCTGCCCTGCTCCCGAGCTTTCCTGGCCTGCACGCGCACCGGCAGGCGCTGGAGCACGGAGTGAAGATGACCGGTTGCACCGTCCATCTCGTGGACGAGGGGACGGACACCGGTCCCATCGTCGTGCAGGCCGCGGTGCCGGTGCTCGACGCGGACACCGAGGAGTCGCTGCAGCGGCGCATCCAGGAGCAGGAGCACCGGCTCTTCCCCCTGGCGCTGGGGCTGCTCGCCGCGGGGCGGCTCCGGGTCGAGGGCCGGCGAGTCCACGTGGCCGGGGGCGCACCCGAGACCCTGGGGCTGGCGCTCGTCAACCCGGGGCGTGTCTGAGACGTGCCGACGCTTCCGCCACGACCGCGCATCGCGCCCGGGCCGTCGCGCCACGTGTACGACGTGCTGGTGCTCGGGGCCGAGCTCGGCGGCGCGCTGGCGGCGGCGCTCCTGGCCAAGCGCGGCCTCCGGGTCCTCTGGGCCGAGCACGCCCAGCTCGCGCCCGGGTACGAGCACGACGGGTTCCTCTTCACCTCGCCGCCCTACATCGTCCCGCCGTTCCGCTCCTGGCCGATGGTGGAGAGCTCATTCACCGAGCTCGGGCTGACCACCGGGTTCCAGCGGGCGCTGAAGCCGGCCGGGCCCTGGCAGATCGTCCTGCCGCGGCACCGCCTGGACCTGCCGAACGACGCTCCGCGGAGGCTCGCCGAGCTGCAGCGTGAGTTCGGCTCCGGAGGGACGCGCGTCGCCGAGACGCTCGGCGCGCTGGCGGCGATGCCGGAGACGTCGGACCCGTTCTTCCGCTTCCTGGACGACTTCGCTCCGAGGGGCTGGCTGGAGCGCTTCCGCCTGGGGCGGCGGGCGGCGCGGGTCGAGGGACTGAGGAGCCCCTCTCCGCTCTCCCGGGACGAGCCGCTCGAGGTGTTGCTGGCGGGCCTCGTCCCCTTCCTCGTCCAGCAGGAGCCGGCGGGACCGCTCGCGGTGACGCGGGTGCTGGCGCAGCTGCTCAAGGCCCCGATGCGGCTCCCGGGGGGCCGTGAGGGACTGCGCGAAGCGCTCGGAAAGCGCTTCACCGAGCTCGGCGGGACGCTCCTGCCGCAGGAAGGTCTCGCCGGGCGGGCGGTGGAGGGCATCGACTTCGAGGGCCCCCAGGTGACGCTCCGGGTCCGCGGCGCCGAGGCGGTGTACCGGGCGCAGTGGCTGGTGGCGGCCATGGACCCGGGGCTCCTGACCGGCCTGCTCCCCGAGGAGGGCCCGGGACGGAAGCTGGCCGAGCACCTCGGCGGGCTCACCCCGAAGCGGCTGGTGCTCACGGTGCACTGGGTGGTTCCGGAGAAGGTGCTCCCGCGGGGAATGGGCGAGCTCGTCCTGATGGACGGCGGCCAGAGCGGGCCGGTGTGGATCCAGGTGCAGGCGACGCGGCGAGCGGGCGCGCGCGGCGACGAGGAGTCACTCCGGACGGTGAGCGCGTCGGCGCTGGTCGGCTCGGGCGTGCGCGATGCCGGGGAGTCGGGACTGCGGCTCCCGGCCGCGGGACTCGAGCGCACGCTCGAGGCGCTGCTGCCCTTCTCGGTGGCCCAGAGGGTGGCGCGGTCGGTGCCGCTGGTCGACGGACCGGGCGCGCTGGGCGGCGCGGGGCCACGGCTGGTCTACGAGGCGGCCGATGGCTCCCCCACCGGCCTCGAGGGCCTGGGTGTCCGCACCCCGGTCAGGCACGTGCTGTTTGCCGGCCGGGAGGCGGTGCTGGGCATCGGCCTCGAGGGCGAGCTCCTGGCCGGCGCCCGGGTTGCGGCCGTGGTGCACGAGCACGTCCGGAAGCGGGACCCCCTCAAGAAGAGGTAGGTCCGGGCGGTCCGGGCGGTCCGGGTGGCGTTTGGGCCCGGTTTCGGCTACAGAGCCCCGCTTCGTCCGTCCCTGGGAGTCTCTGGCAATGGCCTGGAAGTGCGACATCTGTGGCAAGCGCCCGCTGGTCGGGAACAAGGTGAGCCACGCCAACAACAAGTCCAAGACGCGGTCCCTGCCCAATCTGCAGAAGCTGAGGGCGACCGTGGATGGACGGACCCAGCGCGTCCGGGCCTGCACCCGCTGCATCAAGGCGGGCAAGGTCACCAAGGCGGCGTAGCGCGCGGGGACCGAGCAGGCGCCGCCGGCAGGTCCGATGCGCGTCGCTCTTCTCTTCATCGATGGCGTCGGGGTCGGCGCCCGGGATCCGGACTACAACCCGCTCGCTCGCGGTGAGTGGCTCCTCTCGCAGTTCGAGGACGGGAGCGGCACCGGGTTGCCCGGTGGCGGACTCACCCTGCTCGAGACGACCTTCGGGGTTCCCGGACGGCCGCAGTCCGCGACCAACCAGACCGCGATCCTGACCGGGGAGCCCGCACCGAAGCTGGTGGGCCGGCACATCCTCGGCTTTCCGGACGCGGCGCTCCGGGAGATCATCCTCCGCGCCTCGGTGGTGAAGCGGCTGGTGGCCTCGGGTGGGCGGGCGACCTTCGTGAACGGATATCCGGGCGCGTACCTGACCGCGCTCGGGCTCCCGCACGTGCCGGCGCGCGCGCCCGAGGTGGAGATCTCCGAGCGCGCCCGGCGCCGGCTGCGTCCCTCCTCGACCACCCTCGCCTTCGCCGCGGCCAGCGTGCCGCTGCGGACGCTGGACCAGGTGCGGGCCGGCGAGGCGCTGTCGCACGACCTGACGGGGGCGCGCGGACGCGGGCGGGGCTTCGACGTGCCGCTCCGCACCCCGGACGAGGCGGCGGACGTCTTCTGGCGCGCTGCGGGCGGCGTGGACTTCACCCTGTTCGAGCACTTCCTCGCCGACGAGGCGGGGCACGCCCGGGACATGGCGCTCGCCGAGTCGGAGCTGGCGAAGTTCGACGCCTTCACCCGGGCGGTGCTGCGCCGGCGGCCGGCGGATACGCGGGTGCTGGTGTGCAGCGACCACGGCAACGTCGAGGATCTGCGGATCCGGAACCACACCCGTGCCCCGGTCGCGCTGCTGTCCTTCCCCCCGCTGGAGGGCACGGCGCCGGAGACGGTGGCCGACGTCGCGGGGCTGATCGCAGGAGCACGCGGGTGAGTCGCGCGCGGGGAGTCCTGGCGGTGGCCGCGGCGCTCGCGGTGCTGTCCGGCAGCTGCGCGGCGATGCGGAGCCCGGAGCCGGGGACGGTGGTCAGCGAGCCGGGCCCGATCCGGCTCGACTTCGTGGAGTGGAATGCGTCGACCGAAGATCTCCTGAAGGGAGCAGTGCCCGAGGCGGCCAGGGCGCTCGGGCGCTGGGGTGGGCTCCACGAGCCGGTGAAGATCACGGTGGTGAACTCGCACTGGGAGCTGGAGCAGGCGGTGGACCGGCCGCTCCCGGGCATCTCGGCGTGGGCGCGGCGGAACCAGGTGCTGCTCTGGGACCCGCGCTGGTGGCCCGCCCCGCCGAGCGTGGAGCACGACCCGATCCTCGCCGCGCAGATCCGGCGGGCGCAGGTGACGAGGCTGCTCGCGCACGAGCTGACCCACTGCCTCATGTTCCAGCGAGTCGGTGGACCCCCGTCGGACCCCCAGGACCGCATCCCGTTCTGGTTCCGCGAGGGGATGGCCACGCTGACCGCCGGCGAGGGGGCGCAGTGGCCGCCGCCGGAGTCACTGTCGCAGTGGCTTGCAGCGCACCCCGGGGTAGATCCGCTGGCCGATGCCGGGACACTTTCCCGGACCGACCCGACGGTCGCCTACGGCGCCGCGTACCACGGGTTCGACTTCCTGGTCCGCCGCTACGGCGACGGCACCGTCCTCCAGATCCTCGATCGGATGCGGGCGCGGGGCGGGTTCCCGCAGGGATTCCAGGACGCCGTCGGGGTGAGCGTCGCGTCGTTCGGGACCGACTTCCGCCGTTACCTGAGCTGGCGAGGCTTCCAGCCAGCCCGGCGTCCGCGGCCCTGAGGGACCACCGGCCCGGCCTCGGTCGATGGGCGCTCACCTTCGAGCGCGCCGCGCGGGACCTCGACGACGACGGCGTCCACGTGCACGCCCTCGCGGTCGAGCCGGCGGACGGCGGCGATGGGGACGAGCAAGGTCGGCCGGAGCTCGCGGCGGAGCTCGAGGTGCTCGGTCCCGATCTTCCGGACCGAGCCGATGTGCCGGCCGCGTCGATCCAGCACCCGAAGGTCCCGCCGGGGGGAGGCCCGCTCGCGCATCGCCGCCATGGCGCTCAAGCTGGGGGCTCGGCGGCGCCCGCGCGACCCCCGTGCCGCCCCGGCTGCCAGCCCCCCAGGCTTCACTCCACCCGGTACGTGCCGTCCGCGGCCACGGCGACCGCGCCGAGCCGGTGACTCGCGTCGAAGCCGGTCGAGACCGCGCCGAGCGAGTCCCAGAGCG
>JADGQZ010000359.1 GCA_017881345.1 Myxococcaceae bacterium | reverse complement strand
ATGCAGCCCGGATGCGGAAGCGCCCGTCACGCTCCCGATCGTCCGCGCCCCACAGGGAGAAGAGGATGGCCCCGGCGCTCTTCATCGCGGTGGCGAGCGCGAGCCACTGCTCACGATCGGCGACCACCGAGCGGGCCGGGACGTTCGCCGGAAGCGTCGTGGAGTCGATGGGGAGGGCGAGAGGGGTCATCGATCAGCCGATCAGCCGCGCGGCAAGCCGGTACCACTCCGCCAGCGCCGGTGGCATGTACACGCCCAGCATGAGGACGATCGCCAGGTGGGCGAAGACCGGGAGCAGGGCCGGGGAATGGGACAGCGGACGCCCCTCGGTCTCCCCGAACACCATCGGCTGCACCCGGCCGAAGATCGCCGCGAAGGCCACCCCCAGCGCGGCGAGGAGGATCGGCGTCGCCCAGGGATGATCCCGCATCGCGGTGGTCAGGATCAGGAACTCGCTGGCGAAGACTCCGAAGGGCGGGAGCCCGAGGATCGCCAGCGCGCCGAGCATCAGCCCCCAGCCGATGGTCGGGCTCATGACCAGCAGGCCGCGGATGCCGTCGATGCGCTGGGTGCCCGCGGTCTGCGAGGCGTGACCGGCGGCGAAGAAGATGGCCGACTTGGTCAGCGAGTGAACCGTCATGTGGAGCAGCGCAGCGAAGTTGGCGACCGGTCCACCCATCCCGAAGGCGAAGGTCACGATCCCCATGTGCTCGATGGACGAGTAGGCGAAGAGCCTCTTGATGTCGCGCTGTCGCCACAGGAAGAACGCCGCCAGGATCGCCGACAGCAGCCCGAAGCCCATCAGCATCCGGCCGGGCAGATACCGGATGGACCCCTCGACCAGCACCTTGCAGCGGATGACCGCATAGAGCGCCACGTTGAGCAGGAGCCCCGAGAGCACCGCCGAGACCGGTGTCGGGCCCTCGGCGTGCGCGTCCGGTAGCCAGTTGTGAAGCGGGGCCAGGCCGACCTTGGTTCCGTACCCCACCAGCAGGAACACGAACGCCAGCGCCAGCACCGTCGGCTCGAGCTGGCCCTTGATCGCGTCGAGTCGCGTCCAGAGCAAGGCCGCCATCCCCTCCCCGCCCAGCAGCCCCTCGGCGGCGAAGTAGAGGAGAATGGTCCCGAAGAGCGCCTGGGCGATCCCCACACCGCAGAGGATGAAGTACTTCCAGGCCGCCTCCAGGCTGGCCCGGGTCCGGTAGAGCGAGACCAGGAGGACGGTGGAGAGGGTCGCCGCCTCCATCGCCACCCAGAGCAACCCCATGTTGTTGGTCAGCAGCGCGAGCAGCATCGCCGCCATGAAGAGCTGATACATGCTGTGGTACAGCCGCAGCCGTGGGGGGGTGAGCCGGCCCTTGTGCTCCTCGATCCGCATGTACGGACGCGAGAAGAGCGCGGTGGTGAAGCCGACGAACGCGGTGAGCGCCACCAGGAAGACGTTGAACGGGTCGATGAAGAACTGCTCGTGCCACAGCAGCATCGGCCCATGTCGAATGACCCGGAGCACGAGCATCGCTGCGGCGACCAGCGTGCCCAGGCTCATGAGTGCGTTCACCTCCGCGGCGTGGCGGCGCGAACCGATCAGCGCCAGGACCACGGCGCCGAGCAGGGGAACCCCGAGAACGAGAAATAGCTCCACGTCATTCCTCCTTGAGCTTCTCGAGGTGGTGCAGATCGAGGCTCTCGAACTGCTCGCGGATCTGGAAGAAGAAGATTCCCAGGATGAAGACGCCCACCAGGACGTCGAGGGCGATCCCCAGCTCGACGACCATGGGCATCCCGTAGGTGGCGCTGGTCGCGGCGAAGAAGAGGCCGTTCTCCATCGCCAGGAACCCCATCACCTGGGTCACCGCCTTGCGCCGGGTGATCATCATCAGGAAGGCGAGGAGGATGATCGCCAGCGCGATGCCGAGGGTGTTCCGGGTGATGGTCGTGGCGAGTGCGCTGATCGGCTGGGCGAGACCAAAGGCGAAGATCACCAGCCCCACGCCGATGAGCATGGTGGTGGGGATGTTGATCATCGGCTCGCTGTCCCACTGGGCCTCGAGCCGGTCGACGAGCCGGAGGAGAATCCACGGAAGGAGGAAGACCTTGAGCACCAGGGTCAGCCCGGCCGAGAAGTACAGGTGCCGCAGCCCGGCGCTGTAGGCCACCAGGGTGGTGGAGGCGACGAGGATCGCCCCTTGCACTCCGAAGAGCACGATCAGGCTTCGCGTCCTCCGCTGAGAGAGCATGGCGAAGGAGATCAGGAGCAGGCCGGCGGCGAAGAGATTCAGGAGCTGCGCGGTAAAGCTGGGCGGTGGCACGGTCATGCTCCCAGCAGGAGGTGAACGAGGAGACCGAGGACGGCGAGGAGGAAGGCCATCGCCAGGAACTCGGGTGCACGGAAGATGCGCAGCTTGGCGGAGACCGTCTCCACCAGCGCGAGCACCGCGCCCGCCGCACCCAGCTTGAGGAGCAGGACCACCACCGCCACCAGCACCGCCCCCGGCCCGGAGTCCCGGGTCGCCACGCCCCAGGGCACGAAGAGGGCGAACCCGAGGCAGGCGTAGTTGAAGAGCTTGAGCGCCGAGGCCCACTCGACCAGGGCCAGGTGACGGGCCGAGTACTCCAGCACCATCGCCTCGTGGATCATCGTCAGCTCCAGATGCGTCGCCGGGTTGTCGATGGGCAGCCGCGCGTTCTCCGCGAGGAGCACCATCAGGAAGGCCACGCCGGCGAAGGCGAGGCTCGGGTAGATGATGAACGGCGGAGCGGCCAGCCGCTCGACGACGCTGGGCAGGGCCGTGCTTCCCGAGATCAGGAAGGCGTTGAAGAACACCATCAGCAGCGCCGGCTCGGCGAGGAAGCCGACCATCATCTCCCGCCGGGCGCCGAGGGTCCCGAAGGCGGTACCGATGTCCATCGCCGCGAGCGAGATGAAGACCCGGGCGGTGGCGAACAGGCCCACCAGGGCGATGGCGTCGGCCACCCAGGCGAAGGGAAGGTCGGTCGCCACCGTGGGGATGATGGCCGCGGCGAGGACCATCGTTCCGAACAGGACGTAGGGCGTCAGGCGGAACAGCGGAGAGGCATGCTCGGCGAGCGTCGCGTCCTTCCAGAAGAGCTTGCGGAGCGTGCGCCAGGGCTGGAGGAGCGGCGGCGCAGAGCGATTCTGGAGCCAGGCCCGGCACTGGCCGATCCACCCCAGGAAGAGGGGCGCCAGCGCGATGGCCAGCAGCACCTCGGCAGCTTGACGGAGCAGGGCCGCGGCGCTCACAGCACGAACACCAGGAGAGCGATGAGGGTGAGGAACGCGTAGAGCAGATAGATGGCCAGCCGCCCGCCCTGGATGATCGCCACCGCCTCGGCCAGCCGCTGCACCCCGCGGCCGAGCGGAAGATAGAGCGCGCGCCAGATCCGATCCTCGATCTGGACGCGGTATCGCGGGGCGCTGTCCCAGGGCGACGGGAGCTCTCGCTCGATCCGGAACGCCGTTCCGAAGATGTGACGGATCGGCTGTCCGAAGCCCTCCGCGGTGTCCTGCATCCGCGGCGTCTGCCAGGGGTCCCCGCAGTCCCAGGGCGCCGTCCGCCGCACCCGACCGTGGTAGAGGCGGCGCACGAGCACGAAGGTCACCGCGACGACGCCCAGGATCCCGACCCAGAGCAGCACCCCGCTGTAGGAGGCCTGTCCCGGCGCCAGCGGGGCGACGAACGCCCACGAGCCCGGGCGCACCGCCTCGCCGACCGCGGTACGGGTGATCCCCGCGGTCGCGCTCAGCGCCAGCTGGGGGAAGGCCCCCAGCACCACACAGCCCGCCGCGAGCCAGACCAGCCCCACCCGCTCGAGACGCCCCGCATCGTGCGCCTTCATCAGGGCCGGCTCCCGCGGCTGACCGAGGAAGATCACCCCGTAGAACTTCACCATCACGTACGCCGAGAGCGCGGCGGTCAGGGCGAGGCCCGCGGCGCCGAGCGGGATCAGCATGTTGACGAAGGGCTGCGGGATGCGCGGCGTGGCGAGGAACGCCTGGAGGAGCAGCCACTCGGAGACGAAGCCGTTCAGTGGTGGAAGCCCCGCGATAGCCAGCGTCCCGACCAGGCCCAGCACCGCCACCCAGGGCATCCGGCGGATCAGCCCTCCGAGCTTTCCGAGGTTGCGCTCGCCGGTGGCGTGGAGAACCGAGCCGGTCGCGAGGAAGAGCAGGCTCTTGAAGAAGGCGTGGTTGAGCGAATGGATGAGGGCGGCGCTCAGCGCGAGCGCGGCGAAGAGCCGCAGATCGAAGGCGCGGAAGAGGATCGCCAGGCCGATTCCGCAGAAGATCATCCCCACGTTCTCGATCGAGGAGTAGGCGAGCAGCCTCTTCATGTCGGTCTGGACCGCGGCGAAGACCGCGCCGAACAGCGCGGTGAACAGCCCGATCGCCAGGACCAGCGCGCCCCACCACCAGAGACCGCTGTGGAGCAGGTCGAAGCTCACCCGCAGCACGCCGTACACCGCGGTCTTGAGCATCAGCCCGCTCATCAGGGCCGAGACCGGCGACGGTGCCGCGGGGTGCGCCTCGGGCAGCCACACGTGGAGCGGGACCAGGCCGGCCTTGGCACCGAACCCGACCAGCGCGAGCAGGAAGGCCACCGTCGCCCACGCGGGCGAGAGCGCAGGCCCCCGCATCGCATCGAAGGTGAACTTCCAGCTGCCGCCCTGGAGGACGCCGAAGCTGAGGAGGATGCTGATCGCGCCGACGTGGGCGATGAGCAGGTACAGGAAGCCCGCCCGGCGAATCTCTGGGATCCGGTGCTGGGTGGTGACCAGGAAGTACGAGCTGAGCGCCATCGTCTCCCACGCCACCATGAAGAAGTAGGCGTCGTCGGCCACCACCACCAGGACCATGCTGGCGAGGAACACGTGGTACTGCAGGCAGAGGAGGCCCGGGGCGGTCCCCTCGCCGGCGCGGAAGTAGCCCGCGGCGAAGATCGAGATCCCCGCCCCCACCGAACCCAGCAGGAGCAGGAAGAAGCCGGAGAGCGCGTCGAGCCGCAGATGGAACGGAAGGTCCGGTAGACCGAGCGGGAGCACCAGCTGCTCGGCCGGATGGCCCGGGCGGAGCGCCCCGAGACCCACCAGCGCGACTCCCAGGGCGATCAGCGCGCCCACCGGGAAGAGGACCCGACCCACGAATCCGACGTGGTGCGGTCGGATGAGCCCGGCCAGGCCCAGCGTTAGCCATCCGGCGACCAGCGCCAGCAGGACGGAGAGGGATGACACTGCGCCCATTACCATCGTATTATCATCAGAAGCGACTCCACTGTCACTCTCCACGAACGCCCGATGCCAATCGAGGACCGCACCGCACGGCTCACGATCCTGATCGACCCGCGCAAGAAGGCGGTCTTCGAGCAGCTCTGCGCCGAGGAGGACGTGACGCCCTCGCAGATGGTTCGTCGCCTCATCCGCGAGTACATCGAGCGGAAGCGCGGCGTCCCGTGGAGGCCGGACGACCCGCACGGCAGCGGGATCCCTGCGGCGAAGCCACCGCGCCGACCCCGCGGCTAGCACCCGTCGGCGTGACTCTGGATGCAGGTCTCCGAGTTCCGGGCTCGCCTTGCGGTTCAGCGAGGACAGGCAGAGACTGCCCGGAGCGCGCGTTCAGCTGACGCGCGTCGCGCCCGAGGGGCCTCATGGGTGTCGCCGGACATTCCCTCGCCGGAACCATCGTCTCCCTCGCGGAAGTGATGCTCCTCGTCATCGGCACCGAGGGGTGCTCCTTCGCCTTCACCCGTGGACCGCAGCCGAGCCTGCCCGCGGGGCCAGGCCCCGAGACGTCGCGACCCCAGACACCACCCGAGTGCACGTCCTCGGTCGCAGCGCCGGTCGTGGACACCGTGCTGTCCACGCTATCGGTCGCAGTCTTCGTCACCGGGATCGCCGCCCTCGCGACCCCGGAGCCTTCCTGTTCACAAGGCTCGTTCGGTCCCTGCTTCCAGGGCTTCAATCAGAGCGTCGGGTGGACCGGGATCATCGCCGGAGGCCTCACCAGCGCCCTGTTCATCGCTTCGGCGGTGACGGGCTACGGGCGAACCGCCGACTGTCGTGCGGCAAAGGAGGCGAGTGCGCGCCTTCCTCCACCGAGGGCATCGGTTCCACCCTCCTCCGTCCCCCTCGAGGGTTGCGGACCGGTGGGGGACGTTCCTCGTCTCTGCAGCCGGGGGTTCCAGAGGCCTGCGGAGCCCCCGCTGCCGATCGCCATCGTGAAGTGATGCGCCCGCGCGTCCCCGCGCCGGCGCTCACTGCATGTGCTGGCCGCCGTTGATGGCGATGTTGGCGCCGGTGACGAACGCCGCCTCGTCCGAGCAGAGGTAGATGATGAGCCCCGCCACTTCCTCGGGCTTGCCCAGTCGGCCCACGGGGATCTGCGGGATGATCTTCGTGTCCAGCACTTCCTTGGGGATGGCCGTGACCATCTTGGTCCCGATGTAGCCCGGGCTGATGGTGTTGACGGTGACGCCCTTCTTGGCCACCTCGAGCGCCAGCGCCTTGGTGAAGCCGTGGATGCCGGCCTTCGCTGCCGAGTAGTTGGTCTGACCGAAGGCGCCCTTGCTCCCGTTCACCGAGCTCACGTTGATGATGCGGCCCCAGCCCCGGTCCACCATGCCGTCGACGACCGGCTTGGTCATGTTGAACATGCTGTCGAGGTTGGTCCCGATCACCGAGTCCCAGTCCACCTTGGTCATCTTGCGGAAGGTCGTGTCGCGGGTGATGCCGGCGTTGTTGATCAGGATGTCGATGTGACCGACGTCCTTGGTGATGGCCGCCACGCATCGCTGCGCCGAGTCGTAGTCCGCCACGTCGACGGGGTAGGCGTGGAAGTCGTGCCCCCTCGCCTTCATGTCGGCCAGGGTCTCCTTGATGGTGGTGTTGCTCGGCGAGTGCGTGAGCACCACGCGGTACCCCTTCTCGTGGAGCTTGGTGCAGATCGAGTACCCGAGGCCGCCGGCGCCTCCGGTGACCAGTGCGATGCGGTCCGACGACATGGTGCTCCTCCTCCCGGAATCCAGGGGCGAACACTCGACCGCGGACCGGGTCACTGTCCAGAGCGCAAGCATTGCGCGCCCGTCGATCGCGCCTGCCGGCGATCCGGGCGAGCCACCCCGACCCGGATGGCGAGATCGTGGTTCCGCCCGGCGAGGGGGAGACAGGTCGCTCACGACACGGTGCGTCGGAGGCCGGGCGCCTAGCGCGCGAGCGGGAGGTCGAGCTGGGCCGTCGTGCCCTGTCCGGGGGGCGAGCAGAGGCTCATCGTCCCGCCCATCCGCGCGACCAGGTCCCGGCAGAGCGGGAGGCCGAGCCCCGTCCCCTCGCCCGGCGGCTTGGTGGTGACCAGCCGGGAAGGCCCGGCCACCTCCAGCCCCGGCGGCAGCCCAGGTCCGTCGTCCACCACCTCGATGCGCCCCTGATCACCGACCAGGAACCAGCGGACCTCGACCCGGCCGACGTCGGGGCGCTCCATCGACGTGACCGCGTCGCCCGCATTCACCACCAGGTTGATGAGCACCTGCGTGAGATCGAGCGATCGGGCGCGCAGCAGGAGCCGACTGCCCGCGATGTTCAGCATCGCCCGGCCCCGGAGCTCCGGCCGGACGAGCCGCGCCACCTGCTCCACCACGGCGCGCACGTCGCATCCCTCGACCGTGGCATCGCCGCGCAGCTGGCCAGTGAGTCCCCGCGAGACCTGCCGGACGTGCTCGGCCCCGGCCTCCATGTCCTGGGCGATCTCCGAGATCTCCCGGAGCTGCTCGAGCACCCGCGGATCCGGACGGATCCGCGTCACCCGGCGGACGTACGCCGCCACCCCGGCCAGCTCCTGGCGAAGCGCGGCGGCGTTCTGCGCGATGTAGCCAGCCGGGCCGGAGATCTCGTGGGCGATGCCCGCGCTCACCCGGCCCAGGGTCGCGAAGCGCTCGGAGGTCTCCAGGCGCGCCCGCGCCGTGCGCACCAGCCCGCGCAGCTCGAAGATGCGCACCGCGTCCTCGAGCGCCGCGCCCACCTCGTCCGGGACCCACGGCTTCACGAAGTAGCGCTTCGCCACGCCACGCTCGACCGCATCCCGGGCCTGCGGCAGCTCCGCGGTCCGGGCGACCAGCAATCGCTCTGCGTCGGGGAGGACGGCGGCGGCAGCGGCGAGCAGCGCGCGGGCGGAGCGGTGATCGGCGAGCAGCGCAGCGACCGGGGCGACCTCGTCGACGTGATCCAGGATTCCATCGGCCGAGGACGCCAGGCTCACCCGGAACCGTTCCCCGAACTGCGCCTCGAAGCGCCTCAGCTGTCCCGGATCGGCGTCCACATAGACCACTGCGGGAATCCGGCTCTCGTCGAAGGACAGCCCAGCCATCGGGTGTGCGGGCATCGCACCTCTCTCGATCGTTTCGCAAGGTCCGGCGCACCCCACCGTTCGGGGTCGACCCCGGACGGGGAGTCACCAAGCGCCCGGCATTGCTGGAAGCGAGCGCTGGCCCGGCGCTTGAACACCGTACCGCCCGGGACAGAGGAGCTCAGGATGGCAATCTCCAGCCGCACCGTGCTGATCGTCGCCGGGGACGCTCGAAGCGCAGACGCGTTCCATCACACCCTCGATCACGAGGCCCATCGCCTGGTCGAGGTCTCGTGCCTGAAGGACGCCCTGGCCATCGCCGCCCGAGAGCCGCTGGACGTGGTGGTGGCGGACACCGCGCTGCCGGACGGCACCGGGCTCGCGCTGCTCCACGAGGTCCAGCGCCTGCAGCCTGCCACGATGCGCATCCTCCTCACCTCCCCGGCGGGCGTCTCGCTGGCCCTCGAGGCGATGGAGCACGGCGAGGTCTACCGGTTCCTGGTCAAGCCGTGGGACGGCGTCGAGCTCCGCGGCGTCGTCCGGGCCGCCGTCGAGCGGGCCCGCCGCGAGCGCGAGAACGATCTGATCGACCGCGTCCAGCGGGAGATCCACCAGGCGATCGCCACCGCGAACCCCGAGCTTCACATGGTGCGCGACTCCACGGGCTCCATCCTCCTCGACGACTCCGAGGACCGGGCTGCGGTCGCGCTGGTCGGCTGACGGTCCGGAGATGTCCTCCCCCATGCCGGTCCTGGTCGTCGGCTCCGCCCCGGCCACGGCGGCGCTGCTCGAGGCGCTGCGCGGGGTCGGACTCGATCCCCGCCCGTGCGCGCCCGACGAGGTCCTCAGCCTGCTGTCCTCCGCGGTGGCCGACGCGGTGGTGGCGTCGGCCATCCCCGGCTGGCGGCTTCTGCTCTCGCGGGTCGTCGCCTCAGGAGCCCGCGCCGTCCTTCACGTCCCCGACGGGCCGGTCCCGCGCACGCTGCCCGGTGGCATCGCGGCGGTCACGCGCGCCGACCAGGTCGCCCGGGCACTCCAGGAGGGCCGCGGCACCGAGACCCCCCCGGCGCAGGTGGCCTCGACGCTCGAGCAGCGTCTCGCCGAGGCGGAGCGCTTCTCGGGCGAGGTCCAGGCCCTGCACCTGCTCCGCAGTCCCGAGGAGATCGCCTGGGAGGCGGTCCGGCGCGTCCGCGGCCTCGTGCCGGCCGACCGGGTGATCTGCTGGCGCATCGGAGAGAACGCGACGTTGACGCTGGGAGCCGCGGATCCCGCCCTGCCCGCGCCGCCGATGTCGATGCCCATCGGTGAGCTGCTCGCCGGGGCCTGCGCGGCCGACGCAGTGCCGGTCTGTCGCGGCGAGGGTGAGCTGCCCGAGACCTGGCGCGAGGCCACCCGACGCCGCGATGGGGCAGAGCCCGGCGCGATGCTGGCCATCCCTCTCGTCCGCGCCGGAGAGCTGGTGGGAGTGCTGGAGGCGGTCCGCCGCCCCGGACGCGCCGGCTTCAGCGACGCCGAGCGCCAGCGCTTCGCCGGCTGGGGCTCGCAGGTGGCGACGGCGCTGGCCGGTGCGCTGAACACCGCGCGCCTGAACGAGGCCCAGAGCGAGATCCTCGCCGCCAACGCGGCGCTCGAGGCGAAGATCGATCTCCGCACCCGCGCCGTGGTGCATGCCAAGCGCGAGTGGGAGCGGACCTTCGACGCCATCCGCGAGCCCATCGCGCTCCAGGACGGCTTCGTCATCCGGCGCGCCAACCTGGCCTACGCCGAGGCGGCGGGCGTTCCCATCACCCAGGTGCCGGGGAAGACCTGCCACCAGCTCCTCGCCGGACGGGTGGCGCCGTGCGCCGGCTGTCCCCTGGCGACCGGTGCCGCCGACCTCACCGCGGAGATCGCCCTGCCCGGAGGCCGCTCCGTCCGCTTCAGCGGGTTCCGGACGGAGGCCGCCGGGGATCTGGACCTCATGGTGGTTCACTACCGCGACGTCACCGCCCAGCGCGCGCTCGAGGCACGGCTGCGCGAGAACCAGCGCCTGGCCTCGCTCGGGCAGCTGGCACAGGGCGCCGCGCAGGAGATCCAGACCCCGCTCACCGCGGTCCTCGGGACGCTCTCCAGCCTGCGGAGCGCCGCGGCTGAGCTCGAGTCGGGCGCGGACTCCATCGAGCGCGCGGCGCGCCTCTGCGGGGAAGGCAATGCCGCCGCCGCGGTCCGGGCTCTCACCGAGGTCCAGGCGCGTGACCTGGCCGCGAATCTCCGGGAGCTGCTCCAGGACGTGGAGGCTGGGTCTCAGCGCATCGGGGCCATCGTGAAGGGCCTCCGCGAGCTCGCCCGCCAGGATGTCACCCGCCCCGAACCGCTGGACCCGAACGACTGCGTCCGCCGCGCCGTCCGGGCGGAGCTCGGCGACGCCGCGCCCTCCATTGGCCTGCGCGCGGAGAGCACGGCGAAGGTGCTCGTCACGCCGGGCCAGCTGGAGCAAGCGCTCGTCCACCTCGTCCGCAATGCGCGCCTCGCGGCCCCGTCGGGCGCGGTCCGCGTGCGGAGCCACGACGAGCAGGGCGCGGTCGTCATCGAGGTGCAGGACGACGGCCCGGGGATCCCGGCGGCGCACCTCTCGCGCATCTTCGAGCCGTTCTTCACCACCCGCGGCGGTGCGCAGGGCATCGGCCTCGGGCTGACGCTCGTCTGGAGCATCGTCCAGCGCGCCGGCGGGACGCTGGAGGTGACGTCGGAGCCCGGGCTCGGGAGCACCTTTCGCATCCGGCTTCCCGCAGTGGCAGTGCCGACCACTGCCTCGGGCCGCGCCGGCGGGGTCGCCGCCTAGAGTGAGGGACGCTCGGGTCGCCCGAGTCGCCTCCCTGCCGCCGCTCGCCCGGGCCGCGTGGACCTGGAGCACTGATCCCGTGACACGCGAGGACCGCCGCCCGGGGCCGCGCGCCTGGGGACAACTCCAGATGCCGTGGCCGGGCCGGCGAGGCCGTCTCTAGAACAGCAGCCGCGTCGGTTGCTCGAGCAGCGCCTTCAATTCCTGGAGGTACTGGGCCCCGAGCGCGCCGTCGACCACCCGGTGGTCCCCGGAGAACGTGGCGGACATCGTCTTGCGCACCACCACCTTGCCGTCGCGCACCACGGCCCGGTCGGCCACCGCGCCCACCGCGATGATCGAGGCCTGCGGCGGGTTGATGACCGCGATGAAGGTGTCCACCCCGAACATCCCCAGGTTGGACACCGTGATCGAGCCGCCCGAATACTCCTCGGGCTTCAGCGCCTTGCGCCGCGCGCGCTCGGCCAGCTCCCGCGCCTCCGCGGCGATGGTGCCGAGCGACTTCTGGTCCGCGTCGCGGATGACCGGGGTGATGAGCCCGTCCTCGATGGCCACGGCGATGCCCACGTCCGCGGTGTGAAACTGGAGCAACCGGTCGCCCTGGAGCGAGACGTTCACCTTCGGCTGCCGGCGGATCGCCATCGCCGCGGCCTTCACGATGAGGTCGTTGAACGAGACCTTCACCTCGGCCGCCTTGGCCTGCTCGCGGACCTTCGCCGCCTCCTCCATGTCGATGTCGACGGTGACGTAGAAGTGCGGGACGCCCGGCTTCACCTCGGCCATGCGCTGGCTGATGATCTTCCGCATCCCGGAGATCGGCAGAACCTCCGGCTCGCGCCGTCCGAACATCGGGGCGGGGGCGCCCGAAGGACGCGGTGCCTGCGCGGGAGCAGGCGCGGCCGCCGCGGGCTGCCCCTGCCCGATGGCCGCCTCCACGTCACGCTTCACGATGCGGCCGCTGGGACCCGAGCCGTGCACGGCGGAGAGGTCGAGCCCCTCCTCGCGCGCCATCCGCTTGGCGAGCGGCGAGGCGCGGAGCCGCCCGTCGTCCTGCGCCGGGGCAGTTGCCGTTTCCTCCGCCCGGCGAATGGGGACGACCTGCGCCGGACCGCCCGGCTTCTGCCCGCGCTCCTCCGGCTGCGGCTGCTCGCGCCGCGCGTCGGGCGCAGGGGCCGGTTTCGGGGCGGGCGACTTCGCGGGGGCGGGTGCGGAGGCGACCGGCTTTGCCGCCGGCGCGGCGGCCTCGACCTTCTCCCCCTTCGCCCCGATCACCGCGATGGGAGCGCCGACCTTTCCGGTCTCGCCCTCCTTGACCAGGATCTTGAGCAGCACGCCGTCGTCGAACGCCTCGATCTCGAGGTTCGACTTGTCGGTCTCCACCTCGGCGATGGCCTCACCGGAGGAGATGGTGTCCCCTTCCTTCTTGAGCCACTTGACGATCTTCCCCTCCGCCATCGTGGGGGAGAGCGCCGGGAGCTGCACCTCGGTGGCCATCGTCAGCTCCCCTCTTCCCGGTACATGACCTTCTTCACCGCAGCGACGATCCGTTCCGCCGACACCTCGGTCGCCTTCTCCAGCACCGCGGCGTAGCTGCGGTTCACGTCGAGCCCGGTCACTCGCTCCACCGGTGCATCGAGATCATCGAACGCCTTCGACTGGATGAGGTCGGCGATCTGCGCACCGACGCCGCAGAAGCTCCACCCCTCCTCCACCACCACCACCCGGTTGGTCTTCCGGACCGAGGCGAGGATGGCTTCCTCGTCGAGCGGCTTGAGCGTGCGCAGGTCGATCAGATCCACGTGGACGCCCTCCTGCTCGAGGAGCTGCGCCGCCTGCTCGGCGAGGTAGTACATCCGCGCCCAGGTGATGATCGTCGCGTCGCTGCCCTCGCGCTTGAGGTCCGCCTTGCCGATCGGTAGCACGTGCTCGCCGGCAGGCACCTCGCCCTTCACGCCGTAGAGCAGCTCGGCCTCGAGGAAGATGATCGGGTTGTCGTCCCGGATGGCCGCCTTGAGGAGGCCCTTGGCGTCCGCCGGGGTGGAGGGGGCGAGGATCTTCAGCCCCGGGAAGATCGCGTAGTTCGCCTCGAGCGACTGGCTGTGCTGCGACGACAGCCGCCCGCCGGCGCCGTTCGGACCGCGGAAGACGATGGGACAGCGCAGCTGCCCACCCGACATGTGGCGGAGCTTGGCCGCGTTGTTGACGATCTGGTCCATCGCCAGGATCGCGAAGTTCCAGGTCATCATCTCGATGACCGGCCGGAGCCCCACCATCGCCGCGCCCACCCCCAGCCCGGCGAAGCCCAGCTCGCTGATCGGGGCGTCCACCACCCGGGCGCTCCCGAACTTGTCGAGCAACCCCTGGCTGACCTTGTAGGCACCGTTGTACCGCGCGACCTCCTCCCCGATCAGGAAGACGTTGACGTCGCGTTCCATCTCCTCGGAGAGCGCCTGGTTCAGCGCCTCGCGCCACGCAATTTCAGCCATCGATCGATGTCCTCGTCGCTCTCGTCGCTAGGCCCGGGCCGGCTGCTTCAGGCCAGCCTTCTGCTCCGCCTCCTCGGCCTGCTCCCGCGGCTCGAGGTCCCAGGTCACGCGGTACTCCTGCGGCCCCGGATGCTGCGGCCACTCCACCTTCATCCCCAGCACGCGCTCGCGCGGCTTCACGTCCGGATCACCGGGCTCGACGAAGATGTCCTCGTGGAGCTCGTCCAGCGACGGCTCGGGCGACTCGTCGGCGTACTTCACCGCGGCGTCGATCCTCGCCTTCACGTCGGCGTCGATGGCCTCGAACTCGGACTCGGGGATCTTCGCCTGGTCCACCGCGAACTGCCGGAGCTTGGGGATGGGGTCTCCCTTCCGCTCCTGCTCCACCTCGGTCTTGCTCCGGTAGGTGGCCGGGTCCGACATGGAGTGGCCGCGGTAGCGGTAGGTGTTGGCATCGAGGAGCACCGGGCCCTTGCCCGCGCGGCAGTACGCGGCGCAGTCCTTCACCGCCTCGTAGACCTTGAGGACGTCCATCCCGTCGACGGGCTCCCCGCGGATGCCGTACGCCGCGGCGCGCTTGTAGACCTCGGGCATCGGTGAGACGCGGGCGAACGCCGTTCCCATCCCGTAACGGTTGTTCTCGCAGAGGAAGATGACCGGCAGCGACCACTTGGCCGCCATGTTGAGCGTCTCGTGGAACGCGCCCTGGTTCGCCGCCGCCTCGCCGAAGTAGCAGACGGTGACCCGCCCGTCGCTGCGGTAGCGCGAGGCGAAGGCCAGCCCGGCAGCGAGCGGGATCTGCCCGCCCACGATGCCGTAGCCGCCGAGCACGTAGTGCTCGACGTCGAAGATGTGCATCGAGCCGCCCTTGCCCTTGCAGTACCCGGTGGCCTTGCCGAACAGCTCGGCCATGATCATCCCCGGGTCGGCGCCGCGCGTGAGCGGGTAGCCGTGATCGCGGTACGCGCCGAGCTGGTAGTCGTCGGGGTTGAGGGCCTCGGTGGTGCCGACCGCCACCGCCTCCTGCCCGATGTAGAGGTGACAGAAACCGTTGATCTTGCCCTGGGTGTAGGCCTGCGCTGCCCGCTCCTCGAACCGGCGAATGAGGTACATGTGCCGGTACATCGAGAGCAGCAGGTCCTTGGGATACGCGGGTGCCATGCGGGGCCGTCCATATCGGCTCGAGGCCGATCTTTCCAAGCCATCACTGCATGCCGCGCCGCGGCGCTGTCTTCACAGGTTTTCTGGAGGCTCGGTCTCGACCGCCAGGTGGGGGACCACACGTACCCCGGGCTCGAGCGTTGACACACGCCCTGAGTGGCCGGTCGCGACCAGCACCACCTCGGCGTCCGGGAAGGTCGACCGGAAATCGTTCACGTGCCCGGGTTCGTTGTCGAAGGCGGCCACCAGCCTCCCCAGCGAGGCCAGCCGGGCGTGCTCGGAACGCTTGAACGCATCATCGCCGACGGAGGGGTCGTCGGGCTTCATCCAGAGCTGAACCCCCGGACCGGGCATGGGGAACCCGAAGCGGCGCAGCACCGCCTCGGTCCCCGGCCGCATCCGCTCCGGACGGGCGGTCAGGTAGACGAGCTGGACGCCGGTCGCGTGGGCGCGGCGGGCGTAGGTCCCCGCACCCCGGACCGGCACGTCATGCAGGCAGGCCTCGGAGGTGAAGAAGCGCTCCACCCAGTGCTTGCGGAGCTCCGGAAGCCAGCGGGCGACGCTGTCGGCGTCCAGCCCCGCGCGGGCGAGCGCCTCCCGGGTATCGAAGCCGGTGAGGAGGTGCTCGGCCTGGAACGCCGCGAGCGCCGGGATGCCGTGCGTGGCGGCGAAGTCCCGGACGATGGCCGCCTGGCGGGGCCGGTTGTCGAGGAGGGTCGAGTCGAGGTCGAACGCGATGACGCCTGCAGGGCCCGCCGCCTCTGCCGCAGCGAGGATGCCCATCAGGACGCTCTGCCACTCCGGGTGGGGCGCGAACTGCATCGAGGCACCCTCTAATCCGGGGCGCCGGGTCCGTCGACGGTCGCTGCCAGGCTCAGCTCGCGAGGACGCGGGCGCGCCGGCGGACCGCCGCCTCGTGCTCGTCGAGCAGCGCGGCCAGCTCTTCCAGCTCCTCCGGCGTCATGCTGTCGAGCGCGCGGAGCACGTCCTCCATCCGGAACTCGGGGTCGAGCGTGATGGCGCCGACGAGGTCGAGGACGGGCACCGGACGGGGGCTGGCGGGATCGGCCATGGCACCGGACATGTGCAGGCCGCGGGCCGACGCCAAGCACCCGGATTCGTGGGCGCCCGGGTGGGTCAGGGGACCCCGCCGGGGGTCGCGCCTACCCCTTCCGACATGAAGCGGGCGACCGAGAGCTCGGTCTTGGCGTCCTCCACCTCGCCCGTCCGGCACGCCCGGAGGAGCGCGGCGAGGGGCCACCAGTGCAGCGTGGCGCCCTCCTCGAGCGGCGAGCCATCCCCCTCGGGCCTCTCCTGTGGCCGGCCGGTGACGTCCACCGCGGTGGGGTGAATCTTTTCGGAGAGGATGCCCGGGGCGAGGAAGAAGCTTCCGCCGAGCAGGGTGACGTCCTCGGGCGCAACCCGGTACCCGGCCTCCTCGAGGGTCTCGGCGGCGGCGCGGCGGCGCACCCCGGCCTCACCTCGGTCCTGTGGCTCGAGCACCCCCGCGACCAGCTCTTCCAGGAGCAGGTACGGCCGCGGATCCGGCACGGGGAGCGCCATCCCGGCGCGGAAGTGGGCGGCGGGCCGGAGCGTCTTCCGGGTGAGCACCTCGATCCCGTGCGCGGCGCGGCGCCAGATGAGCACCGCGACCGCATCGGGGATGGGCCGGTCCACCACGTCCACCCGGTAGTCGCGCGACGTGGAGCCGTCCCCCCGGTGGTTGCGACAGACGAGGCGCTTGATGTGGAGGAAGCCCTCGTCGCAGCGCGAGCGCGCCGTGACGTCCTCCACCACCTCGATGCCGGTCACCACGTCGCGGGAGGAGCTTTCCATGCGCCGGAAGATGCCACGCCCGGGCACGGGCAGCCGCGCGACGTGCTCCGCCGTCAGCTTCTCGCCCGTCCGCGGACCGTCGGCCGGAGGACACCGCCGGCCAGGGCGGACCTGCGCCGGCACGCGCCCAGCCAGGGAGCTAGCCTCGGCGGGATGCAGCTCGTCGCCAGCGTGAGCCAGCCACGGGACATCGAGGTCGCGGTCGCGACGCTCGTCACCGCCGCGGGGATGACCGCCGCCGAGGCCAGGATGCGACTCGCGCCGGAGGCGCCGGCGCTGCTGGCCCGGCTTCCCCCGGATCGGGCGGCGGCCCTGGTCGAGGCGCTCGGCCGGGCTGGCCTGGTCGCTCTGGCCGTCGACGAGGGCGTTCCCGCGGAGAGCGAGCGGTTCAAGGCGCGGAGCTTCATCCTCGACGACGGCGAGGCGCGCTTCACCGCCCGGAGCGGCGCGACCCTCACGCTCCCGTGGGACGCGGTGCGGGTGGTGCTCCGTGGCCTTCGGACGGCGCGGACGACGACGGAGCACACCGAGACGACGCGGAAGCTCTCGGTGGGGCGCGCGGTGCTCACCGGTGGGCTGGTGATGACCCGGAAGACGACCTCGACGGTGCACGGCTCGCACGAGGACACCGAGCACTTCATCCTCGTGCACGGCGATGGGGGCGAGCGGGTCATCCTCGCGGAGGAGACGCTGGAGTTCTCGGGCCTCGGTCCGCTGCTCCAGCCGGCACGGACGGCGAACATGGGCATGCTCGCGCAGGAGCTGAAGCGCCGTGCGCCCCGCGCGTTCCACGACGACCGGCTCGTTCGCCTCGGCCGGCGCGCCCTGCCGTTCGTGCTCGGAGGAGAGCACACCGTGCGCTCGGGGGATGCCGAGCTGCGGCGCACCGACACGCGCGGCTCGGTCGACGTTCTGGCCGAGGTGCTGGATCGGGCCGTGCGGGCGGGCCTGCTGATGCCGCCCGAGGCCACTCCCCTGTGACCGGGCGTCGGGCTCAGGCCGAGGCGGTCATCCGGACCACCTCGGCGAAGGCGGTCAGGCCGCTGGCCAGCTTGCGGACCGCGGCCTCGCGCAGGGTGCGCATGCCCGCCTTGCGCGCCAGCTGCACCAGCTCGGGGGTGTTCGCGCCCTGGGCGATGGCCTCACGGATCTGCGAGGTCACCGGCATGATCTCGAACACGCCGGTCCGGCCGTAGAAGCCCGTCCCGCGGCAGTGCACGCACCCGGCGCCCTGGAGGATCTGCACTCCGCCGGGGAGGAGCGGCAGCGGCGCACCCAGCGCCAGCAGCTCGTCCTGCGTCAGGTTGTGGTCCGCCGCGCACCGGCTGCAGACCCGGCGCAAGAGGCGCTGCGCCATCACCCCCAGGAGGCAGCTGGAGAGCAGGAAGGGCGGCACCCCGAGGTCCTTCATCCGGCTCACCGCGCCCACCGCGTCGTTGGTGTGCAGCGTGGAGAGCACCAGGTGGCCGGTGAGCGCCGCCTGGATGGCGTTCTCCGCCGTCTCGCCGTCGCGGATCTCGCCCACCATGATGACGTCCGGATCCTGCCGGAGGATGTGGCGGAGCGCGTTGGCGAAGTCGAGGTCGATCTTCGGCTGGACCTGCACCTGGTTGAAGCCGTCCCA
Source organism: Myxococcaceae bacterium (assembly GCA_017881345.1). GTDB lineage: Bacteria > Myxococcota > Myxococcia > Myxococcales > Myxococcaceae > RPRB01. The sequence continues at coordinate 1,624 of JADGQZ010000359.1, read as the reverse complement.
CACCATCTCGATGGGGTCCTCGATGGTGGTGACGTTCACCTCGGGCCCGGAGAGCGCCTTCAGCGCCGAGTAGAGGGTGGTCGTCTTGCCGCTGCCGGTGGGGCCGGTGACCAGGATGAGCCCGTGCGGCTCGTCGATCCACGACTCGAAGACGCTCTTCTCGTCCTCGTCGAACCCCAGCTGGGCGATGTCCTGCACCAGCGTCTCGGGGTCGAAGATCCGGATGACCACCTTCTCGCCGAACGCCGTGGGCAGGGTCGAGACGCGGAGCTCGACCTCGCGGCCGTCGCGCTCGGTCTTGATGCGCCCGTCCTGCGGCCGCCGCTTCTCCGAGATGTCGATGCGGGACAGCATCTTCACCCGGCTCACGATGGGCGGGTGCACGCCGAGGGGCAGCGTGTAGACCGGGTGCAGGACGCCGTCGATGCGCAGCCGCACCACCGTGCTGTCCCGCTTCGGCTCGATGTGGATGTCCGAGGCACGGTTGTCGAAGGCGTAGCGCAGCAGGTAGTCCACCGCCTGCACGATGGGCTTGTCCGAGGCGTCGAGCTCCTTGCCGCCCCCCGACAGCGAGACCAGCTGCTCGAAGTTCTGGAGCTGCGTCCCGGCTGGCTGCGCGAAGTCGGTGGCCGCCTGGGCCAGCGTCCGCTTGAAGCCGTAGACGTCGGCGATCGCCTTGAGGATGTCCGCCTTCGCCGAGAGCACCGGCTCGATGGGCATCCCCGCCAGCCGGTGGAGGTTCTCCAGCAGCTCCCGGTCGAACGGGTTGGCCACCGCCACCACCAGCGCACCCGACTCGGCGTGCTCCAGCGGGAGCAGCACGTGCTTCTGCGCGTAGGGCTTGGACACGGTCCGCGTGGCGAGCGCCATGTCCAGCTTGAGCGGGTCGATCTTCTTGTACCCGACCCCGGCAGCCGCGGCGACGGCCTCCGAGATCCGGTCCTGGTCCAGCACCCGGCCCCCCGGCAGCGGCACCTGGAAGGCCGCGACCACCTCGATGGGGGACACGGTGTAGCGCGCCTCGTCCTTGTCGGCGCCCACCTGCTTCAGCACCCGGGCGCGGGCGGCCATCTCCTTGCTCCGCACGTCCTGGGCCTGGCTCGGGTTGAGCAGCTTGGCCTGGACCAGCGCGTTGAGGACGAAGCTCAGGGTGAAGTCGGCGCTGGTGCGCGCCACGGCGGCGGCCTGGGTCATGGAGGCGCCCGGGAGTCTACCCCTCGATGGCCCGCACCGCCGCTTCCACCCATTCCGGCGGGGTCGGCGCGGTGGACACCGCCGCCGGCTCCCACCCCCGGGCCCGGAGCGCGGCGGCCGTCGTCGGCCCCACCGCCACCGCCCGCACCGTCCGGGCCATGGCGTCCGCCCCGGGCAGCGAGAGGAAGGCCTCCACCGTGCGCGGAGACCCGAAGAGCACGCACCGCGGCGGATGCGCGACCACCTCCGCCCATCCCTCGGGTGTCGCCCCGGCGGGGCTCGAGCGATAGGCGGCGACTCGCTCGACGATGGCCCCGGCCGCGCTGAGCCCCTCCTCGAGCGCCCGCCGGCCCTGCTCCGCCGCGGGCAGCAGCACCGTGTCGCCGGGCTGGAGCCTCGGTCCGAGCGCCTCGGCCAGGCCCTCGCCGGT